>JAIYAJ010000317.1 GCA_027489105.1 Zymomonas sp. | reverse complement strand
TTCCGGCCCGTGCCGCCGCCGCCGGCTGGATCGGCGAGGCACGGCGCTATGTTCAGGCCAGGGCAGCGCTCGACCGGATCGAAAGCTTTGCCCTGCTCGAACCCGCGGTGCCCGGAACCAAGCCGGCTCCGGTGCAGCCGAGCGCTCCGGCTTCCGTCACCGCTATGCCAGCTGCTGCCGGCAGCCGCTGACCGTCAGAAATCGACCGCAATACCCTTGAGCTCCCAGTCGCCATAGCGGGTGGGGTCGGGTCCGTCGCGTCCGCCCGATTCGGCAGTGGGGCGCACCTCTTCGGGCTGCGGTACGGGCGGGCTCGGCGACAGATGCGCGGGGGCCTTCACGTGCGGTGGGCGCTTTCCGGCCATGGATTCATCCTCTGCTGACATTGACGCCGGATCGATCGACCTCGGATAGAATGGGCGGGCGATTGAACGGGCAGGACATGCCCCCCACATTGTCGTCTCGAGGAGCGATGACAAGATGAACTTGGTACGTACCACGATGCTGCTGGCGGCGCTGACTGCGCTGTTCATGGCGCTGGGCTTCACGATCGGTGGCTCGGGCGGCGCATTGATCGCGCTGGCTGTGGCCGGCGCGATGAACCTGTTCACCTATTGGAACGCCGACAAAATCGTCCTGAAGATGCACGGCGCGCGCGAGGTCGACGCCGGCAACTGCCCCGAACTGGTCGGTCTCGTCCACGGCCTTGCCCGGCGCGCGAACATGCCGATGCCGAAAGTCTATGTGATCGACAGCGAGCATCCCAACGCTTTCGCTACCGGTCGCGATCCGCAACACGCCGCCGTCGCCGCGACCACCGGCCTGCTTGCGATCCTCGACCGCGACGAGATCGAGGGCGTGATGGCACATGAGCTTGCCCATGTCCGCAACCGCGACACTCTGATCATGACGATGACAGCGACGATTGCAGGCGCGATTTCGATGCTGGCCAATTTCGGCATGTTCTTCGGCGGCGGCCGCGATCGCGATGGCGGGCAGGTTCTGGCGACGATCCTGGCGGTGTTCGTGGCTCCCTTCGCCGCGATGATCGTCCAGATGGCGATCAGCCGCGCCCGCGAATATGGCGCGGACCGGGGCGGGGCGGAGATTTCGGGCAAGCCGCATGCCCTTGCCTCGGCGCTGGCGAAGCTCGCCAATGGCGCGGCACACATCCCGAACCCGGTGGCGGAGCGCAATCCTGCCGCTTCCGCGCTTTACATCGTGCCCGGCCTTCGCCGTGGCGGCGACAGCCTTTTCTCGACCCATCCGGCGACCGAGAACCGGATCGCGCACCTGCATGACATTGCCCGCGAGATGGGCAGCGTCCCCGCGCCCGCGCGCGCCGTTGCCCGCACGGTCCCGCAGCGCCGGGCCGGGGCCATCTCCTCGGTGCCCAAGACCCGCCCCCGCGGCAGCGCGCTCGATCCCAACCGCCGCCGTTGAGGCGCCCTGAGCAGGGGCGTTGGACAACGTCGACGACGACTTTCCCCCCGCGATCGAACGACGAGAACGGTCCTCGCATTTTCTTAATCGTCAGATGATTTCACACGCTCTAAGGGCTGGCCGGTGAAAGACTCTCCCCCCGGCACTCCCACGCGCCTTGCCGCGCTCAAGCTCCTCGACGCGGTCCTGCGCCGGGGCGCCCCGCTGGAAGCAGCGATGGACGGCGCGTGCGCCGAACTCGACCGGGGCGACGACCGCGCCTTCGCCCATGCCATCGCCGCCGAGACGCTCCGCCGCCTCGACGATCTCGACCGCCTGATCGACGTCTCGACCGAACGGCCACTGCCACCCGACTCCAAGGCGCGCATGCTGCTCAGGATGGCGCTGGTGCAGGCGCTGGTCCTGAAGACGCCCGCCCATGCGGCGATCACCACCATTCTTCCGCTCGCCGACGGCGGCCCCCGCAAGCTGATCCATGCCGTTTTCAGCCGCACGATGCGCGAAAACGCCGCGCTTCCCGATCCCCCGCATCTGCCCGCCGCCGTGGCCGATCGCTGGCAGAAGAGCTGGGGCACGGAGGCGGTCGAAACCGCGCGGCAGTCGCTTGCCGCGCCGCCGCCGGTCGACCTGAGCCTCAAACCCGGCGAGGATAGCGCGGTCTGGGCAGAGCGGCTGGAGGGCGTAAGCCTCCAGCCCGGCCATGTGCGCATCGCGGCGGGCCAGCGGATCGTCGATCTGCCCGGCTATGACGAGGGCAGCTGGTGGGTCCAGGACATCGCCGCGAGCCAGCCTGCACGGCTGGCGGGGGCAGGCGACGACCGCACGGCGCTCGATCTCTGTGCTGCCCCCGGCGGCAAGACGATGCAACTCGCCCCAGCCGGCTGGCAGGTGACGGCGGTGGACCAGTCGGACACACGGCTGGCGCGGCTTCGCGAAAATCTCGAGCGGACCCGCCTCGGCGCCGACATTCAGGTCGCCGATGCGGCCGAGTTCGCGCCGGAGCGTCGGTTCGACCTGGTGTTGCTCGACGCTCCCTGCTCGGCCACCGGAATATTCCGGCGCCACCCCGACGTCCTTCACCGCGCAACGGTACGGATCATCGCCGACGCCGCCGAGCAGCAGCAGCGACTGATCGCGCACGCCGCTTCGCTGGTCGCACCCGGAGGGCGGCTGATCTATGCGGTCTGCTCGCTCGAAGCCGACGAGGGGGAGCAGATCGCCAAGGGCTTCCTCGCTGCCCACGCCGACTGGCGCCTCGATCCCGTGCAGCCGGAAGAGCTGCCGAGCGGCGTGGTCCCGGACAAGGTCGGACGGGTGCGGGTAAGGCCCGGCACCCTGGCCGACAGCGGCGGCGCCGATGGCTTCTTCGTCGCGCGTTTCACCCGCAAGGATTGACCGCGAAAACTGTACCACCGAGTACGAAATGATTGACAGGACAGTCGAAGCGCGGCAGGGCGAAAACTGTACGGCCTAGTACAGCGTTCGACTCGCAATCCGCCTTCGGAGTCCGGTGATGGCACCCAATGATCTTCCCGCCGAGACGCTGCGCGGTGGACGCCTGCTCGCCGCCGGGATCGTGCTGGCTCTCGCCAATTTCATGGTCGTGCTCGATACGACCATCGCCAATGTCTCGGTCCCGCACATCGCCGGATCGCTGGGCATCTCGCCGTCCCAGGGGACGTGGATCATCACCTCCTATGCCGTGGCAGAGGCAATCTGCGTTCCGTTGACCGGCTGGCTGGCGATGCGCTTTGGCGCTGTCCGCACTTTTGCCGTCGCCATGCTCGGCTTCGGGATCTTCTCCGTCCTCTGCGGGCTTTCGACCACGCTGACCATGCTGGTGGCCTGCCGCGTCGGACAGGGACTGTGCGGCGGCCCGCTGATGCCGCTCAGCCAGACGCTGCTGCTGCGCATCTTTCCGAAGGAGAAACATGGCCAGGCCATGGGCATCTGGGCGATGACGACCGTTGTCGCGCCCGTGCTCGGCCCGATCCTCGGCGGCCTGATCAGTGACAACTGGTCGTGGAACTGGATCTTCTTCATCAACATCCCGGTCGCGCTGTTCTGTGCCGCCGGTGCGTCGATCATGCTCGCCAGGTCGGAAACGCTTCGGGTCAGGATGGGCGTCGACATGGTCGGCCTCGTCCTGCTGGTCCTGTGGATCGGCGCGCTGCAGCTGATGCTCGACCTGGGCCGGGAGCACGACTGGTTCGAAGACGGCTTCATCGTCAGCCTGGGCATCGTCGCGGCGATCGGCTTCGTCGTCTTTCTGATCTGGGAGATTACCGAGAAAGAGCCTATCGTGAACATCCGGGTGTTCCGGCACCGTGGCTTCGCTGTCGCGGTCGCCAGCCTCGCTTTTGCCTTTGGGACATTCTTCGCCTCGGCAGTAATCATCCCGCAATGGCTGCAGACGAGCATGGGCTACACCGCGACCTGGGCCGGCTACGCGACCGCTTTCACCGGCGTCCTCGCCGTGGTCATGTCCCCGGTCGCGGCCAAACTGACCGAGAGATATGATCCGCGCGCCATCGTCTGCTTCGGCATCGTGTCGATGGGACTCGCCTGCATTCCCCGTGCGCTATGGACCAGCGAGGCCGACTTCTGGACGCTGGCCCTCCCGCAGCTGATGCAGGGCTTCGGCCTGCCCTTCTTCATCGTACCGGTCACGATCATCGCACTGGGCGCGGTCGATCCCGAGGAAACCGCCTCGGCCGCCGGGGTGATGAACTTCCTGCGCACCATGGCGGGGGCGATCGCCACGTCGCTCTCCAGCACATGGTGGGACAACAGCACCCGCGTTGCGCGCAACGACCTCGCTTCGACCCTGCAGCCCGGCGAAACCCAGTCGGTTCTGGCGTCGATGGGCATGAGCGTCGAACAGGCGCTGTCGACGATCGAGCGACTGGTCGACCAGGAAAGCGCAACCCTGGCGACCACCCAGCTGTTCGCCGTGTCGACGGTCATCTTCATCGCGGCCGCTCTGGTCATCTGGTTCTCGCCGAGGCCGCCCGCCGACGTCGACACCAGCGCCGCGCACTGAACCCGCACGGGGCATCCACCCGCCCTTCTGCAAACCCGGCGGGTGCGCTAAACTCGCGCGATGAACCCGACGCTAAGACAGCTGCGCTATCTGGTCGCCCTGGCCGATCATGGCAGCTTCACGCGCGGGGCCGCGGCCGAGGGCGTATCCCAGCCGAGCTTCTCGGAACAGATCCACCAGATCGAACGCCTGCTCAACGGGCGGATCGTGGAACGCGGACGGCGCGCGATATTGACCCCGCTGGGCAGGGAGGCCGTCGCAGCAGCGCGCCGGGTGCTGGTGGAAGTCGACAATTTCGTCGCCACCGCGCGTCGGTCGGACGATCCGCTGGTCGGGACGATCCGACTGGGCGTCAGCCCGACCCTGGGGCCCTATGTGCTCCCGCAGGTCGTGGCGCGACTTCACTCGGTAAGCCCTTCGCTCAGGGTCCATGTTCGCGAGGGATTGCCCAACAGGCTGACCGAGAATCTGCTGAGCGGGATTCACGACGTCATCCTGGTGCAATTGCCTGTCGATGGCGGCAATCTGCACATCGAGTCCCTGTTCCGCGAGCCGCTGCTGATCGCCATGGCGGCGGACGACCCGCTCCGTGGGGCGGACGGCATCGGGCTCGACGACCTGCGCGGACGGGGGCTGCTCACGCTGCAGCCCGAATATCGGATGAGCGACCAGATCATGGCACTGGCCGCCGCAGCCGATGCGCAGGTTCTGCGTGATTATGAGGGAACCAGCCTCGACGCCATCCGCCAGATGGCGGGCATGGGCATGGGTCTGGCTCTGCTGCCCGAGCGCTATGTGCGGCAGGAAGTGCGCGAGGACGACGACGTCGTCGTCCGCCCCTTTGCCGAAGGCCGCTATTATCGCGAGATCGGTCTGGTCTGGCGCGCGGGCTCGGGCCGCGCACCGGCATTTCTTGCTCTGGCGGAGATGTTGAGGCAAACGATTGCGTGACAAAGTTTTGCTGCAGTGCAACCAATAGGAAATACCTATCGAACATATAGCTGAGGTCGGGCTAGACATATTGATCGGCGATACCACCTTAGGACAGCGAATTGGGAGGTCATGGTGGCGGGACAAAATTATGGGGTGAGAGCGCTGCGGGGCTGGATCAAGCTCGTCCTCGCTCCGGACGCCGGCTATCTCAAGATCGCCGCCGTCTATGGCGTGGCGATCTCGTTGCTGTCGCTCGCAACCCCGATCTCGGTCCAGCTGCTGATCAATTCGGTCGCGAACACCGCCCTGCCCGCACCGCTGTTCACCCTGGCGCTGATCCTGTTCCTGCTGCTCGCGCTGTCGGGCATCCTGTCCGCAATCCGCATCCACCTTATGGCGCGGTTCGAGCGGCGCTGGTTCGCCCGTATCGTCGCGGAGATCACGCTGCGCGCGGTGCACGCGCAGAACCCCTTTTTCACCGACGCGCTGCGCGGCGACCTGTTTAACCGCTATTTCGACCTGATGACTGTGCAGAAAGCGCTGCCCAGCCTCATCATCGGCGGGTTTACCATCGCGCTTCAGGGCGTGATCGGGCTGGCAGTGACCAGCTTCTATCATCCCTTTTTCCTGGCCTTCAACGCGGTCCTGGTCCTCCTGCTGTTGCTTGTCTGGCAGTTCTGGGCGTCCGCAGCCATCTCGAGCGCGGTCGAGAAGAGCCAGGCGAAGCACAGTGCAGCCCACTGGCTCGAAAGTGTCGGCGGCTCGAACGGATTCTACAAGTCGAGTCGTCACCTGGCCTACGCCATCCAGCGCTCGGAAACGCTGACGGCGGGCTATGTCGCGGCCCACCGCAAGCATTTCAGCTACACCTTCGCACAGACGATCGCCCTGCTGCTGATCTACGCGCTCGCCAGCGCCACGCTGCTCGCTTTGGGCGGGTGGCTGATCATCCGCGGCGAATTGTCGATCGGCCAGCTGGTCGCGGCCGAACTGATCCTGTCCGGGGTCTTCTACGGCATCTCGCAGTTCGGAACCTATCTCGAGGCACTGTACGAGTTCGCCGCCGGGCTCGAGGAGCTGTCGCTGTTCTGGGAGATCCCGCAGGAACAGGGACAGACGGGCGGCACCGGTCCGGTCGACGGTGCGGTGAGGCTGCGCGGCGCCGAATATGGCGACCATCGGTTCGACTTCTCGATCGAGAGCGGCGAGCAGCTGGTGGTCATGGCGGCGGCGGGCGTGGAAGGCTCGCTGTCACGCCTGCTCAAGCGGCATGCCGTGGCGCGGCGCGGCATGGTGCTGATCGGGGGCGGAGATATTTCCGGCTTCGACATGTATCGGCTCCGCGCCGACATCATGGTGTTCGACCGCCCCAGCTTCGTCGAAATGTCGATCCGCGACTATCTGCGCCTGGCCGCTTCCGGCACGCAGGACGGGATGATCGGCGTGCTGGAGACGGTCGATCTGGCCGGGCGGATCAGCAGCCTCGAAAAGGGCCTCGATACGATCATCTCCAGCTCGGGCTGGCCGCTATCGGTCGGCGAGTTGATCGCGCTCAAGCTGGCGGCGGCCTTGCTCGCGCGCCCGAAGCTGCTGGTACTGTCCCCACTCTATGATCTGATGCCGCCGGACTGCCTGAACCGTGCACTCACCAGGCTGCGCGAAAGCGGAACGACCGTGCTGCAGTTCACGCGCCGCCCGCAAGGCATCGTGCGTGACGGCTACCTCTGGATCGGCACGACCAGCCAGACGCGATGCGCAACCGATACAGAACTCATGGAAACGGCCAAGCGGGAAGGATCGGCTAATGCCCTTCAGGCCTGAACATATCCGGCACTTCCGCACGCTGGATTCGCTCCAGCCACCCAGGATGGCGCGCGTCATCGCGTGGATGCTGGGCATCGCCATCGGGATCATATCCGTCCTGCTGTTCATCGTGCCCTGGGTGCAGACCTCGGCCGGTACCGGGCAGGTGATTGCCCTGTCGCCGCTCGACCGTGTCCAGCCGATCACCGCCCTCGTACCCGGACGTGTCGAAAAATGGTTCGTGCAGGACGGTCAGGTGGTGGCGAAGGGCGACAAGATTGCCCTGCTCGTCGACAACGACCCCAATGTGGTCGCCCGCCTGCAGGCCGAACGGGCGCAGGTGGCGGCCGAGGTCGCGTCCGTGGAGCAGGCGATCGCCGTCGCCCAGCTCGACGTTAACCGGTCGGCGCAGCTCCTTTCGGAGGGGCTGATCGCGCGGCGCGATTATGAAGCGACGCAGATCAAGGTCGCCGAACAGCGTGCCAAGCTGGCAGAGTCGCGCGCCAAGCTCAACCGCGCCGATCTCGCCCTCAACCGCCAGTCAGCGCTGCTCGTCACCGCCCCGCGCGACGGCCGCATCCAGTCGATCAATGCGGTCGCGGGCGCCACGCTGGTCAGCGCAGGCAGCCAGCTTGCGATGCTCGCACCGGAAACCCCCGCCCGCGTTATCGAGTTGATGATCGACGGTCGTGACATCGCGCTTGTCCGGCCCGGCCGGCCCGTGCGGCTGGCCTTCGAAGGCTGGCCAGCGATCCAGTTCAGCGGCTGGCCTTCGGTCGCGCAGGGCATGTTCGACGGGCGGGTCCGCTCGATCGACCCGTCCGCCCAGGCCACCGGCCTGTTTCGTGTCATCATCGAAGAAACCCCCGGCAAGGCCCCCTGGCCGGCCGCCGCCTATGTCCGCGTAGGCGCGAAAGTGCGCGGCTGGATCCAGATGGAGACGGTGTCGCTCGGCTACGAACTCTGGCGTCAGCTCAACGACTTCCCGCTCGAGTTCCGCCGCCCGGCGCAGGAAGCCGAAGCGGGCTATGCGGCCAAGGCCGACTCCGCGAAGGACACCGCCAAATGATCCGCTGGCTGCTGCCGGTTCTGGCCTTGCTGGGTCTGCTGGCGGCTCCGGCCGGCGCAGCCACCCCGCTGACGCTCGATGAACTGCTGCGCTCCTCTGCGCAGCACGCGCCGGCGATCCTCGACGCGATCGCCAAGCAGCGGCAGGTGGAAGGGCGGCGGCTCTCGGCACAAGGCGCGTTCGACCTGCTGTTCGAAGCCGATGCGACCAGTCGGCTGACCGGCACCTATGACGGCACGATCGTCGAGGGCAAGGCGAGCCAGCCGCTGCTCAACAATGGCGGCGGCCTCTATGCTGGCTATCGCGTCTCGCGCGGCGACTTTCCGATCTATGAAGACAAGTCCTTCACCAACCGGCTCGGCGAGGTGAAGCTGGGCGGCTATTTCGCACTGCTGCGCGACCGCTTCATCGATGATCGCCGGGCCAAGCTATCGATCGCCGAGCGTGACATCGACATCGCGCGGCTCGACCGCCAAATGGTCGCGATCGGCGTTCAGCGGCGCGCGATCGACGCCTATCAGAACTGGGTGGCGGCGGGTCAGCGGGTCGCCATCTATCGCGATCTGCTGAAGCTGGCGACCGACCGGCAGCAGTCGATCGAGCAACAGGTGGCGCGCGGCTCACGGCCCGACATCCTTGCGACCGAGAACCGTCAGAACATGATCCGGCGCGAAGCGCTGCTGGTGCGGGCCGAACAGGATCTCGCGGCGGCGGCCAACAGCCTGTCGCTGTTTCTGCGCGACGATAGCGGCACCCCCGTCGTCGTCGACCGCTCCCGGCTGCCGGCCAGTTTTCCGACCTTCACGCTCCCGCCGACCAGCGCGCTCGAAGGCATGCCGATCTCGCGGCCCGATCTCGACGCGATCCTCGTTCGCCTCGACCAGAACCGCACCAAGATCCAACTGGCCGAAAATGAACTCTCCCCGCGCCTCGACGTGCGGGCCGAGACGAGCAAGGACATCGGGCCGGCCGGGCTCGGCGGGTCGAGCCGCTCACCGACCGAGACCATCGTCGGCCTGCGCTTCTCCGTCCCGTTGCAGCGCCGCCAGGCGCGCGGCCGCATCGCCGAAGCCGAGGCCGAGGCCCAAAGCCTGACGCTGCGCCGCAAGCTGCTGTCGGAACAGATCCAGGTCGAGATCCGCTCCTTCTCCATCCAGGTCGACGCGACGTCCAAGCTGGTGAACCTTGCCGCCGACGAAGCACGACTGGCGAACCGCATGGCGGAAGCGGAACGTCGCCGTTTCCAGCTGGGCGCCAGCGACTTCCTGCTCGTCAACCTGCGTGAGGAGACGGCCGCCGACGCGCGGCTACGCCAGATCGACGCCGAATATCGCCAGGCGGCGTCGCGCGCAGAACTTGTCGCGGCCACGGTCGACCGGACACAGCTGGGGCTCTGACCACTTCCTGCCTTCCCGATGGGAGACAGACAGTGTCCGGCGCACGGCCCTCCGACCTTGCCCGGCCCTGCCCACATGGCTAATCGGAACGGATATGACCCAGCCCGTAAAGATATCGCCTTCGATCCTCTCCGCCGACTTCGCCCGCCTCGGCGAGGAAGTTCGCGCCATCGACGCAGCAGGCGCCGACTGGATTCACGTCGATGTGATGGACGGCCACTTCGTCCCCAACATCACGATCGGTCCGGCGGTGGTGAAGGCGCTGCGCCCCCACACGACCAAGCCGTTCGACGTCCACCTGATGATCTCGCCGGTCGACGCCTTCCTCGAAGATTTCGCCAATGCGGGTGCGGACATCATCACCGTTCACCCGGAGGCAGGCCCCCACGTCCACCGCACCGTCCAGCGGATCAAGTCGCTCGGCAAGAAGGCTGGCATCTCGCTGAATCCCGCGACGCCCGCCAAGATGCTCGATTATCTGATCGAGGATATCGACCTGGTGCTGGTGATGAGCGTGAACCCCGGCTTCGGCGGACAGAGCTTCATTGAGGGCCAACTGCGCAAGATCGAGGCGATCCGCAAGATGATCGACAAGACCGGCAAGCCTATCGAACTCGAGGTCGATGGCGGCGTCGATGCGAACACGGCGCCGCGCGTGATCGCGGCGGGTGCGACCGCGCTGGTCGCGGGGACGGCGACCTTCCGGGGCGGCCCCGACTGCTACGCCGACAATATCGCCGGCCTCAGGAAAGGCTGAGCATAAGGCGATGAGCGACGGGCCCGGCTTCGACGACGGCGTTGAGCCCGGCCGACGCCTGATCCGCGTCGAGCATGACCGCAGCCATTCGCTGGCGGAGCGCGTTTCCGGTCGCCTCCACGCTCTGTCCTGGCGGACCCCGGTACACAATTTCCGGTTGCGGGGCCGCTATCCGCTGAAGCTGCTCGACGTGCCGGTCGACCCGATCGAGGGGCTGGTGCGCCTGGGAGGCGCGATGCTCGACGGGGAAATTCTCTGGCAGGGCGAAAGCGTCGCGATCGAGACCTTCGATTTCCGCCCCCGCACCATCTCCCCGGCGTTCAGCGATCATCTGCAGAGCTTTGCATGGCTGCGCGACCTGAGCGCGGCAGGACCCCGGTTGCGCGTCGCACCGATCGCCGAACTGCTGACGCGCCGCTGGCTCGAAAATTGCGGCAAGCAGGTCCATGAGGCTGCCTGGCGCCCCGACCTGTGGGGCCGCCGCATCCTCTTCTGGGGCTGCCACGCGCCGCTGATCGTCTCGACCGACGAACTGCGCGGACCCGTGCTCAACACGCTGAGCCGCGGCGCCAAGCATCTCGACCGGAGCGCCGACAAGGCTGCGCCGGGATTGCCCCGCGTCGCCGCCTGGGCCGGCGTCACCGCCGCAGGGCTGCTGATCCCCGGCGGAGAGTTACGCCAGATACACGGTGAGCAGGGACTGGGTCGCGCTCTCGACGCTGCGCTCCATCCCGATGGCGGCATCGTCAGCCGCTCGCCGATCGAGCAGATGGACCTCATCGGCCTGCTGGCGATGCTGCGCAAATATTATGAGATGCGCGGCCAGCGCTTCCCGGCGCCGCTGCTCGAAGCCCTCACCCGCGCGGTGCCACCGCTGCTGGGCCTCACCATGGGCGATGGCGGCCTGTCGAGTTGGCAGGGCGCGGCGCCTGTCGACGGCGGGCGGATCGATGCCGTGGTGGCGGGATCGGGTATTCGCGGCCGACCGCTGCGCCAGTCACGCGACTGGGGCTATCAGCGGCTGGCGAACGGCCACACCCGGATCATCGTCGACGCCGCCCCGCCGCCGGTGTCGCGTTTCGCGCGCAATGCCTGCGCCTCGACGCTGGCGATGGAGATGTCGGACGGGCCCTGGCGGCTGATCGTCAATTGCGGTGGCGGGCGCGGCGCCAATAATGCGCTGCATCCTGAACTGGCTCAGGCGCTGCGCAGCACGGCGGCCCATTCGACGCTGGTGCTGGCCGACAGCAACTCCACCGCGGTCCATGCCGATGGCACACTCGGCAAGGGCGTGACCGAGGTCGAGGTCGAGCGCCGCGAGGATATGCAGGGCAGCCGGATCGACATGCGCCATGATGGCTATGTCCGGCGCTTCGGTTTCGCGCATCGCCGGGTGATCCAGATCGCGCAGGGCGGTCGCCAGGTGAAGGGCGAAGATCATCTCCTCCCCGCCGGCCGCCGCGCCAAGGACGACGACACGAGCTACGCCATCCGCTTCCATCTGGCGCCCGAGGTCGACGTATCGGCGACCGCCGATGGCAGCGGCGCGCTGTTGCGGATCGCGGAGGGCGCGCTGTGGCGCTTCCGCGCGAGCGGCGGTGAGGTCGCGATCGAGGACAGTATCTGGATCGATTCGCGCGGCCGGCCGCGGGCGATCCGCCAGTTGGTCATCGCCGGATCGGTTCCCGCCGACGGAATCGAGATAGGCTGGAGCCTGATGCGATCGGAATGACCGGGCGCACCGCGCACGACAGCGCGGCCGTCCGAACGAAAATGTAGATGGAGAGCGAAGCCATGAACCAGTCCGTCATCCTGACCGTCGTCGGCAGCGATCGCCCCGGCCTCACCAAGGCGCTTGCCGACGCCGTCTATCAGGTCGGCGGCAACTGGCTGGAGAGCCATTTGTCACGGCTGGGCGGCCAATATGTCGGATCGGTGCTGGTCGAGCTTCCAGCCGACCGCCTCGGCGATCTGGAGGCGGCCGCAAACGCGATCGACGCGAACGGCCTGTCGGTCTCGATCTCGCCCTCGCTCGCCGCAGACGACCGCTCGGGCGACCTACTCGCGATCGAGATCGTCGGCCAGGACCGACCGGGCATCGTCCGCGAAGTGACGACCGTGCTCGCCGGACTCCACGTGAACATCGAAGGTTTTTCGAGCGAGATCGAGGGCAGCGCCTGGTCGGGTTCACCACTGTTCCGTGGCCGCGCCAACCTGCTGCTCCCGCCCGATGTCTCGGTCGACCGCCTGCGCGAGGCGCTGGAGGATATTTCGGGCGAGATCATGGTCGACTTCCCCGACGGTGCTGCCGCCGGCTGATCCGACCGTTCAGGCCGTCGCCTTTTCGGCGGCGATCGAGCGCAGCGCCTTCTCGAACGCCTCGGGCGGTTGCCCACCGGAGATCAGGTAGCGGCCGTCGATGATGACCGCCGGGACCGACTGGATGCCCTGGCGCTGCCACAGCTGCTCCGCCTCTCGGACAGCGTCGGCATGGGCGCCGGAATCGAGCATCGCCGCCGCCTGCGCGACATCCAGCCCCGCGCGACCGGCGGCATCGAGCAGCGCGGCACGGTCGCTCGGATTGCCGCCCTCGGTGAAATAGATCGCGAACAGCGCATGTTTCAGCGCCCGCTGCCGGCCGGGATCCTGCAGCCCCGCCCAATGGAGCAGGCGGTGAGCGTCGAACGTGTTGTAGATGCGGCGGCCCGGCTCCATGTTCATCGTGAAGCCCAGATCTGCCGCCCGCGTGCGGATCACTTCGCGCAACCCGGCCGATTTTTCGGGGCTGCTGCCATATTTGCGCTGGATATGCTCGCCGATATCCTCGCCCTCTGGGGCCATGCCCGGATTGAGCTCGAACGGCTGAAAACGGATCTCGGCCGACACCTCGCCATCCAGCGCTTCGAGCGCCTGTTCCAGCCCGCGCAATCCGATGACGCACCAGGGGCAGGAAACGTCCGAGACGAAATCGATGCTCAGCGTCGTGGCCATAGAGGACTCCTTCTTGCCGAGACTTAGGCCCATTCGAGCGCCAGCGCCAATTGCTCGGCCGTCACCACCATTTCCTCCTCGCCCTCGCCAAGATTGGACAGCGTCACGCCGAGCAGTCGTACCCCCTGCTCTACCGGCTCCAGCGGCGCGAGCAGCTGCAGGGCGGTGTCGTAGAGGCTCTCGACGTCCGACACCGGTGCGGGCAGCGTCCGGGCGCGGGTCAGCGTGCGGAAATCGGCGTAGCGCAGTTTGATCGACACGGTCCGGCCGGCCTTTCCGGTGCGCGCAGCATGGCGCGCCACGGTCTCGCTCGATTCCCGCAGCGCCGCCGCAAGATCGTCATGGGTGAACAGGTCGTGGAAGAAGGTGTTCTCCGACCCGATCGACTTGCGCACCCGGTCGGGGCGAACCGGGCGATGATCGATCGCGCGAGCCGCCAGATAGAAATAGTCGCCCGACTTGCCGAATTGCTGCGCCAGAAACTCGCGGCTGCACCGCCGCAGGTCTGCGCCGGTATGGATGCCGAGCTTTTCCATACGGGCGGCGGTAACGGGCCCAACGCCGTGGAAACGGCCGACCGACAAAGGCGCGATGAAGGAGAGCCCCTGATCGGGCCGGACGACGCACAGGCCATCGGGCTTGTTATGGTCGGACGCGAGCTTGGCGATGAACTTGTTATAGGAGACCCCGGCGGACGCCGTCAGGCCCGTCTCCACCTTGATCCGGGCCCGGATCAGCCGGGCCACCTCGGTCGCGGTGGCAGCGCCCTGATGGTTGCTCGTCACATCCAGATAGGCTTCGTCGAGCGACAGCGGCTCGATCAGGTCGGTGAACTCGGCAAAGATTTCGTGGATCTGGCGCGAGACTTCGCGATAGACCTCGAACCGGGGCCGGACGAACAGCAGGTCGGGACAGAGGCGCCGCGCCAGACCCGACGCCATCGCAGACCGCACGCCGTAGCGCCGCGCCTCGTAGCTGGCGGCCGCCACCACGCCGCGCTCGCGCGTGCCGCCGACGGCGACCGGCTTGCCCCGCAGCGATGGGTCGTCGCGCTGTTCGACCGAGGCGTAAAAGGCATCCATGTCGATATGGATGATCTTTCGGCCACCCTCGGCGGGAGCATCCGGTTCGAAACTGGCTGGCTGCGACCCCTCCATGGAACAAAGCAAATACAGAAAGGCCGCACGTCACGCCAGAGCGGACAGCCGGGGTTCAGCCAGCCCCTGTCAGGAACTCTCCCCGTCTCCGGACGTTTTAAACCGGCGAAATATATGGAGATGAACAATGGCTACCAGGACGACCAGCACGCGCGCGCGTTCGACCGGCACCCGGTCGGCAGCGAAGAATGAAGGCACCAGGACGGCGACGACCGCCCGTAAGCGCGCCGCAGCCAAGACGGCCCAGCCGACGCAGGGCGAGACCCTGACCCGTGAAGCACAGAAGGTCGTGCGCTCGGTTCGCACCCGCGCCAGCCGCGCCGTGAAGAAGGTGCCCACCGATCGGACGAGCCTGTCGATCGCCGCTGGCGTGATCGCCGGACTGGTTGCAGCGGGCGTCGCCCTGTTCATGAACCGCGACCGCGTTCGCGAAGTGATCAACGACGGCACCGACAAGCTGCGCAAGGCAACAGACGATCTGTCGCGCAAGGCACATGACCGCATCGACGAAGCCCGCGACAATATCGGCAAGCTGCGTCAACGCGCCGAAGCGTCGACCGGCAACGGCGCCGACACCACGGCGGCGATGCACTGATCGAGGATCGTCTGTCCTATCGCGGGACAGGACGGACGACTGATGCGGGCGGCACGGCTTCACGGCCTTGCCGCCCGCATTGCATGTGCGACCGGTGAGGTTCGATCCGACCGAAGACCGATGGCGCTATGACGTGCGCCTCTTCCTGCTCGCTTATGTCTGCGGGCTGATCGCGTTCGGCGCGCTCATCCCCTGAACGCGCTTAGTCGCACGCCTTGTGCAGGCGCCAGGCGAGGAAGGAAGCCCCGACGCTCCCGACCGCAACCATCAGCAACGTCTCTGCGACCGAAACGCCGACATGGACCAGCCCCGCGAGCAGCAGCGTGGCCGTGACCATCGCACCCGAATTGACGATGTTGTTCGCAGCCACGGTGCGCGCGGTCTGTGCTTTGGCGACGGTGGTCGTCAGGAAGGCGTAGAGCGGCACCACGAAGATGCCGCCGGCGACCGCCACCCCCAGCAGATCGATCAGGACGCGCTCCGCATTGGGCATCGCCATGAAGTCCGCCAGCCCGCGCAGCGCGCCCTGCGGGTCGGGCCAATGGTGTGACGTCCACCAGAGATCGCAGACGAACGCGCCCATCACGAGGGCCGCCACCGGTGAGCAACGCGCCGACACCGCGCCCTTCAAGATGCGGTTGATCGCGATCGAGCCGATCGCGACGCCCACCGAGAAGATGCCCAGAAACATCGTAGCGACGTCCTGCTTCGCGCCGAGGACATTCTTGACCAGAGGGGGGAATTGCGCGGCCAGGATCGTGCCCTGCGCCCAGAAGAAGCTGATCGCGAGGATCGCCAGGAACAGCCGGCGGACGTGCATCGTATCGGACACCAGCCGGATCGACGAGCGGACGACATGGAAATCGACGCGGGCATCGCTGGTCATCGGAGGCGCAGCGGGCACCTGCCTGCCCGCGAACCATCCGAGCGCGGCCACTATCAGCACGCCCACGGCCGCATGTTCGGACGCGATGATGCCGCCGGTGATCGTGCCCGCCAGGATCGCGATATAGGTACCCGCTTCGACCAGCCCCGTGCCGGGAAGCACCTGATCATCCTCCAGATGCTGGGGCAGGATCGCATATTTGATCGGACCGAAGAAGGTCGAGTGCGCCCCCATGGAGAGCAGCGCGACCAGCATCATCGGCACGTTCTGAAGAATGAGGCCGCCGGCGCCGACCACCATGATCGCGATCTCGGCGGTCTTGACGATCCGGATGATGCGGGCCTTGTCGTGGCTGTCGGCGAGTTGTCCCGCCATGGCGGAGAACAGGAAGAAGGGCAGGATGAACAGCCCGCCTGCAACGGCGGAGAAGGCGGCTTCGCGCGCCGGATCGTTATAGATCTTGTAGATGACCAGCATGATCATCGCGGTGCGGAAGAGGTTGTCGTTGAACGCGCCGAGAAACTGCGTGACGAACAACGGCAGGAACCGCCGTTTGGCCAGAAGCCGGAAGGTCGGGGTCATGCGGGGATACTGCGCCTTATATTTCGTTTACGGGCATCTCTCGGTCGCCCTCCCTTAGCCGAGCGGAGCAGGAAGGGCCAAGCCGATAACGTCCACCCATGTACGATATATGACGCCCCTTCCTTCCCAGAGAGTTACGCGTTCCATCAGCTTGTAGCGGGGGGCTTATGTCGGCGGCGCTTCCGCGCTAGAGCAATGGGCGCATGCTGACCCTGCCGAACATATTGACGCTCTCGCGCATCCTGGCGGTGCCGATTCTGGTCTTCCTCCTCTGGCCGGACCCCAGCCGCGTCGAATATGGCGTGGCCTTCGGCCTCTATTCGCTGATGGCCATCACCGATTATTTCGACGGCTATCTGGCGCGGGCGCAGGGCACCGTCTCCAAGCTGGGCGTGTTCCTCGACCCGATCGCCGACAAGATCATGGTCGCGGCGGTGATCCTGATGCTGGTGCTCAACCGTGACGTATCGGGCTATGCGACGATCGCAGCGCTGGTCATCCTGCTGCGCGAGATCGCGGTGTCGGGTCTGCGCGAGTTTCTCGCGGGCGTGCAGGTCTCGGTCCCGGTCAGCCAGCTCGCCAAGTGGAAGACCACCTTCCAGCTGATCTCGCTCGGCGCGATCATCCTCGGCAACGCCCTGCCCGCCTGGGCCTGGATCGAGACGACCGGCCTGTTCTGCCTGTGGGCCGCCGCCGTCCTCACCCTGCTGACCGGCTGGGACTATCTGCGCGTCGGCATCAGGCATATGGATTGAGGCGCGACCGGATGGCGATCGACCTCCTGTATTTCGCGAGGGTCCGCGAAGCGATCGGGTGCAGCGCCGAAAGCGTCTCGCCGCCGCCAGAGGTGATCAGCATTGCGGACCTCGTCGCCTGGCTCGCATCGCGCGGCGACGGCTATGCCCAGGCCTTCGCCGAGCCAGCCCGCATCCGCGCCGCCATCGGCGACCGCTTCGCCGAACCGGACCAGCCCATAGCCGGCGCCCGCGAAATCGCGCTCTTTCCACCGGTGACGGGCGGATGAGCGGCAGCCTGCATATCGACGTCCGGGCCGAGGATTTCGACGCAGGCGCCGAACTCGCCCGGCTCGAAGCGCTCGGCGGCGGCGGGGTCGCCAGCTTCACCGGCGTCGTGCGCGGCGGCGATGGGCTGGTCGCGCTCGAACTCGAACATCATCCGGCCATGACGCGGGCGATGATGACGCGCATCGCCGGGGAAGCCTGCGCGCGCTGGCCGCTGCTGGGCGTGACCGCGATCCACCGCCATGGCCGGCTGGCGCCGGGCGAGCGCATCGTCCTGGTCGCCGCCGCCTCGCCGCACCGGGCGGCAGCGCTGGAGGCCACCGCCTTCCTGATCGACTGGCTGAAGACGCGCGCGCCCTTCTGGAAGAAGGAGCATTTCGACGATGGCTCGGCCCGCTGGGTCGAGGCGCGCAAGGAGGATGACGATGCCGCCGCCCGCTGGGAGCGCCGCTGATGGCCGCTGAGGAGCTGCCCGACCTGCTGCTGGCCATCGCCAATGGCGACCGCGCGGCCTTTGCGCGCTTCTACCAGCGCACTTCGGCAAAACTTTTCGGGGTCATCCTGCGTATCTTGCCCGAACGGTCGATAGCGGAAGACGCGATGCAGGATGCCTATGCGAAGATCTGGCGCAACGCCGCAGGGTTCGATGCCCAGCGCGGCAGCCCGATCACCTGGGCGGCGACGATCGCGCGCAACGTCGCGATCGACCTGCGCCGCCGCGAGCGCCCGGCGGGTCGCCAGCGCGACGAGGATTTCGACTTCGATACGCTGACCGACAATGCCGTCTCGGCGGAACAGCTGGCGGCACTCCGGGTCTGTCTCGAACGGCTGGACAGCGAGCAGCGATCGCTGATCCTGGCCGCCTATCTCAACGGAGAGAGCCGCGAGGAACTGGCCGAGCGGCTCGGTCATCCGACCGGAACCATCAAGAGCTGGCTGCATCGCGGCCTCGCCCGGCTGAGAGGATGCCTCGATGGCTGAGGATATCGATCCGATCGCCGGCGAATATGTGCTCGGCACGCTCGACGCCGACGAACGGCGCGCCTTCCAGCGCCGTTTGCTGACCGATCCGGCCGCCGTTGCCGCAGTGGCGGCCTGGCAGGACCGGCTTGCCCCGCTATTGCTGACGGTCGAAGCGGTCGATCCGCCTGCGAGCGTCTGGGCGCGCGTTGCGGCCGGACAACCGGCGAACGACAATGGCGCGGTGCGCCGCTGGCAGATGGCGACCGCCGCCGCGCTTCTCGTCGCGATGGGCAGCATCGGCATGGCGCTGCGTCCGCCTGCCCCGCCGCCTGCCCCTGCGACGCAGGTCGCCGAACGGGGCGGAGCAACGATCCAGTCGGTCGCGGCGCTCAGCGAGAAGGGCGGCACCCCGGCCCTGCTCGTCACCTATGATCAGGTATCGGGCCGGCTTCAGGTCACCCCGGTCAATGTCGCCGACAAGCCCGGTCACAGCATGGAATTGTGGGTGATCGCGGGCAAGGCGGCGCCGAAGTCGATCGGGCTGATGCCGGAGGATGGCAGCCCGGCGCTCGAACAGCTCCGCCTCGACACCGCGCAGGACATGACCATCGCGGTTTCGGTCGAACCCAAGGGTGGATCGCCGACCGGCCTGCCGACCGGCCCCGTGGTCTATTCCGGCCAGATGGTTCGCCTGCCGTCCCGCAGCTGAACCGCATGGCGGCGGCGGCGGCGTCTTGGCAAGACGGTGATTAGCCGCCATGGCTCGTGCCATGTCCGGGCTTTCCAGAACCGCCAAGCTGACGCCGCGCAAGGCCGCGCGGCATGAACGCATCCTCGACGTCGCCTGCCGGCTGACCGGCCTCCACGGCCATGACGGCGTCTCGATGCGCACGATCGCCGCCGAGAGCGGCACGACCGAAAAGACGCTCTACAATGTCTATGGCAGCAAGAACCGCCTGATCGCGACCGCCGCGCGCGAGCGCAGCGCCAAGCTGTTCGAAGCGGCGGTCGAAGCCGCGCCCGAGGGCGGCTGGCCGATGCTGCGCACCTTCGCGCGGATGGCGGCCGAACTGACCCTGGCCGACCCGCCGATGGCCCGGGCGCTGGCGACGGTGCTGCTCGAACATTCGGACCTGGTCGGCCTGGAGACGGTCTATGAAGGGCGGATCGCACTGGCGCTGGAGCAGATGGCCGAGGCGGGCGATCTCGACCCGGCCTATCCGCATGCGCTGCTGATCCGCCTGATCCGGCTCGGGGTCACGGCCGCGGTCCTGTTCTGGTCGAAAGACGAACTCAGCGACGTGGAACTGGAGCCCTATATTTCCACCCGCATCGTCGAGACGCTGCTGCCTTATGTGCCTGCCGGCCGCCAGGCACCGCTGCGCGACTTGCTCGACACCGCCCGCGAAAAGCTGGACGCGGCTCGGCGCAGCGTCGCACCAATGGACCTGTAATTTTTTACAGTCTGCTGTAAAATATATTGACGCTTCTCACGCTGCGTGTTTCCTTCGCTCGTCCGCGAAAGCACATGCTGGCGCCGCGAGAGGATAGTCTGATTTCGACGTCGATCGACGGGATCGACGCGCCTCACCAAGCGTCACGGACAGAAAAACATAGGGTCTTGGGAGAGACGACATGCCTGTGAACACCCGCTTCGGCACGATCATGCGCACCATGCTGCTCGGCAGCGCCATATTGCTACCCCTCGTCGCGACGCCTGCCGCCGCTCAACAGACGCAAGCCCCCGAGGCAAGCGATCAGGGCGGCCTCACCGAGATCGTCGTCACCGCGCGGCGTCGCGAGGAAAGCCTGCAGGACGTCCCCGTCTCGGTCACCGCGCTGTCGGCGGCGCAGATCCAGAAATATGACATGACGAGCCTGGAGAAGATCTCCACCCAGACGCCGCAATTCACCATCGGCCGCTCGTCGAACGGTTCCGGCGCCCAGCTGACGCTGCGCGGCATCGGCTCCTCCTCGACCTCGATCGGCATCGAGCAGTCGGTCGCGGTCGTGCTCGACGGCGTCTATTATGGCCAGGGCCGCGTGATCAACGAGGGCTTCCTCGACCTGGCCGGCGTCGAGATGCTCAAAGGTCCGCAGGCACTGTTCTTCGGCAAGAACGCGACCGCCGGCGTGATCGCTATCCGTTCGGCCGATCCGACCTCCAAGCCCGAATATATGGGCCGGCTCGGCTATGAATTTCGCGGCAAGAATCTGGTTGGCGAGGCGATGGCCTCGGGCCCGCTGACCGACACGCTCGGCATCCGCGTCGCGCTGCGCGCGTCGAACATGTTCGGCGGCTATTTCAAGAATCGCGGCACCGACAAGACCTACAACACCTTCGACATCGCGACCGGCGTCACCACGCCGCACCTGGCCCGTGCTTCGACCCGCGACAATCCGGGCGAGCAGGAACTGCTCGGCCGCGTGACGCTGAAATGGGAGCCGGTCGATCGGCTGACGATGACATTGAAGGCCAATCTCTCGTCGAACGACACCGACAACAACAGCTGGAACTATGTGCCCTTCGCCTGCGCGGCCGGCACCTACGCGCTCAACCCGAACGTGAAGTGCGAGCGCAAGTTCAACGTCTACCAGAACAACATCCCCGTCGACATCGCCGGCAACCAGCCGTTCAGCCGCAAGGATGGCGCGCTCTACAACCGCTATCGGAGCTGGGCGGTTACCGGCACCGCGGAATATGCGCTCGACGGGCTGACGCTGACCTGGATCAACAATTACAACGAGAACAACAACCGCTGGTCGTGCGACTGCACCTTCGTCTCGTCGAACCTTGCGGCCGCGCCCTCGTCCGAAAAGTCGAAATATCACGCCTTCTCGTCCGAATTCCGCGCGCAGACCAGCTTCGACGGGCCGGTCAATCTGCTGGCCGGCGCCTATTATCAGTCGACCAAGCGCGACCACACCCAGACCGGCGCCTTCGCCAATATCGAAGACAGCTCGCAGCCGGCCAACCTGCGCTACCTCGCCTATCTGAAGCGTTCGGAAACCGAGGGCGAGACGCTGTCCGCTTATGGCCAGCTGTCGTGGAAGATCGTGCCGACGCTCGAATTCGCGACCGGCGTCCGCTACACGCACGAGACCAAGGACAGTTTCCTGGTCCAGCCCTATGTGAACGCCGCGATCCAGGGCATCTTCCTGCAGAACAGCCCGATCTTCGGCGACCAGACCTTCAACAACTGGTCCCCCGAAGCGACGCTGACCTGGCAGCCGACCCGCGACATCACCGTCTATGGCGCCTACAAGACCGCCTATAAATCGGGCGGTTTCTCGAACAGCGGCTTCGTCAGCGGCACCACCATCCCCAGCGACGTCGCCTTCAATCCGGAGCGCGCGCGTGGCTTCGAGGGCGGGATCAAGACGACGCTGTTCGATCGCCAGCTGCGCCTGAACCTGGGCCTCTACAGCTATAAATATCTCGACCTGCAGGTCGACTATTTCAACTCGGCGACCTTCGCCTTCATCACCACCAACGCCGGTTCGGCGCGGACCAAAGGCGTCGAGCTCGAATTCCAATATGCGCCGCGTGCCCTTGCCGGCTTCGACCTGCACGGCTCGCTCAACTACAACCGCGCCCGCTACGGCAGCTATATCGCGCCCTGCTATGGTGGCCAGTCGATCGCGGCCGGATGCGACACCAGCTTCCAGGGCGCTCTGGGTCAGGACCTGTCGGGCAAGCCGACCGCGGTCGCGCCGAAATGGACCGGATCGCTCGGCGCCAGCTATGACACGCCGCTGTCGGGCAACGCCGTCCTCGGCCTGTCGGTCGATACGCGCTATTCGAGCTCCTACCTCGCCTCCAGCTTCGCCCATCCGCTGTCGCGCCAGCCGCGCTACCTGACGATGGACGGCACGATTCGCGTCAAGTTCGACGACAGCCGCTACGAAATCGCACTGATCGGCAAGAATCTGACCAACCGCTTCATCGTCGGCGGCGTGGTCGATGCGCCGAACACCGGCGTGGGAACCGGCACCAACACCGCCACCCCGGCCGACCAGATCGGCTTCGTCTCGCTTCCCCGCACGGTGCAGTTGCAGTTGACCGCGCGCTTCTAAGGCTCCTCCCTGGTACCGGCCGCCACCCACAGCGGCGGCCGGTACCCTTTTCTTCGAAAGGACAAGCCATGGACGCACTGGAAATGCTGGTCGCCAAGGATGCGATCCGGGATCTGCAATCACGCTACATGCGCGGGCAGGACCGGCTGGATGCCGAGATGCAGCGCGACTGTTTCTGGCCGGACGCGACGACCGACTATGGCATCTTCAAGGGATCGGGCCACGATTTCGTCGCCTTCGCGCAGGACCTGCTCCAGGGCCATAGGGCGAACCAGCATCTGATCGGCCAGTCGCTGATCGAGATCGAGGGCGATATCGGCTTCGGCGAGGTCTATTATTTCGCCTTCCACCGGGTCGAGATCGACGGGCAGGATCGCGACATGATCATCGCCGGCCGCTATGTCGACCGTTATGAGCGGCGCGACGGCGTGTGGAAGTTCGCGCATCGCAGCGAGCTGGTCGACTGGGGCCGGATGGACCCCGCCGCCGACGGCTTCCTCGCCGACCTGACCGGCATCATCATGGGTGCCCGCGGCGCCGAGGATCGCTCCTCCCAGCGCGAGTGGCTCCGCACCGCCTGACTTACCAGCAAGGATTTCGAAGAATGACACTGCAAGGCAAGACGGCCCTGATCACCGGCGCCGCTTCCGAAATGGGCCTGGGCTTCGCCACCGCGCGGATGATGGCGCGTGCCGGCGCCCGGGTCATGATCACCGACATCGCCGCCGACGCGGTCGCCGCGCGCGCAGAGGAATTGCGCGCCGAGGGTCATGAGGTCGCGGCGCTGCCGCAGGACGTCACCGACGCCGCCGGTTGGGACAAGGTGGTCGCGACAACAGTCGAGCGCTTCGGCGGGCTCGACATCCTCGTCAACAATGCCGGCATCGCCGTGCTAAAGTGGATGGACGCGCTGGAGCCCGCCGACTGGCAGCGCCAGATCGACGTGAACCTCAGCAGCGTCTATCTCGGCTGCCGCGCCGCGCTGAAGCAGATGCGTACGCAGGGGCGCGGCGGATCGATTATCAACCTGTCGTCGGTCGCCGGCCTCGTCGGCATTCCCGGTGCCGCCGCCTATGCCGCGTCCAAGGGCGGCGTCCGCATCATGACCAAGGCGATCGCGATGGAGTGCGCCAAGGAGAATATCCGCGTCAATTCGGTGCAGCCCGGCGTGATCTGGACCGACATGCAGCAGGTCGCGATCAAGGACAATCCGGAGCAATATGACGCGATCAACGCCGCCATCCCGATGGGCCGCATGGGCGAACCCGACGACATCGCCGCGATGATCGCCTTCCTCGCCTCCGACGCGTCTAAATATGTCACCGGCGGCGAGTTTACCGTCGACGGCGGCCTGACCGCGCAGTGATGTCCGCAACCCACTGAAGGAGTGTCGCCATGGGACAGCCCGATCTCCATCCCCTGACCATCGACGGTCGCGATCCTGCCAATCTGCGCGGCGATCCGATTACCGGGGACCGCTACACCAGCCGCGACTTCATGGAGCGCGAATGGGAGCATCTGTGGACACGGATCTGGCACGTCGCCGGGCGCACGGCGGAACTGGAGGAGCCGGGCGACTATGTCGTGCACGACTTCCGGCACGAGAGCGTCATCTGCATCCGGCAGGACGACGGCTCGATCCGCGCCTTCTACAATGCGTGCGGGCATCGCGGCATGCGGCTGACCGACGCCAGCTCGAGCACCGAGGCCTTTCACTGCCCCTATCATGGCTGGAAATGGGGCAAGGACGGGCTGCTCGAACATGCCCAGGACGCGCATGACTTTCCACAGGGCAATCCCTGCGGGAAGCTGCGCCTGCGTGAGCTGCGCTGCGACACATGGGGCGGCTTCGTCTGGTACACGATGGATGACGAGGCACCCGCGCTGCTCGACTATCTCGCGCCCATCCCCGAGTTGTACAAGAACTACCCGATGGAGACGGCGGTCCGCGTCTTCTGGATGAAGATCAATCTCAACACCAACTGGAAGTTCGCGACCGACAATTTCTCGGAGAGCTACCACACCCGCACCGCCCACCCGCAGGTGCCGCCGTGGATCGACCAGGACGTCGACACGGCGCGTCACGAGATGTACCCCAACGGCCATGGCCGCACGGTCCAGCCGATGCGCCCCTCGCTCAGCGACCGCCTGCCTGAGGGCGTGCCGCATCCGTTCGACTATATCCTGCGGCAATGGGACATCGATCCGGACGCCTATCCCGATTACGAGACCAAGGCGATGCAGGGCTGGCTCGACCTGAAGGCGGCGAAGAAGCGGCTGTGGCGCGAGCGCGGCTATGTTCACTATGAACATATGAACGACGAAGAGATCACCGACAGCCCGCACACGGTGATCTTCCCCAACGTCACGATCAGCTTCCTGCCCGACAACCTCATCTTCTTCCGGACCGAACCCCATCCGGAAGACCCCGGCAAATGCACCTTCGACCTGTGGTGCATGGCCTTCCCCGTGGAGGGGCAGACCGAGGTGGAATCGATCAT
>JAIYAJ010000045.1 GCA_027489105.1 Zymomonas sp. | reverse complement strand
GCTGTCGGCGCCGGCGCCGCCGAAGACGATGTTCTGGCCGTTCTGGCCGATGAAGACGTCGGCAAAGCCGGAAAGGAAGAAGGCCTCGATGTTGGCGAGCGTGTCGCCTGCCGCCTCGCCGGTGTTCGAGGACGGGTTGGCGAGGTCGAGCCTGACCCCGGCCGTGGCGTTGGCGTAGCTCATATAGTCGAAGCCGGCGCCGCCATCGATCACGTCGGCGCCTGCGCCGCCGTCGATGACCTCCGAGCCCGAACCGCCCGTGATCGTGTCGTTGCCGCCGAAGCCGTAGATATAGCCGCCGGCCGAGCCGTTGACGAAGCTGTCGCCGAAGCCGGAGAGATAGAAGGCCTCGACGTTGACCGCCACATCCCCGGCGGCCTGCCCGGCGTTGAGCGCCTGGTCGATCATGTTCACCGTCACCGCGGCGGTGGCGTCCTGCCAGGAGACGGCGTCGAAGTCGGCGCCGCCATCCATCGAATCGACGCCCGTGCCGCCCGCGATGAAGTCGCTGCCGGCCGCGCCGTTGATCGTGTCGTTGCCGTCAAGCCCGCGCAGGATGTTGTCGCCGCCCGAGCCGGTGATGACGTTGTCGAGCCCGTTGCCATCGCCGTTTGACGGGCCGATGGCGGCGAGCCTGAGGTTCTCCACCAGCGCCGTCAGCGCATACAAGCCGAGCAGGCTCTCCACCGTGTCGATGTCGGAGCCCGTCTCGATCACCTGGTCGCCGGCGGCGTCGACCTGGTAGAAGTCGTTGCCGAGCCCGCCCTGCATCAGGTCGCCCCCTGCCCCGCCGAAGAGGCGGTCGATGCCGTCGCCGCCGAGCAGGGTGTCGGCCTCGCCGCCGCCGTTCAGCGTGTCGTCGCCGCCCTGGCCCGTGAGCAGGTCGGCTCCGGAGAGGCCGGTGAGGCTGTCATCGTATTCGTAGCCGCGCAGCGTGTCGGGTCCCGCCCCGCCGGAGCGGATGATCGAGCCGCTCGACTGCCCGAAGACGACATAGCTTATTCCGGCGTTGCTGCGTCCCAGGGGGTCGGCGACATAGGCGCTCACGATCAGGTCGGCGAGGCCGTCGCCATTGATGTCGCCCCCGCCGGAGACGGAGTAGCCTGACTGGTCGCCTGACACGCCGCCGTCGATGCGGAAGCCCTGGCTCGGGGCCAGGTTTGCGAGGTCGATGTTGGAAAGGCCGGACGCCCTGCCAAAGATGACGTAGTTCGAGCCGGCGGCGCTGCGCCCCGAGGGGTCAGCCCCCAGCGATCCCACGATCACGTCGGCGAAGCCGTCGCCATTGACATCGCCGGCGCCCGCGACCGAGTAGCCCGACTGGTCGCCTGACGCGCCCCCGTCGATGCGGAAGCCCTGGCTCGGGGTGAGACTCGCAAGGTCGATGTCGGAAAAGCCGGACGCCTTGCCGAAGATGACATAGCTCGATCCGGCTATATTGCGCCCGGAGGGGTCGGCCCCGGAGGCTCCGATGATGACGTCCGCATAGCCGTCGCCGTTGACGTCGCCGGCCCCCGAGACCGAAAAGCCCGAGGAATCGAGGGCTGTTGCTCCGTCGATGCGGAAGCCCTGGCTTGCGGCGAGGTTGGCGAAGTCGACGGTGCCGAAGCCTGAAGCCCGTCCGAACACGACATAGCTCGACCCGGCGGTGCTGCGTGCCAGGGGGTCAGCATCGGCGACGCCGATGATCAGGTCGGCGAAGCCATCGCCGTTGACGTCGCCCGCCCCCGAGACAGCCTGTCCCGACTGGTCGAGATCCACCGCACCATCGATCCGGAAGCCCGCGGCGGCGGACAGGTTGGCGAGATCGACGGTGCCGAAGCCCGAGGCCTTGCCAAGGATGACATAGCTCGACCCCGCGCCACCACGGTTGGAGGGATCGGCGCCCGAGGCTCCGACGATGATGTCGTCGAAGCCGTCATTGTTGACGTCCCCCGCGCCCGATACGGAGGTGCCGGAGAGATCGCTGATGTTCGCACCGTCGATCCGGAAGCCGGCGCTGGACGCGAAGTTCGCCAGATCGATGTTGGCGAAGCCCGAGGACTTGCCGAACACCACAAAGCTCGATCCGGCGCTGGCGCGGCCCGATGCGCTGACGAAGCGGGCTCCCATGATGAGGTCGGCGAAGCCATCGCCGTTGACGTCGCCTGCCCCAGCGACGGCGGCACCGAGGCGAAACCCCGCGGCCGCCCCGTCGATCCGGAAGCCCTGGGATGGGGCGAGGCTGGCGAGGTCGATCGTGCCGAAGCCGGAAGCCTGTCCGAACACCACGTAGGTCGAGCCGGCGAAGCTGCGTCCCGAGGGGTCGGTCAGGGGCGCGCCGACGAGGAGGTCGGCGAAGCCGTCGCCGTTGACGTCTCCCGCGTTCGAGACGGCACTCCCCGAGACATCGTCCACCGCCGCCCCGTTGATGCGGAACCCTTCGCTCGCGCCGAGCAAGGCAAGGTCGATCACGGATTTGTAGGCCATGACGGTCTCCCTGAAGCTGGCCAAAGCTCAGCAGAGGAATGCCCCATGAAGCCAGGAGAAACACGCTCGCCTGTCGATCGCGGCGGCGCGTTTCGCGGCGCGTTTAAATAGAGATCACCAGCTGTCGATCTCCAACCGAGGCGGCCGGACCATGCGTCCTTGTCACCATCGGCATGGGCAAGGCCGCAGATCTGCGAGCCTGGATGTGGCGGACAAGCCGATCTCGCGCCTGGACCTGCCAGCGAGACCGCGAGAGAGGCGCGCTACGATGAAAGAGTGGTGCCCCCAGCCGGAATCGAACCAGCACTCCTTGCGGAAACCGATTTTGAGTCGGTCGCGTCTACCAGTTCCGCCATGGGGGCACGCAGCCCCTCGTGTAGCGGGAGGCACGGCGCCCGGTCAATGCCGGCCGGTTCATGCATTCTCCATTTGCGGTATGCAGAATGGGCGAATCTCAACCCGGCGGGCCGCGATGTTCCGGAAGCTCTATGACTGGATGATGCGGCTCGCCGCCGGCAGGCGCGCGCCGCTG
>JAIYAJ010000159.1 GCA_027489105.1 Zymomonas sp. | reverse complement strand
CGCGCTTTCCAATGCCGCGCTTGCCCTGACGGGGAGCGTCGCGCCCCAGCCCAGCGGACCTGCCCCCGCTGCCGGATCGGCGCCAGAATCGGCACAGAATTTCGCCAAGCTCGTTTCGCGCCAGTCGGACCAGAAGACCACGCCCGACGGCGAGCACGCCCAGCCCGACAGCAAGCTGCCGGCCGATGCTGCCATCGCATCGTCCGAAGATCCTGCCGCCTCGACCGAGGGAGATGCCACAGCCGACGCCGAGACCGGCGAAAAGCCTGAAACCCTTCTGGCAGACATCGAAGCCATGGTCGCCGCCGCAGCACTGCTCGGCAACGGCCAGCCGGTGATGCCCGTCATCACGATACCGTCCGCCCCGGCGCCCGTCACCGATGGTGCCAGCGTCGATACCGCGCAGCCGACCGTCGCGGCCCTGCTGCTGGCAGGCACGAGCCTTCCGTCGCAGACGCCCGCCGCGGATGGCGCCGCGGCGAATGGGACCGCCGCGCCCGCGCCGGCCTTCGCTACGGCCCTGTCGACGGCTTCTGGCCAGAATGCGCAGGCGCAGACGGCGACTGCAGGCGAGCCAGTCGCATCTGATCTCGCCGTGACGTCCGGGGGCGATGCCGCGCCGACCGCCACGGTGGCTGTCGCGCCCGCGACGACGACGGGAGAACAGCGTCAGGCCACCCCTGAACTGACCCATATCGCCAGCCTGATCGCTTCGCTGCGACAGGCTTTCGCTCCGGCGGGCACGGCGCAGACTGCCGGCCCGCTGAAAAGCGATGGCTCCCCAGCTCCGACCGCGATCGATCCGCACAGTATAACTACCGTGGCAGCGGAACAGGCCGAGGTCGCGATACCCACGATCCTGCGCGCGCCGGTGGTGACCATCGGCGACGACGACACGAGCGAAAGCGAAACGTCGGAAGCGCCGTCGGTCGATGGCGAAGCGATCACCGCGCCGACGCTTCCATTGGCCAGTAGCGCGAAGACGCCTGTCGCACAGGTGGTGGCGCCGAAACTCTCCAACGAAGAGCTTTCGGCTGACACGGTCAGCACACCCGTGACGATCGACGATGACCAGATTTCGGGTCTCGACGGTGCAGATCCTTCGGTCGTGACCGAGGCCTTTCCGAAAGCGCCGGAACTGCCGCCCGTCGACACGGACGAGACGCAGTCGACCGCAGCTACCGTGCCGACGCCTGCTGCCCCTGCGCCTGCGACGGCGGCCGACACCGGGATGCAAGTCGGTGATGCCGGCGTCGCCGACGGCAACAGCGTGCAGCAGCAGACGATCGATCGCCATCTGGACCTCGCCCGCGACACCCAGTGGCTCGACCGTCTCGCCCGCGACATCAGCCGCGTGGCGGACCACCAGGGCCATCTGAAGTTCCAGCTCAACCCCGAACATCTGGGTGCCCTTACCGTCGAGATCGTCAACAGCGCCGCCGGCACCGCGATCCGCATGAGCACCGATACCGATCAGGCGCGCCAGATCATCGCCGATGCCCAGCCGCGCCTCATCGCCGAGGTTCGCGCGCAGGGGCTGCGCGTCGCGGAATCGCATGTCGACCTCAACAATCAGCAGAGCGGCGGCGGCACCGGTTCGACCGGAGCCCAGGCGCAGCAAGGCCAGCAGGGTCAATCGCGTCAGCCGTCAGAAGATAATAAACCTTTTTCGCTTAATCAGTCTGCCGTGCGTGACGAGGCCGTCGATTCGACGGATCGTGACGACCGCGACCTTTACGCATGATCAATGGGATTTGACCGATGAGCAGTGCCGCCGCCGCTCCCGCGCCTGACGCCCCCGCCCCCAAGAAGAAGGGCAAGATGAAGGGCATCCTCGTGATGCTCGTCGTCGCCCTGCTGTTCGCCGGCATCGGCGTGGGCGCCGGGCTCTATGCGGCCGGTTCCGGCCTGGTTGGCGGCAAGCACAAGGCAGAGGAAGAGCATCCCGAGGACCCCAACGCGCCCAAGCTCGTCAAAAAAGAGGGCGCGGACGATGGCCATGGGGCGGAAAAGCAGACGCTGCCGATCGGGCTGGAGACCGACAAGTCTCCCGACCCGACCAAGTACAAGGCGTCCTATTACGCCTTCGAGCAGCCCTTCACTGCCAATCTGCGCGATTCCGACGGTTTCACCCAGATCGGGCTGGGCGTCTCGACCTTCTACGACCAGAAGGTGCTCGACAATCTGAAGGACAATGACATGCCGATCCGCTCGGCCATCCTGATGGTATTGTCGCAGCAGGACAGCTTCTCTATCGGCACGCCCGAGGGCAAGCTGAAGCTGCAGAAGGAACTGAAGGACGCCATCAACACGGTCCTCAAGCAGCGCACCGACTTCGGTGGGATCGACAACGTCTATTTCACCAGCATCGTCGTTCAGTAAGGGCTGCAGCTTTGGGGGCCTTCGGCCCTCATTTCCCCGAAGGCGGGCTTGGCCTTCCGGCAACCACTGCTAAACAGCTGGCATGACCGCAAGAACCCGCCGCCGCTTTCTGCGGGATGCCGCCCTGACCGGCTCGGCCGCCGCCTGCGCACACTGGCTTCCAGCCTGGGCCGCTGCGCCGTCCTCACAGGGACAGGCGATTCTTCACGGCCCGCATATCGCGCTCACCATCGACCATCTGACGATGACGGTCGACGGGCGGACAACCCACGCCGTCGGCGTCAACGGCACGGCCCCCGGCCCGCTGATCCGCCTGCGCGAAGGACAGACCGCGCGCATCTCGGTCACCAACCGACTGCACGAGGACAGCTCGATCCACTGGCATGGCATCCTCCTGCCCTTCCAGATGGACGGCGTTCCGGGGATCAGCTTTCCCGGCATCCGGCCGGGCGAGACCTTCGTCTATGAATTCCCGGTTCTGCAGAACGGCACCTACTGGTATCACAGCCACAGCAATCTGCAGGAACAGATGGGCCATTATGGCCCGCTGGTCGTCGACCCGGCCGACGGCTCCACGCCAGACCATGATCGCGATCATGTGATCCTGCTGTCGGACCATGCCCGGCTGCACCCGCATGAGATATTCCGCCGGTTGAAGGTCGATCCGGGCGGCTTCAACCGGCAGCGCCAGACCCTGGGCGGGCTGCTCGCGGGCAAGGACCAGCCGCTCAAGGACCGGCTCGAATGGGCTGAGATGCGGATGGATCCGACCGACGTGTCGGACGCTACCGGCAACATCTACACCTATCTGGTCAACGGCCATGGGCCGGCCGATAACTGGACCGCCCTGTTCCAACCGGGCGAGCGGGTGCGCCTCCGCGTGATCAACGCCTCGGCAATGACCAATTTCAATGTTCGCATTCCCGGCCTGCCGCTCGAGATCGTCGCGGCGGACGGCCTTCCCGTCCGCCCGTTGACGGTCGACGAGCTCCAGATCGCCGTCGCGGAAACCTATGACGTCATCGTCCGCCCTGGCGATGCGGCCTATACGCTGGTCGGCGAGGCTATCGACCGTTCGGGCATCGCCCGCGCGACGCTCGCGCCACGCATGGGCATGGTCGCCCCCGTCCCGCCGCTGCGTCGCCGCCCGATCGTGACGATGCGCGACATGGGTATGGACATGGGCGACATGGATATGGGCGGCATGGACCATGGCGGGCATGGCATGGACATGAGCATGCGCAGCGGCGCCAATGCCCCGCAGGTGAAAATGGGGCCGGGCGTGCAGACCATCTCGCCCATGCCGGTCGACCGGACGGGCGAGCCGCCGCAGGGACTGGAGGATGTCGGGCATCGCGTACTCGTCTATCGCGATCTCGTCGCCGTCGATCGCAACCCCGACACGCGCACGCCATCGCGCAGCCTGGAACTGCATCTGACCGGCAATATGGAACGCTATATGTGGTCGTTCGACGGGGTGAAGATGAGCGACGTCAAGGCGCCGATCCCCTTCACCAAGGGCGAGCGCGTTCGCGTCACGCTGGTCAACGACACCATGATGAACCACCCCATCCACCTGCACGGCCATTATTTCGAGCTGGTAACCGGCCATGGCGACCATGCGCCGCGCAAGCATACGGTCAACGTCGCACCGGGGGGCAAGGTGACCTTCGACCTGACCGCCGATGCCGAGGGCGACTGGGCCTTCCACTGCCACATGCTCTATCACATGCATGCGGGCATGTTCGAGATCGTCACGGTGCGCGCGGCATGAAGCGCCTGATCCTCGCGGGCCTGATCCTCGCCGGCTCCGCCCAGGCGCAGACCACCGCGCCGGCTGATCCGCATGCAGGCCACAGCATGCCTGCGGCTGGCGCTCATGCAGGGCACGCCATGCCCATGGGCGATCCCAACGCCGGCCACGACGCCGCGGCGGCTGATCCGCATGCCGGACACGAAATGCCTGCGGCCGATCCACACGCCGGGCATCAGATGCCGACGGACCCCCATGCGGCCCATGACGCGAGACCCGCTGCGGTCGAGATCGGCAATGCTCCAGCCCCGCCACCACCCACCGACCGCGCGGCGGACCGCTTCTTCCCAGCCGCCACCATGGCCGCCGCGCGCGAGGCGCTCGTGCGCGAGCATGGCGGCATGACCGTCAGTCAGCTGATGATCGACCTTGCCGAGGTTCGTCCGGGCAAGGGCGCCGACAGCTATGCCTGGAATGGCGAGGCCTGGATCGGGGGCGACATCGATCGGCTCGCCCTCAAGAGCGAGGGCGAAGGCGACGATATACTCGGTCAGGCGGAGGTCCAGGCGCTGTGGAGCCATGCGCTTGACGCCTACTGGAACTTTCAGCTCGGTGTCCGGCAGGACATCCGCCCGCGTCCCGGCCGCAGCTATGCCGTGGTCGGGATCGAGGGCCTTGCACCTTATTGGTTCGAGGTCGACGCCAATCTCTTCCTGTCGAACAAGGGCGATCTCTCCGCGCGGATCGAGGCTTATTATGACCAGCGCCTCACCCAGCGACTGATCCTCCAACCGCGCATCGAACTCGACTTCGCCTTCGCGGACGATCGCCGGAGCGGCGTGGGCAGCGGGCTCGGGACGACCGAAGCAGGCTTCCGGCTGCGTTACGAGTTCAGCCGCCGCTTCGCACCTTATGTCGGCCTGGTCCACGAGCGACGCTTCGGCGAAACCGGCCGGCTGGCGATCGCCATGGGGGAGTCCCGGCGTGAGACGCGGGCGGTGCTCGGGGTCAGGGCCTGGTTCTGACGGCCGGCCGGGTCGCCACCGGCACCCTATGAAAAAAGCCACCCCGCGGTCTGCGGGATGGCCCTTTTCTTATCACCAAGCCGGCTTCGATCAGATGTGGATCGGCTTGCCCGTCACCGCCATGGCGGCTTCCTTAAGCGCTTCCGAATGGGTCGGGTGCGCATGGCAGGTATAGGCGATGTCCTCGCTGGTCGCGCCGAACTCCATTGCCTGGGCGGCCTGCGCGATCATCGTGCCGCCGACCGAGGCGATGATGTGGACGCCCAGCACCTTGTCGGTCTTCGCGTCGGCGATCACCTTCACGAAGCCATCGGGCTCATGATTGGTCTTGGCGCGCGAATTGGCGAGCATCGGGAACTTGCCGACCTTGATCTCGCCGCGGGCCTTCGCCTCTTCCTCGGTCAGGCCCACGCCGGCGAACTCGGGCATGGTGTAAACGACGCCGGGAATCACATCGTGATTCACGATGCCGGTCAGGCCCGCGATATTCTCGGCGACGGCAATGCCCTCGTCCTCGGCCTTGTGGGCGAGCATCGGGCCGGGCACGACGTCGCCGATCGCCCAGATGCCCGGAACGCCGGTCGCGAAGTCATGATCGATCTCGATCTGCCCGCGCTTGTTGGTGGCGAGGCCGGCACGCTCGAGCGCGAGCCCTTCGGTGTTCGGGCGCCGCCCGATCGACACCAGCACCACATCGGCCTCCAGCGTCTCGGCAGCGCCGCCGGCCGCCGGTTCGACCGTGACGGTCGCCTTCTCGCCCTTCACGGCGACACCTGTCACCTTGGTGGAGAGCTTGAACTCCATGCCCTGCTTCTTGAAGATCTTGGCGGCTTCCTTGCGGATGTCGCCATCCATGCCCGGCAACAGCTGATCGAGATATTCGACCACCGTGACCTTGGCGCCGAGCCGCTTCCAGACCGAGCCGAGCTCGAGTCCGATAACGCCGCCGCCGATCACGACCATGTGACCGGGGACCTTGGGCAGTTCGAGCGCGCCAGTGGAGGACACCACGATCTTCTCGTCGATCTCGACGCCCGGCAGCGGGGTGACGCTGGAGCCCGTCGCGATCACGATGTTCTTCGCACGATAGGTCTTGCCCGCGATCTCGACGCTGTCCTTGCCGGCGAAAGACGCCCGGCCCTTCAGCCACTCGACCTTGTTCTTCTTGAACAGATATTCGATGCCGCCGGTGAGGCTCTTGACCGCTTCGCGGCGCTGGGCGTGCATCGTGTCGAGATCGAGTTCGACCTGGGTCTTGATGCCGAGCTTGGCCAGCTTGCCGCTGGCGGCTTCCTCGAACAGTTCGGACGCGTGCAGCATCGCCTTCGAAGGGATGCAGCCGACGTTGAGGCAGGTGCCGCCCAGGGTCTCGCGGCTTTCGGCGCACGCGGTCTTGAGCCCCAGCTGCGCCGCACGGATCGCCGCGACATAGCCACCGGGACCGGAACCGATCACCAGAACGTCGAAATCATAGTCAGCCATTTTCAAACTCCGAACTTTCAAATTCTTGTCGTTTTCCGGCGAAAGCCGGAATCCAGGGCGGCCATAGTGCTATCTGACTTCTGGGCTCCGGCTTTCGCCGGAGAACGGCACTTAGCTATCCAGGTCTTCATACAGATCGCGCCAAAGCGGATTGTCCTTTTCGATCAACCTGATCTTCCAGTCACGTTTCCAGCCCTTCATCCGATATTCGCAGGCCCTTGCCTCCTGAATGTCGTCGAAATTGTCGAACCAGACCAGCATATGGCAACGATATTTTTTGGTGAAACCTTCGATCTGCCCCGTCCGGTGTT
>JAIYAJ010000508.1 GCA_027489105.1 Zymomonas sp. | reverse complement strand
GCCAAGGGCCTCATCACCCTTGCCACCGTCAACGCCGACGTGAACGACATCGGCAAGAACATCGTCGGCGTGGTTCTCCAGTGCAACGGCTATGAGGTCATCGACCTGGGCGTGATGGTGCCCTGGATGGACATATTGAAGGCGGCCAATGAGAATGACGCCGACATCATCGGCCTGTCGGGGCTGATCACGCCCTCGCTGGACGAGATGGTGACGGTGGCGGCCGAGATGCAACGCAGCAAGATGACGATGCCGCTGCTGATCGGCGGTGCGACGACGTCGAAGGTCCACACCGCCCTGCGGATCGCGCCGGCCTATCAGGGCCCGGTCATCCACGTCCTCGACGCCAGCCGCGCCGTCGGGGTCGCCTCGACGTTGCTGTCCGACACCCAGCGCGACGATTTCGTCGCAAAGACCGCCGCCGACTACGACGCCGTGCGGCGTGCGCGAGAAGGCAAAGGGCAGAATGAACTGGCGACGCTGGAAGAGGCGCGCGCCAATGCCTTCGTCGCCGACTTCGCGCTGAAACCCGAAGCGCCGAACAAGCCCGGCCTGCATGTCTTCACCGACTGGTCGCTCGAGGATCTGCGGCCCTATATCGACTGGACTCCTTTCTTTCGCGCCTGGGAACTGGCCGGCAATTACCCCGCGATTCTCGATGACGAGATCGTCGGCGAAAGCGCCCGCAGCCTGTTCACCGATGCGCAGCAGATGCTCGATACCGTCATCGCCGAAAAATGGCTGACCGCGCGCGGCGTGGCGGCGCTCTGGCCGGCGCGTTCGTCGGGCGACGACGTCTTTGTCGAGCATGAGGGCGGCGAGGTTCGGCTGCCCTTCCTGCGGCAGCAGATCCGCAAGCGCGAGGGGCGGGCGAACATGTGTCTCGCCGATTTCGTCGCTCCCGCCGGGGACTGGCTGGGCGGCTTCGCGGTCGGCATCCACGGGATCGACGAGCATATCGCCCGCTTCAAGGCGGACCATGACGATTATCGCGACATCCTGCTGAAGGCGCTGGCCGACCGTCTGGCCGAGGCCTTTGCCGAGCGGCTGCACCAGCATGTCCGGACCGATCTCTGGGGCTATGCCGAGGGCGAACAGCTGACCAACGAGGCGCTGATCAAGGAGCAATATCGCGGTATCCGGCCTGCGCCCGGCTATCCCGCCTGCCCGGATCACAGCCAGAAGCCGATCCTGTTCGACATGCTCAAGGCCGGCGACAACGCCGGCATCGTCCTGACCGAGAGCTTCGCGATGCTGCCGACCGCAGCGGTGTCGGGCTTCTACTTCGGCCATCCCGAGGCGAGCTATTTCGGCGTGGCGCGGGTCGGTCGCGACCAGCTCGAGGATTATGCGGCGCGGCGCGATGTCGATCTCGACACGGCGGAGCGCTGGCTGCGGCCGAACCTGGATTGACGAGAGCCTCGATCGCGATCGACAAGGCGCTAAGCAAATCCTCATGCATGCTGCGTTAGGGTAGAGGAATGCGCGCTGTCGGTCTGATCCTTTTGTCGAGCTTGTCCGGCGCCGCCTATGGCGGGCCGTTCACCATCGAATCGAGCGGCCAGTCCTTCACCAGCCTCGCGGCTGCGGTCTCGGCGATCGGAGACGAGAGCGGGACGATCCTGATCGCGCCCGGCCGCTACTCGGACTGCGCCGTCCAGCAGGCAGGCCGCATCCGCTATCGCGCTGTTCGTCCGCTCAAGGTCATCTTCGACGGCGGCATCTGCGAGGGGAAGGCGGCGCTCGTCCTGCGCGGGCGGGAGGCCCGTATCGAAGGCCTCGTCTTCGAGAATATGAAGGTCGCGGAAGGCAATGGCGCCGGAATCCGGATCGAGAAGGGCGACCTGTTCGTGTCGGGCAGCCTGTTCCGCGATTCGGAGCAGGGCATTCTCGGCGCCGACGATCCCTTGTCGTCGATCCTGATCGACCGGTCGACCTTTTCGGGGCTCGGCCGCTGCGACCGCGGGCTGGCCTGCGCGCATTCACTCTATCTCGGCGCCTATAGCGAAGTGACCGTGCGGCGCAGCCGCTTCGAGCGGGGGCTGGGCGGTCATTATGTGAAGAGCCGCGCACGGCGGATCGAGGTTGCGGACAGCAGCTTCGACGACACCGAAGGGCGGGCGACCAATTACATGATCGACCTGCCCGAAGGCGCGTCTGGCCAAATCATGCGCAATGTCATGGTGCAGGGGGCCAACAAGGAGAACCGATCGGCGTTCATCGCGGTATCGGCCGAGGGGCGCACCAATCCTTCGTCAGCTCTGGTCGTCACGGGCAACCGTGCGTCGCAGGTCCGCGAGGCGAGCTGGCCGACGAGCCTGGTCGCCGACTGGACCGGCAGCGTGAAGAGCGTCGCCGACAATGTCGTGATCGGCAGGATCGAACAGCTCCAGGCGACGGGCTTCGAGGATGGAAGCCTCAAGGGTCGCCTCTATCGCTGGTTCTACCGTCAGGCGGCGTCGCTGAAACAGCGCCTGTTCGGCTGAGGTCGCTCCGCCGACCTTATTTCGGGCAGTTGCCGCCGAGATCGAGGCAGCGTCCGTCGACGGGCACCGGCGGCTTGATGCCTACCACGCCGGCCAGCGTCGGCGCGATATCGACCACCTCGGCACTGGCCTTGCGATCCTCGGCGGAAGCGTCGGGCCACCAGAACAGGATCGGCACCTGCCGGTCATGGTCCCAAGGCGTGCCGTGACCGGCGACGGTGTCGCCCGTTTTCAGCGGGCGGCCGAAGGAAGTGCGCTCGCGAAAGACGACCATGATGTCGCCCGACCGCTCGCGGTCATAGCTCAGCCGCAGGCGCTGCAGCATCGTCATCATCTCGGGCGGGGTTCCGATCGGAACCGACGCCGCCTCGACCTCGGGACCGGTATAGGCCTCGACCACCTCGGGCTGCTGCTTGATCCAGGCCAGCGCGGCGGTACGGATAGCGAGCCGCTTGCCCTCGTCGTCCATGGCCTTGATGTAGATCTGGGTCGGATCGCTGCCGAGCAGCGGGGATTCGTCCAGCTTCAGTTCGTCGCGCAGCGTCGCGTCCAGCCGCCCCATGAACGCTTTGGAATCGAGGCGGCTCGCCTTGCTGTCATGTTCATGTTCGCGCTCGGCGGCATCCGTGGCGCCATGATCGGCGGTCAGCATCACGACGAAGGGCACCTTCTGCGCCTCGACCGCCTTCAGAAGCCGGCCGATCGTGGCATCGAGCGCCGCCTGTTGCGCGCACATTTCCGCTCCGCCATTGCCGAAGCGATGGCCGATATAGTCGGTCGCCGACAGGCTGACGGTGAGGATGTCGGTCGCCGGCCCATGGCCCAGCTTTTCCCGCGCAAGGATCTGAGTGGCGAAGTCGACCGCCAGCGAATCATAGAGCGGGGAGGCGCGCAGCGATCCCTGGAAGGCCTTGGTCGACAGATAATCCTTCGCCTTGAGCGATGCCGTCTCGGCCTCGGGCGGCACCCGGCCCGACAGGTCGATATCGCCGAAATGATGCGCCTTCTGGAGCGCCGCGCAGCGACGGGGCAGTTTCGGCCAGAGCTTCGGCGGGCGCTTCGCCCATTGCGCCATCAGCGCCGCATCGAAGGCCGCCGCCGGGGCGGTAACCGTTTCGGTCGTCGGACCGGCATAAGGCGAAGTGACATAGCCTTTGCCGTCGACCCACCAATAGACGCCGTCGGCAGTCTTGCCCGCCATGGTGATCGCGCCACGATCCTTGCCCGATACGGCGAAGACGCGGGAGCCGGGCTGGGCAGCCTTGGTCCAGTCGCCCAGCGTCGTCGCACGGATGTTCTGATGGCCGCGCGCCTCTGGATCGGGCTGGCCCGGAACCGAAAGGCAATAGACGCTCTTACCGGTCTTCCGATCGATCCAGTCGTTCGCGATGATCCCCGTGTTCGCAGGATAACGGCCCGTCAGGATCGCGGAATGGCCGGGGCAGGTCTCTGTGGCTGCATGGCTATGATAGGCGATCGCATAAGCGACCCCACCCGCGAGTGTCTTTAGGCCAGCGACATAGGTGCCCCGATAGCGCTGGAACACCTCCGACGAGAACTGGTCGACCGATATGGCCAGGATCAGCTTAGGCTTGGGCGGCGGGGCCGCCTGGGTCGAGGTCGCAGCGGTGGCAAGAAGGGCGGCGGCGAAAAGCGATATCTTCATGGGGGCGTCCGATAGTGGCAGGTCGGAGGGATGAACGCGCGTTGCCCGACAATTGTTACCGGTCCAAGCGTGGGGATTGGATTCAGGGTGCGGTCCAGGCCCGCTTGCCCGCGATCCAGGTTTCGACCGCCCTGGCGCTACGCAGATCGGCGACGCCGGCGGTGAAGATGTCGCGATCGAGGATCACGAAATCCGCGAAATGGCCGGGCGTCAGCGACCCGATCCGGTCCTCGGCAAAGCCCGCATAAGCTGCGGTCGTGGTGAAGGCGCGGACGGCCTCGGCGATGCTGATCGCCTGCTGCGGCTGCCACCCGCCGGGCGGCTGGCCGGACGGATCCTCCCGGCTTACGGCGGCGGCGAGGGCGGGAAAGGGGTTGGGGCTTTCGACCGGATAGTCCGAGCCGAAGGCCAGCGGCACCTTGTTGTCGAGCATCGTCTTCCAGGCATAAGCGCCGCCCAGCCGGTCGGGACCCAGTCGCGCCTCGGCCATGGCATGGTCCGACGTCTGGTGAACCGGCTGCATCGAGGGGATGATGCCATATCTGGCGAAGCGGGGAAGGTCGGCCGGATCGACGATCTGGGCATGTTCGATCCGCCAGCGGCGATCGCCCTTGTAGGTGTCCGACAATTCCTCGATCGCGCCGAGCACCTGTTCGTTGGCGGCGTCGCCGATCGCGTGGACGGCGGTCTGGAAACCGTCCATCGCCGCGCGGCTCATCAGGTTGCGGAGCTTGGCGTCCTCCAGGAAGCGCAGCCCTTTCTGCCCCGGTGCATCGGCATAGGGCGCCTTCAGCCACGCCCCGCGCGAACCGAGCGCGCCGTCGTCGTACAGCTTGACCCCGACCATGCGGAGCCGACCGTCATAGAGCCAGGGCGTCGGCCCGGTGCCCGCCACCGCGAGCAGCGCCGGTATCCCGCCTGCATAAGAGATGATTCGCACCTTCAGGCGCCCTGCATCGCCGGCGCGGCGCATCGTCAGCCAGTCGTCGGGGGAGGTGCCCATGTCGGCGGTGGCGGTGATGCCATAGCCGAGCAGGATGTCCTGCGCCTTGACGAGGGCGGCATCGCGCTCGCGCGGGAGCATCGCGGGCACCGCCGTCATCACCAGCTGCTGCGCGGCGTCGACGAAGACGCCCGTCGGCTGGCCCTTGGCGTCGCGCTCGATGCGGCCGCCGGGCGGGTCCTTGGTCGCGGCAGTGATTCCGGCCGCCGTCATCGCCGCGCTGTTCGCCAGCAGGGCATGGCCATCGACGCGGTCGAGCACGACGGGGCGGCCGGGCGTGATGGCGTCGATGTCGGCGGCGGTCGGGAAGCGGCCGAGCTGCCAGCGTTCCTGGTTCCAGCCTCCGCCGCGAATCCAGAGCGGGGTGGGACGGTCGGCTGCGTAGCGACGCAGCGCGTCCTGCGCCTCAACAAGGCTTCTGGTTGCGGACAGGTCGAGCGACAGTGCCGCCTCCCCCAGCCCCATGACATGGCCATGGGCGTCGATCAGCCCCGGAATGACGGTGCGGCCCTTGGCATCGAGGCGGAAGTCGAGCCGCTCGGGGCGCTTGTCACCGCGCTGGAGCAGCTTGGAGACGCGCCCCTGGCCATCGATCAGCAGCCCGTCGAAACGGACGAGCTGGCCCTTGTCGTCGAAGCTGTAGCCGTTCGCATTGTCGATCAGCCCGTCGGCGAAGGCAGGCGACGCGATCAGGGCCAGGGCGGCGAGCGCCCATCTGCTGGCGCCGAACATGCGGGCGATCATGTGCGCGGCAGTCGCTTGACCACCGAGGAGATGTCGAGTCGACCACAGCCCAGCGCCTGCGTCTCGGCATAAAATTGATCGGCCAGTGCGGCGAAGGGGAGGGCGGCGCCGTTCGAGCGCGCTTCCTCGATCGCGATGCCGAGATCCTTGCGCATCCAGTCGACCGCGAAGCCGAAGTCGAAGCTCTCGTCCGACATCGTCTTCCAGCGGTTGACCATATACCAGCTGGCCGCAGCCCCGCCCGAGATCGCTTCGAACACCCGGTCGAGGTCGAGATCGGCATTTTGGGCGAATCGCAGTGCCTCGGCCGCGCTCTGCATCGCGCCTGCGATGCAGATCTGGTTGACCATCTTGGTGGTCTGTCCAGCGCCGGGTCCGCCGCTATGGACGATGCGCGACGAATAGGCCTGCATCAGGGGGATCGCCGCCTCGACCGCCTTGTCCGAGCCGCCGCACATGATTGCCAGCGTACCCGCTTCCGCGCCCGACTGGCCGCCCGATACCGGCGCGTCGACGACGAGCAGTCCGCGATCACGGCCTTCGACCGCCAGTTGCCTGGCGATACGCGCGGATGCCGTCGTATGGTCGACATAGAGCGCGCCCTTCTTCATCGCGCGGAAACAGCCGTCGCTGCGCAGCGTCACCGTCTCCAGATCGCCATCGGCGCCGACGCAGGAAAAGACCGCGTCGGCATCCTCGGCGGCGGCGGCCGGAGTTGGCGCAAGCCGCCCGCCATGTTTTGCCACCCAGGCTTCGGCCTTGGCGCGCGTGCGGTTGTAGACGGTGACATCATGGCCTGCAGCCGCCAGATGCCGTGCGATAGGGGCGCCCATCGCGCCCAGCCCGAGAAAGCTCACCTTTGCCATGGATGCACCGCATAAGGCGGAATCGGAGCCCGCGCTAGGAGTCTGCTGCGCAATCGTCTATGGGCGCCGACACCATGGTTACCTTGCAGAACAGCAGCAGCGCCGAGCACGGCGTCTCCGTCACAGTCGATGATGTCCGCGCAGCCCATGCGCGCATCGCGCCCTCGATCGTGCGGACGCCGATCATGCACAGCCGCACGCTCAGCCGGATTACCGGCGCCAATGTCTGGCTGAAGTTCGAGAATCTGCAGTTCACTGCCGCCTATAAGGAGCGCGGCGCGCTCAACAAGCTCAGCCTGCTCAACCAGGAACAGCGCCAGCGCGGCGTGATCGCGGCGTCGGCCGGAAACCACGCCCAGGGCCTCGCCTATCACGGCGCGCGCCTCGGTATCCCCGTCACGATCGTCATGCCCAAGCCGACGCCGACGGTGAAGGTCCAGCAGACCGAAGGCCATGGCGCGCGGGTGATCCTGTCGGGCGAGCGGTTCGACGATGCCTATGCCGCCGCCTGCACGCTGGCCGAGCAGGAAGGGCTGACCTTCGTCCATCCGTTCGACGATGCCGCCGTCATCGCGGGGCAGGGCACCGTCACGCTCGAGATGCTCGAAGATGCGCCCGAGATCGATACGCTCATCGTGCCGATCGGCGGCGGCGGGCTGATCTCCGGCGCGGCGGTCGTCGCACGCGCCACCGGGCGCCCCATCCAGGTGGTGGGTGTCCAGGCCGAGCTCTACCCGTCGATGTACGCTAAAATCAAAGGCGTGACCCTCCCATGCGAAGGCGACACACTGGCCGAGGGTATCGCGGTCAAGCAGCCGGGCGCGCTGACCGCCCGGATCGTCAAGGCGCTGGTCGACGACATCGTGCTGGTGGCCGAGCGCGATCTGGAGACCTAGGAATCGATGCTGCTCCAGATCGAGAAGACGGTGGTCGAGGGCGCTGGTGCGGCAGGCCTTGCCGCGCTGCTCGCCCATCCCGAGCGCTTCCGGGGCCGCAATGTCGGCATCATCCTCTGCGGCGGCAATATCGATACGCGGCTGCTCGCCAACGTCCTGTTGCGCGATCTCGCGCGGTCGGGACGCCTCGCGCGGCTGCGCATCCGCCTGCAGGACCGGCCCGGCGCCTTGTTTCATGTCGCCCGCGTGTTCGATGAACAGCAGGTCAACATCGTCGAGGTCTATCACCAGCGCGTCTTCACGACGCTGCCGGCCAAGGGCCTGATCGCGGACATCGAATGCGAGACGCGCGACGCCCAGCATCTCGACCGTCTGCTGCAGGCGCTCCGCAAGGAAAGCTATGAGGTGACGCCGATCGAGGCGGCCTGAGCCGTTCGCCTTTCGGCGGAGATGATGGTCAAAATCGACGAAAAAATCGAGGTTAATGCTCTTTTCATGACGTTCATGCGTAGGCATAGTCCGATTCGACCGAGGGGCAGGATCTGACAGGGGGCAAGCTTTCGACATGACGGCGCAGTTTCGCTTCCCCCGCTTCTTCGTGACCACGCCGGGACCTTGCCCCTATCTGCCGGGCCGTACCGAGCGGAAGGTGTTCACCGAATTGTCGGGCCCGAACGCCGCAGATCTCAACGACGCGCTGGGGCGCATCGGCTTCCGGCGGAGCCAGGGCGTCGCCTATCGGCCGACCTGCGTCGACTGCCAGGCCTGCGTGTCGGTCCGCGTTGTCGCTGACCAGTTCAAGCCCAATGCGAGCCAGCGCAAGCTGATGCGTCGCCATGCCGACCTCGAAGTCAGCCAGTGCAAGCCCTGGACGACCGAGGAACAGTTCGCACTGCTGCGCGGCTATCTGAAGGCGCGCCACCCCGGCGGCGGCATGGCCCAGATGGACGAGCTCGACTTCGCCGACATGGTCGAGCAGACCCCGGTCAAGACCAATGTCATCGAATATCGCGAGCCTGGGGTCGACGGCCGCCCCGGCCGTCTGGTCGGCGCCTGTCTGACCGACGTGCAAGCCGATGGTCTGTCGATGGTCTACAGCTTCTTCGAGACCGAAGATGTGCAGCGCCCCGGTCTGGGCACCTACATCATCCTCGACCATATTCGCCGGGCCGTCGAAGCCGGTCTGCCTTATGTCTATCTCGGCTATTGGGTCGAGGGATCGCCGCGGATGCAGTACAAGACCCGTTTCCAGCCACTGGAGCGGCTGTCCGCCGGCGGATGGACCCGTTTCGATGCCCCGCACCCGGTCGAACAGGCCGAGGCGTTCTCGGCACCCTCCAAGCTCAGCCAGCTGATCTGAAGCGGTCGTAGCGGCGGCTCGCAGGCGCGCCACCGCTTCGATAGCTCATTTGGCCGGAGTGATCGGTCCTTTGGCCGTCACCCGCCACACTTTGCCTCCGACATCGTCGGTGACCAGCAACCCGCCTCGCTTGCCGACCGCCACCGCGACGGGACGTCCACGCGCCTCTTCCGACGGTGATAGGAATCCGGTCAGCACATCGCGCGGCTTGCCCATCGGCTTACCCTGCGCGAAGGGGACATAGACCAGCTTGTAGCCCGAGCGCGGACGCCGGTTCCACGACCCATGTTCGGCGACGAAGGCGCCGCTGGCATAGTCCGGGCCCAGTATTGCATCCCTGGCGAAAGTCATGCCGAGGGCGGCGACATGCGGCCCCAGCGCATAATCGGGTCGGATGACGTAGGATTGCAGGTCCTGCTCCGGTTCGGGCACGCGCTTGTCGATATAGCCGCCCCAATAATACCAGGGCCAGCCATAGAAGCCGCCCAGCTGGACCTCGGTCATATAGTCGGGGACCAGATCGGAGCCGATCATGTCGCGCTCGTTGACCG
>JAIYAJ010000488.1 GCA_027489105.1 Zymomonas sp. | reverse complement strand
TGGCCGACGGCACCTGGCAGAATGCCGGAAAGGTTCTGCTGGGCCTCGAATCGGCACCCGGCTTTCCGTAAGCGCCGGATATTCTCCTGCTCCCCCATTGAAAGGACGACCACCATGGCCACGGAAAAGCAGCCCATCCGCGTTCTGTTCTGCGGCGCCGTGCTGCAGAACTTCTTCGATCTTCCCGCCAGCGACATCGGCAAGGTATGGGCCGCAACCGGAGAGATGCTGAAGGGCATACGCGATCTGCCGGGCGTGCAGATCCTTGGCACCATCGACGACGATCAGACGATGGTCGGCACCTCCCCCACCGGCTGGCCCTGGACCTTCTACATCCTTGCCGACGTTCCCGACCGCGAAACGGCGGTGGCCGCGTGCAATCTCTTCCGCACCATCGAGGTCGGTGAGTATCGGCTGTGGAAATATATCCGGGTCGAAGCCCGCCTGGGTCGCGAATTGGTGATACCCGCATGAGCGGGAAAGGCGGCGACGTTGTCCTCGTCACGGGCGGTGCGCGGGGCCTCGGCGCGGCCATCGCTCGCGGCCTTCACCGGCGCGGCTTCCGCGTCGGGATAGGCGATCTCGACGCCACGGCTGCGGACACGCTGGCGAACGAGATCGACGCGAGCGGCGCTACTGCGATCGGCCTGTCCCTCGACGTGCGCGAGCAGGCCTCTTTCGAACAGGCGCGCGACGCCCTCCTCGCCCGCTGGGGATCGGTCGAAGGGCTGGTCAACAACGCCGCCGCCACGGCCGCCAAACCCGTTCTGGACATCACGCCCGATGAATTCGACGCTGTGATGGCGATCAATGTGCGCGGGACCTTCGTCGGCTCCCAGGTATTCGGCCGCCTCTTCAAGGCGCAGGGCTATGGCCGCATCGTCAACATGGCGTCCCTCGCTGGGCAAAATGGCGGCACCGCCACCGGTGCGCATTACGCGACCTCCAAGGGTGCGATCGTGACGCTGACCAAGGTCTTTGCCCGCGACCTCGCCGCCTTCGGCGTCACCGCCAACGCGATTGCGCCAGGACCGATCGACTCCCCGATGGTCCACCGTACGATTTCCGAAGAAGCCATGCCTGGCTTTCTCGCCAACATCCCGGTCCGCAAGCTCGGCCAGCCCGATTTCATCGCCGATACGGTTGCACGTCTGTGCGCCCGCGACGCCGATTTCGTGACGGGGGCAACCTGGGACATCAATGGCGGGCTCTACATGCGTTGACGCCGCGTGGCTGTGCGACGATAGACGGACCTGCAAATCGGCTTGCACAGCCCAGAAAAGCGGGAGAGAGCGATCGGCATGACCGACAATGCCCTGCGCGACAGTCCTTCGTCCGACGCCACCGGGTTCGACCCGCACGACTGGCCCTTCTTCTGGATGACCCAGGCGGTCGGCCGCTATCTTCAGCGGCTCGAGACCGGGCTTAAACGCGTCAACCTCGACGTGGCGCGCTGGCGCGTGCTGATGTGCCTGAAGGAAGGCCGGGCCACCAGCGTAAGCGAGATCGCCGAACTGGCGATCGTCAAGCTCCCCACGATGACGAAGATCGTCCAGCGGATGCAGGCCGACAATCTCGTCACCTGCGAAGCGCGCGCCTCCGATGGCCGGGTGACCGAGGTATCGCTCACCGAACGCGGCATCGCCGCCCGCCAGGAGGCATGGGCAATCGCCAACCGACTTTATGGCCAGGCGTTCCGGACGATCTCGGGCGAAGATACCGCGCGGCTGAACATGCTGATGGAGGCGGTGTTCGACAATCTGAGCGAGTGGTGAGGAACCACCCGCGTTCAGCCGCTGCACAGGCCGGGCAGCCCCCGGGATCAGCGCCGGGGAAGCGCCTGCGTGACGGTGCAGGCGATCCGCCCGAAGCGGCCGAAATCAGCCTCACAATACTGCCCGATCCGCACAGCATGGACACCGGTGATCGCACCGGTCGAAATCAGATCTCCTTTGCGGACAGGCCTTCCCAACCTTGCGGTGCAGCTGAACGCGAAGGCCACAGCCGCCAGCGGCGAGCCTGGGATCGCGCTGGCCGCAGCATGGCCCGCCACCACCCCGTCTATCGTCGTCGTGCAAGGAATGTCGTCGAAGCGCAGCGCGCGCCAGTCGGGCACCTCTGCACCGAGGATCAAGCCGTTATTGTTGCCGAAGCCGGCAATGGTGGCGATCGCCCCGATATCGTTGATCGAAGCGAGCGGGCTTCCGGCGACTTCGACCGCAATATGCATTGACCCCGTCAGCGCGCGCGCCTCGTCGATCGACCAGTCCGCCTTATCGGCCGGCGCATCGTCCGCCGCGACGATGACAAGCTCGGCTTCGAAGGCCGCAAAGCCGCCGGCAAAGGCCGGGAAGACGGCGTCCTGCCCCACCGAACGAATGTCCGTCGCGAAGATCGGGCCAACGAAGCGATCTGCGCCCACCCTGTCCGCGAGGGGCGGCGCGCTCTTCCCGACCTTCCAGCCCGCGATGCGATCGGGCCATTGCGCGATCGCCTCCTGCTGAACCGTATAAGCGGTGGCGAGATCGCCTGGAAGGTCGCCCGGATAATCGGAAAAGCCCGCCGCCGCCAACCGGCCTTCTACAAAGGCCTTCGCCTGCGCTTCACTGCTCATAGCGTGCCTTGTTCCCCCTTCAGAGAAGATAGCCGATGCCGTGCTGGAAATCGTCGCAATTGATCAGCGTGACGATCTTGTGATCGAGCTTCAGCCCGTCGGGCGTCGCGACGATACGATAGTCGACATCGCCCGCCAGCGTGCGCATCCTTTCATATTTATACTCGACGAGGATCATCGCGGCGCGCAGCCTGAGCGCCCCCTCTTCCTGCGCAACGGGAACGAAGCGCGAAACGGTGCGCACTGTGCGCGCCGGCGGCGCCGAGGACATCGAAAAACCCGACAGCAAGCGCTTGATCCGCGCCTGACGCATTTCCGCACCATCGTTCACGATGTTGAGGCTGTCGTCATAAGAGGCCAGGCCGCGCTCCGTCGGAATGACGTAGCGACCATCTGCGGTCCAGAGCGGCAGCCATTTCTTATACTCAAGCCGGTCGAGGATGTCGGCTTCGGCCCAGATGAACTGGATCGCATCCTGCAGCGACGGGGCGTCCACCGCATCCGCGCGGCTAAGGGGTTCAGCGAGCGTGCTCACGCGGTCATCATCCTTTTCCACATTTGATAGGCGGCGCGCATGCCCGTCTCGGCGCTGACGTCGCCCGCTGCATGGCCCGGCGCGGCGACGCCCTCGGGGGCATCGACGCCGCGGTTGACCATGATCCAAAGCTTCTCCCCAGCCTCGGCGCCGCGCTGGACGCGCTCCCAGCCCTCGGCATCATCGGGGGTTCCGAAGCCCATCGGGCCCTGGAAATGCTCATGCAGGCGCAACCGCATTCGGTTGGCAGCCGCCGGCCCCCCATCCATGCCGATCGCGACATGGGTGATCTCGGTCTCATCGACCTCGACCGGGCGCAGCACCCGAAAGAAGGCCATCGAACAGGCAACGTTCGGAAACAGGTTCAGGTTGAAACCCGATCCACCAACGGCGCGAACGATCAGCCGGATCTGGGCATCGGGCAAGCCTTCGGCAGCCAGTTCATCGGCCAGTTCCTGGAAGCGCTGCGGAATGGGCGCGTCCAGGCCTTCTTCCAGATCGATCAGATCGGGGATCATCACCATCACGCTGTGGCCATTGCCGAGATCCTCGACCCAACCGCCCTGACCGAGCACGTCGAACACATTTTCGGCCTCCGCATCGAGCGAGTCGAGGAAGGTCTTATGGACGATCGGGAAATGATAGGCGTCGGTGGTATTTTCGAGCTGTATCTTCCAGTTGCCGCGAAAGCGGAAGCGGTGCTCGCCCAGCGTTTTCACAGCGTAGCCGCCGCCCTGCTTCATGAACAGGTCGATCCACTTCTTGGCGCCACCCAGAAATTCGACGAGCGGCTCGATATCGTCTCGATAGGTGGCGAAGATCATGCCGTTATATTGTTCGGTGCGTAGCGAGACCAGCCCGAGTTCCGACTGTTCGAGCCCCTCACCATAGCCGCTCAGATGCGGCACCTTGCGCAGGGCGCCATCCACTTCATAGCTCCACCCATGATAGGGGCAGACAAAGACGCTGGCCTTGCCCTTGCGCTTTTCGCAGATCGTCGCGGCGCGGTGCCGACAGCGGTTCAGCAAGGTGTGGATCTTTCCCTGCTTGTCGCGGGTGACGATCACGCGCTCGCGGCCGACATGCGAGGTCTTGAAGCTGTTGCCGGTCGGAATGTCGCTCTCATGCGCGACCCAGACCCAGGTGTTCTTGAAGATGCGGTCCATCTCTTCCTCGAAGATGGCCGGGTCGGTATACATCGGAGTCAGGACGCGATCGTCCCGCACCAGCGTGGCGAAATCTGTGCTCATGATGGCTCCCTCGGCGAGCGGTCGGCTTCAGGTACGGAAATCGGGGCGGCGTCGGACCAATGGTCGACGTCGCGGGCGAAGAGGTTTTCGGTGATGAAATGCGCGATGCGCCAGGCACCGTCCTCCACCGTACAGTGAATGGTCAACGCCGCCGATCGGAGATCGGATCGACCATCGCGATAGGTCGACGTCTGCAGCATCGACCATTGTCCGACGGCAGCATCCGGACCTTCGACGACGATCGTCTCGCTCGACAGGAAATGAGCGTTCATCGCGAAATGAGCGACCGGCGCGGCGTAACTGCCGAGCATCGCTACGATCGCGCCACGGCCTTCATGGCGGCCGAACGCCTGTTCGTAGCGACCCCGACCTTCCCACAGCGCGTTGCGTGTGAAGCACAGGCCGAGCGCCTCGAGCGACGTATCGGGGCCAAGCGTGTCGCATAGACGAAAATAGCGCATCACCACGGCCCGCACGTCGTGTTCGGCACGGAGCCGCGCGAGCTCGGATCGCAGGGCGGCGATTTCGTCCTTGTCGGTCATGCCGCATCCCCCGTGACGCGATGCGCGACGGCGCACAAAGCTTCGTCGCCGAGCATTGCGCCGACAAGCTGGATCGACGCGGGTTTGCCGCCGGGACCGTCGATCGGAATGCTCAGAGCCGGATGTCCGGTGACGTTGAACGGCCGGATCAGCGAGGTCAGCCGCAGCATTCGCGCGGCATCCCCAAGATCGTCTAGCGCCGGCGGTATGGCCGGCAATGTCGGCAGAACGAGCGCATCGACGTCCGCCAGCACGGCATCGACCTTCGCCCGGAAACTCTCGCGCACCGTCTCGGCGGCCGCCACCTGATCCGGCGTCACGCTCGCGGCCGCCCGGATGCGGGCCTGCACATCGGCGCCCATGCGCGGGTCCTCCGCCAGCGGGCCGAACAACGCCCACATCTCCGCCGCCATGATCGCAATGCCGGCCTGAAAAGCCTCCTGCAGGCCATCGAGATCGACATCTATCAGCGTGACGCCGGGCCGCTGGAGCGCTCCGCGGACAGCCTCCACGATCTCGGGATCGGCATCGGTTTCGACCCAGCCGAGCCGCACCGCCGAGGGGACTGCCTCGGCCTCGAACCCCGGGTCGATCAGCGCCATACCAGCTTCCAACCCGGCGACATCGCGGGCGAAGGGACCCACGCAATCGAGGCTCGACGAGACCGGCGTGCATCCGCGCCGGCTGACCCGGCCAAAGCTGGGCTTCAGGCCAAACACCCCACAGCAGGCGGCCGGCATCCGGATCGAACCACCGGTGTCGGTGCCGATCGCGATATCGGCGAGCCCTGCGGCGACCGCAGCGGCCGAGCCGCTCGACGACCCGCCGGGAATGAGGTCGGGGTAGCGGCTGTTGAGCGGCGTGCCGAGCCAGCGATTCACGCCGGTCACGCCATAGGCCAGTTCGTGCATGTTGGTCTTGCCGACGATCTGCCCACCCCGCGCGAGAATCGTTTCGACCACATCGGCATGGCGCGTCGCGGGGGCAATGTCGGCCAGCGCCTCGCTGCCGGCGCGGGTGGGCCAGCCGGCGATGTCGATGCAGTCCTTGACGGCGACGGTGGGCCCATCGCTTCCCAGGCGGAATTGCTCGACGAAGATCGCGTCCTTTGCCATTGCCCTCTGCCCAGAATGAATACTCACGCTGGATAGCATGTTAGGTTGAATATTCAACTCAATTTTGATGATGCGTCCGGAAAGGCAGGAACGGAAATGAGCGGATCGGCGGAACGCAACCTCAGCTATCGCAGCTGGCCCTTCTACTGGCTCGCCCGCGCCAGCGGCCGCTATCGCGCGCGCATGGAGGACATGCTGCGCCCGACCGGCCTGGACATGCCGCGCTGGCGCGTACTGATGACGCTGCACCAGGACCGCGTGGCCAGCGTCAGCGAGATTGCATCCCATGCGATTGAGAAGCTGCCGACCATGACCAAGATCATCCAGCGCATGGAAGCCGACGACCTCGTTCGCCGCCAGCCGCGTCCTGGCAAGGAACGCGTGATGGAAGTGGTGCTGACCGAGCAGGGCGAAGTTGCAGGCGACATCGCTTGGCGGTCAGCAACCGCCCTCTACGATCAGGCTTTCGCCGGAATGAGTGCGGAGGAAATCGACCAGCTGACGGCGCTGCTCGAACGGGTCGCGGAAAATCTCAAGACGACGGCGTCGGCCGAGCCGTCCTGATCATCGCGACCGATACGAAGCTGATCAGGCACAGGCCCGCCAGATAGAGCGCAATCGGCACCGGAGAGCCGTAGCGCGCGAACAAGGCTGCCGAGACGAGCGGAACCATCCCCACCACCACTGCCGCGACCTCGTGAACGAAGGCGAGTCCGGAATAGCGCACCTCGCCCTCGAACATCTCGCTGTAGAGCGCGGGCTGCACGCCGATCATCGCGGCGTGACACAAGCCATTACCGACGACGAAGGCGGCGAGGATCAGCGGCGGCGATCCCGATCCCAGCATCAGCAGAAAGGGATAGGCAAAGGCGGCCATTGCAGCGAGCCCCGCCATATAGACAGGACGTCGGCCCACGCGATCGGACAATAGTCCGAACAGCGGCATCATCGCACTGTTCGATACCATGCCGATCATGACGCCGATCAGGAGCAGGTCGGTCGAAGCGCCGACCGACGCTCCATAGACCAGCGAGAAGGTGATCAGCAGCTGCGATCCGCCATTTTCCCCAAGCCGCGCACCGATCCCCAGCAACAGCGCGCGCGGATAGCGCCGCAGCAAGGTGACGAGCGGCATCGCTCGATGGGCGGCGTCCGGCGACTGCGGCGCCGTTTCCGCCACCCGCTTTCGGATGAAGATACCCGCTGCGAGGATCGCGATGCTGCCGACGAAGGGCAGACGCCAGCCCCAGCTGTAGAAATCCCCCTCGGGCAGTTGGCGCACCAGATAGAAAGCCAGCGACGAAATGACGAAGCCCAGTCCGACCCCCGCCTGGCTCCAGGCACCAAAGAAGCCGCGCCGATGGGACGGCGCGTTCTCCGTGATCATCAGCACGCCTCCGCCCCATTCGCCCCCTGCTGCCACGCCCTGAGCCAGCCGCAGAAGGACCAGCAGCGCGGGCGCCCACCAGCCGATCCGGTCATAGGTCGGGAGCAGGCCCATGGCGAAGGTGGCGACGCCCATGATCGACAACGTCCAGATCAGCGCCGCCTTGCGGCCGTAGCGATCCCCGACATGGCCGAAGATCAGCCCGCCGACGGGCCTGCCGATGAAGCCCACAGCATAGACCGAGAGCGCGGCCAGAGAGGCCGCTGTCTTGTCCGCGGTCGGAAAGAATAGCCTGTTGAATACCAGCGCCGCAGCGGCGCTGAACAGGAAGAAGTCATACCATTCGAGCGCGTTGCCGGCGAGCGAACCGATCACCGCGCGGCGGGTGCGGCTGCGGTCCACGACCTGGATCGCACCTTCCACCGTCAGGCGGCTTCGACATGGCCACAGAAGGCGAGCACCGCCTGGGCGAAAGCCTCCGGCTGCTCGACGTTCGACAGGTGGGCGGCGGCGAGCACGCACAGTTCGGCACCCGCTATGCCACCGGCCAGAAGCTGCGAATGCTCGATCGGGGTAGCCGGATCGGCATCTCCCGCTATCACCAGCGTGGGCACGCGGATCAGCGACAGCAATGGGCGCTGATCCATGTCGCGGATCGCGGCACAGCAACCGGCATAGCCCTGCGCCTCGGTGTTCTGCAGCAGGCGGCGGACCGCATCGAGTTCGGCGCCCGACTCCGCGCGGAAGCCGGCCGTGAACCAGCGCTCGAGCACAGGCTCCACCATTGCCCCCATGCCGGAGGCATGGACGGCGCGGATCCGGTCGTCCCATCCCGAAGGCGGGCCCATATAGGCAGAGGTGTTGGCAAGGATCAGTCGTTCGAGCCGCTCGGGCGCCCGCCAGCCGAGCCACTGCCCGACCATACCGCCCTTGGAGAGACCGCAGAAGCTGAACCTGTCGATGTGGAGCGCGTCGGCAAGTTCGATCACATCCCGGCCTAGCCGATCCATCGAATAGCTGCCTTCCGGCGCATCGGAACGGCCATGGCCCCGGCTGTCATAGCGCACGACACGGAAATGCCTCGCGAAACGGTCCATCTGCGCATCCCACATCGCCATGGCGGTACCCAGCGAGTTGGACAGGATGAGGACCGGCGCGTCTGCCGGCCCATCGATGCGATAGGCGATCCCACAGCCATCGCCCACGACGATGCGTCTTTCGGTCATAGTCTCTCCACTGCGAGCGACAGCCCCTGTCCGACCCCGACGCACAGCGTCGCAAGGCCAATACGGCCGTTTCCGCGCTCGAGCCGATGAACGAGCGCCTGAACGATCCGCGCGCCCGACATGCCGAGCGGATGGCCGAGAGCGATCGCGCCGCCATGTCCGTTCACGCGTTCATCGGCGTCTTCGACATGCAGGCCGCGCAGCACCGCGAGGCCCTGGCTCGCAAAAGCCTCGTTGAGCTCGATGGTATCGATGTCGCCGATTTTCAGACCGAGCCGGGACATCAGCCGCTCGGTCGCAGGCACCGGGCCTATACCCATGACGCGCGGCGCGACGCCAGCGCTCGCCATGCCGAGGATCCTTGCCCGTGGCGTGAGGCCGTGACGCTTCACAACCGTCTCGCTTGCGATGATCAGAGCGGCAGCGCCGTCGTTCACGCCCGAGGCATTGCCTGCCGTGACCGTGCCGTCGGGCCTGACGATCGGCTTGAGTTTGGCCAACCCCTCGGCACTCGCGTCGACGCGCGGATGCTCGTCGCGATCCACGACAATGTCACCCTTGCGGCCTGTCACGCGGACGGGAACGATCTCCGCAGCCAGCACGCCCTCGGCCTGCGCCTTGGCGGTTCTTTGCTGGCTGCGCAGCGCGAACGCGTCCTGGTCCTCGCGTGAGATGCCATAGTCCTGCGCGACATTCTCACCGGTCTCGGGCATGGAGTCGACGCCATATTGGCGCTTCATGGCCGGATTGACGAAGCGCCAGCCGATGGTCGTGTCGTACACGGCATTGTCGCGCGAGAAGGCGCTCATGGCCTTCGGCATGACGAACGGCGCGCGGCTCATACTCTCCACGCCGCCGGCGATGATCAGATCGGCGTCTCCCGCACGGATCGCCCGCGCTGCGGAGCCGACCGCGTCGAGGCCGGAGGCGCAAAGGCGGTTCACCGTCGATCCGCCGACGCTGTCAGGCAGGCCGGCGAGCAGCGCCGCCATCCGCGCGACGTTGCGATTATCCTCGCCCGCCTGGTTGGCGCAGCCGAGGATGACGTCGTCGATCGCGGCCGGGTCAAGCGAGGCGTTACGCTCGATCAGCGCACGCAGCGGGATCGCTGCGAGATCGTCGGCGCGGATGCCGGACAGGCTGCCGCCATAGCGCCCGATCGGCGTCCGTATCGCATCGCATATGAACGCCTCGGTCATGCCGCCAAGGCCCCTTCGACCGTCGCAGCGGTCTTCTCGCGCAGTTCGGCCTCGCTTACGCCTGGAGCCAGTTCGACCAGCCTGAACGCACCGGCACCCTTGTCGACCTCCAGAACCGCAAGGTCGGTGATGACGAGATCGACCACTCCGGCACCGGTCAGCGGCAGGGTGCAGCGGTCGAGCATTTTGGGCGATCCGTCCTTGGCAACATGGTCCATGACGACAACCACGCGCTTCACGCCGGCGACGAGGTCCATCGCGCCACCCATGCCCTTCATCATCTTGCCTGGGATCGTCCAGTTGGCGAGGTCGCCATTGGCCGCGACTTCCATTGCCCCGAGCACCGTCAGGTCGATATGGCCCCCACGGATCATCGCGAAGCTGTCGGCGGAGGAGAAGAAGCTCGACGTCGGCAGCGCGGTGATCGTCTGCTTACCGGCATTGATCAGGTCCGGGTCGGCCTCGCCCTCGAAGGGAAAGGGTCCCATGCCCAGCATACCATTTTCCGACTGCAGCGTGACGTGCATGCCTTCAGGAATGAAATTCGCCACCAGCGTCGGTATGCCGATGCCCAGATTGACGTAGAAGCCTTCGCGCAGTTCCTTCGCCGCGCGCGCGGCCATCTGATCGCGGGTCCAGCTCATTGCGCGCCCTCCTTCGGCCGGGTGGTGAGCTTCTCGATCCGCTTCTCGTTGATCGTGCTCAGGACGATGCGGTCGACATAGATTCCCGGCGTGTGGACATGATCGGGATCGAAGCTGCCGTCTTCGACGATCTCCTCGACCTCGGCGACGGTCACGCGGCCCGCTGTCGCCATGTTCGGGTTGAAGTTGCGCGCGGTCTTACGGAACATCAGGTTCCCCGCGCTGTCCGCGCGCCACGCCTTCACGATCGCGAGATCGGCGCGCAGCCAGGTTTCGCGGACATACTCCTCGCCCTCGAACGTCTCGACCGGCTTGCCCTCGGCGACGATCGTGCCGACACCGGTCTTGGTATAGAAGGCCGGAATACCCGCGCCGCCCGCACGAATCCGCTCGGCGAGCGTCCCCTGGGGGGTGAGTTCGAGCTCCAGTTCGCCAGACAGATAGAGCTGCTCGAACAGCTTGTTCTCACCGACATAGGACGAGACCATCTTCCGGATCTGCCGGCTTTCCAGGAGCATCCACAAACCGAAGCCATCGGCACCGCAATTGTTGGACACCACCGTCAGCCCCTTCACCCCGGATCGGCGGATCTCGGGGATCAGGCTTTCGGGATTGCCCGACAGGCCGAAGCCCCCGGACATGATCGTCATGCCGTCGAACAGCAGCCCGTCGAGCGCAGCGGCGGGATCGGAATAGATCTTGTTCATCCAGCCGTCCGATCCTCAAGCACTGGCACGGACGCGCGAGGAGAAGGCCTCGTCGTCTGCGGCGACAGCGCGCTGCAGAGTG
>JAIYAJ010000064.1 GCA_027489105.1 Zymomonas sp. | reverse complement strand
TCGGCGCTCGACGGCAAGATGGTGCCGCCCAAGCGTGGCGAGATGAAGCGCTCGATGGAAGCGCTGATCCACCATTTCAAGCTCTACACCGAGGGCTTCCACGTTCCCGAGGGCGACGTCTATGTCGCGACCGAGAGCCCGAAGGGCGAGTTCGGCGTCTATCTGGTCTCGGACGGCAGCAACAAGCCCTATCGCTGCAAGATCCGCCCGACCGCGTTCAGCCATCTCCAGGCGATGGACTTCATGATGAAGGGTCACATGCTCGCCGACACCACCGCCATCCTCTCGGCGATCGACGTCGTGTTCGGGGAGTGCGACCGGTGAGCAGCAAGCTGGCGATCGCGGAGCAGATGATCGCGCATTACAATGCGCAGGACGCCGACGCCTATGTCGCGCTGATGACCGACGATGCGGCCGAGGCCGGCTATCGCGGCGCGGTGCTGCGCGACGGGCGCGAGGGCGTGCGCGAAGGGCTCAAGGCGATGTTCGCGCAGTTCCCCGAGAACCGCGCCGAGATCCTCTCCGGCCAGCAACTGGGCGACTATGTTCTCCTTCACGAGAAGGTGTACCGGTCCAGCGATGCCGAGCCGTTCGAGGTGATGAGCATCTACAGTTTCGAAGGCGACAAGGTGTCGCGCGTGGAGTTCGTGCGCTGATGGCTGACGCAGCCCATATTCCCGATGAGGCCGAGACCCGCGCCCGCTGGGGCAATTTCGCCTGGACGGCGGACAATGCCGAGCAGGTGAAGAAGATCATCGCCCGCTATCCTCCGGGGCGCCAGCAGTCGGCGGTGATGCCGCTGCTCGATCTGGCGCAGCGCCAGGTCGGCGCCGAGACCAACACCCAGGGCTGGCTGCCCGTGCCGGTGATGGAATATATCGGCAAGCAGCTCGACATGGCCTATATCCGCGTGTTCGAGGTCGCGACCTTCTACACCATGTACAATCTGGCGCCGGTCGGCCGCTATCATGTGCAGGTGTGCGGCACGACGCCGTGCATGCTGCGCGGCTCCGACGACGTGCTCGATGCCTGCTACAAGAAGGGCATGAAGAAGGGCGCTACGACGGCCGACGGCTTGTTCACGCTGACCGAGGTCGAATGCCTCGGCGCCTGCGCCAATGCGCCGATGGTCCAGATCAACGACGACAATTACGAGGATCTGACCTTCGACAGCATGACCGCCGTGCTCGATGCGCTCGCGCGCGGCGAGCAGCCGAAGATCGGCCCGCAGATCGACCGTCAGACCAGCTGCCCCGAAGGCGGCCCGACGACGCTGGTCGAGATGGTCGGCGAAAATCACGACTATCGCGGACGCTGGGATGCGCCCGCATGAGCGCGCTGATCGCGATCATCGTCACGGTCGTGCTGGCGGTCCTCCTCGTGAAGGTGACCTTCAAGCTGCTGGGCGTCGCAATCGCGATCGGTCTGGGCCTGCTAGCCTATTTCGTGGCCGAAAAGCTGTTCGGAAAGAAGATCTGATGGCTGTTATCGGCCTTTTCACCGTGCCGGCACCGACCGGCCTCTCCCTCGGTCATCCGGCCCCTGCCGGAGCCGCGCTTCCTGTTCGGGGTGCCTTCGATGCTTGACGACAAGGATCGCATCTTCACCAACCTCTACGGGTTCCAGCCCTGGAACCTCGAGGCGGCGCGCAAACGCGGCGACTGGGACAATACGAAGAAACTGCTCGAACGCGGGCCTGACCAGATCATCGAGGAGATCAAGGCCTCGGGTCTGCGCGGTCGTGGCGGCGCCGGCTTCCCGACCGGCATGAAGTGGAGCTTCATGCCCAAGGAGCCAAAGCCCGGCCGTCCGAGCTTCCTGGTGATCAACGCCGACGAATCCGAGCCGGGCTCGTGCAAGGACCGCGAGATCATCCGCCACGATCCGCACAAGCTGATCGAAGGCGCGCTGGTCGCGGGCTTCGCGATGCGCGCGCGGGCGGCCTATATCTATATCCGCGGCGAGTTCATCTATGAGGCGAAGGTGCTCTTCGCCGCCGTCGAGGAGGCCTATGCCGCCGGCCTGCTCGGCAAGAACGCCGCCGGCTCGGGCTATGATTTCGACGTGTTCGTCCATCGCGGCGCGGGTGCCTATATCTGCGGCGAGGAAACCGCGCAGATCGAAAGCCTCGAGGGCAAGAAGGGCCAACCACGCCTGAAGCCGCCTTTTCCGGCCGGCGCGGGCCTTTATGGCTGCCCGACGACGGTCAACAATGTCGAGTCGATCGCGGTTGCCCCGACGATCCTGCGGCGCGGCGCGAGCTGGTTCGCGGGGATCGGCCGCGAAGGCAACAAAGGCACCAAGCTGTTCCAGGTCTCGGGCCATGTGAACAAGCCCTGCGTGGTCGAGGAAGCGATGGGGATCAGCTTCCGCGAGCTGATCGACAAGCATGCCGGCGGCATCCGCGGCGGCTGGGACAATCTGCTCGCGGTGATCCCGGGCGGATCGTCGGTGCCGCTGGTGCCGGCCGCCCAGATCATGGACGCGCCGATGGATTTCGACGGCCTCAAGGGCGTCGGTTCGGGCCTCGGTACGGCGGCAGTCATCGTCATGGACAAGTCGACCGACATCGTCCGTGCGAT
>JAIYAJ010000386.1 GCA_027489105.1 Zymomonas sp. | reverse complement strand
GATCGCAACGATGCCTTCAATGATGCGGTGATGGCGTTTCTCGACCGGCATATGCCGATCGCCTAGAGCGAGATCCGTTCCGATTGCATCGGATGGATCGCTCTAGATTATTGTTTTACCGCGTTTTCCGAGTCACCAGATGATTCCATCTGGTTCGAAAACGCTCTAGGATTGATGGATGCAGACCTCCGCTTTCCGGTGCTGGGCTTTCCTGTCGATGGCGATCCGATGCCGTTTCAGGCGATCGGATTGCTCCGCGGCAAGACCGGCTGGATGTCCGAGCGCGGTCGTCATCTCGGCCTTGAAATCGTCGATTCCGCCGGCCGCAGCTGGACCGTGACGGGGGTCGTCGAACGGGCGCCGGCGGCGCGCAGATGGTGGCAGTTCGGCCGCGCGAAAGACGACGATGCGCCGGCCGAGGTGATGCTCACGCCCGGGCCCGTCCGATCCTTCGATGACACGCGCGCCCGCATCCTTGCCTTTGCCGATTCCCTGTTCGAGGCGAACGATGACAACGTGCTCGCCGCGCGTCCGGCCGAGGAGATTGCGGCGCTCGCCGAGCAGCAAACCGAGCTCAAGCGCGCTGCCGACCGCATGCTGGCAAAGAATAAGGAGGATCAAGGACAGGCGCTGATCGCTTATGTCGCGGAGGGCCGCTTCATCGCGCTGCAATGGATCATCAATCCCGATCGCATCGACTGGAGTTGACCGCGGCTGCACGCTTGCGGCCGCAATCGGCAATCTTGTGAAATCCGGGCAAGCTGGACGTCGTGGGACGCGGTGATCGGCTAGCCTGCACCACAGTAACGCGCTGCACATCCGGGCACTCGGTTGGTGATCGACCGCCCCCGCCCGCCAGGAACGGTCATGATGGACAGTCTTACGCGCTCGCTGTACTGCCTGCATCATACAGTTGGGAATAGAAGAGGCTTCCGCATCCTTTTCGATTGGCAGGTTCCAAAATAGCATGTCTCTGGGGGGCGCATGAAGAACGATGGCGAATCAGGCAAAGAGCGCCCGGCGGCGGCTTCGGAGCGCATCCTGCGCGCGATCGCGGCGGAGTTTCCACGCCTGCACGATCGGCAGGGCCTGCTCGACAGCGCGGCGCTGGCCGCAGTCCATGGCCGGAGCGAGGGCGAAGCGCTCAGCGATCACGAACGGCAGGCGGCCGCGCGGACACTGACGCGCATGGTCAGCGACGGCACGGTGGGCTAGCTGCTCTGGCCGCGCGGCCATGCCGACAAGGTGCAACTGCCCGAACAGGGGATGATCGCCGTGTCGGTCGACCTTGGCTCGCTGCGCGAGGAGCGGCTGGCCTGGGAGGCTCGGCGCGAGGGCGAGGAGCCGAGCCAGGAGGCGATCGTGCGCGAGATCGTCCGCCGGTCGCGCGGGTGGATCTCCGACAATCTCGACGACGGCAAGCTGCCGCTGCTGCTGGTCAACGCCAGCATCATCCACGGCTCCAACGCCTTCGACATCCTGATCTCGGCGCAATATCGCAACCCGTACAACCTGCTGCGCTACACCCGCGAGGTGGTGCAGGTCGCGCCGCACGTGGCGGGCACCCACACCATGTTGGTGGCGCAGAGCTACGGCTTTCCCGACCTGATCGGCGAGCGGTGAACGACCAGTCCGGGAACGTGCCGCCGGCCGGGCCGACCGGTCTGCTCGGCCGTTTGCGCAGCTATGCGGCGCATCCCGATCCCCGCGCCGAATCCTGCAACTGGATCGCCCTGGCGGTGGCATCGAACCAGCCAATCTATCCGCTCTATCTGCTCTGGGCCGTCGGTGGCGACTGGTGGGTATCCGTCTGGACCTTTCTGTCGACCCCGTTCTTCCTTGCCGTGCCGGCCGTCGCCCGGCGCCATGCCGCGGCGGGCCGGGCGCTGTTGCCGCTGGCGGGAATCGGCAATGGCGTCGTCAGCGCCAAGGCGTTCGGCGTAGCCTCGGGGGTCGAACTGTTCCTGATCGCCTGCGCGTTGATCGGCCTGCTCGCCTTTCGCGGCCGGGAACGGCGCTGGACAATCGGCATCTGGGCTGCGGCAGCTGGAGCGGCGCTGCTCCATGACCATTATGGTACGCCCTTCGGTCGCTTCGATGCCGCCCAATATGCCGATTTCTTCCGGCTCAACGCCTATAGCGTCGCGGCGCTGTGCGGGCTGGTGTTGCTGAGCCTGGGGCGCATCGCCTGGGGCGAGCGGCGACAAGGTCCGGTCGCCTGAATCGATGACGGGCGGAAGCCGCATGGAGCAGCCCCGCCCGTCGTCAACCTGATCCGATCGGTCGGATCAGAATTCCTGCCAGCCGTCGACCTCCGGGATCGTCTTCAACGCGGCGTTGCCCTGAAAGCGAGGCGCGGGGGCTGCTGCGCGCCGAGCCGGCTGCGCGATCGGCGCCGCCTGCTCGGCAAAGCCGAAGCGCTGCACCAGCCGCCCGAGCGTATCGGCTTCCGACGACAGGCTGCGGGCGGCGGCACTGGCCTCCTCGACCATCGCGGCGTTCTGCTGGGTCGCCTTCTCGATATCCGAAACGGCCACATTGGCCTTGCTGATTCCCTCGGCCTGCTCGGTGGCCGAGCCGGCTATGTCGCGGACCAGCGAGGAGGTCGTGCCGATACCTTCCAGGATCGTGTCGAACGCCTTGCCCGAACGGCTGACCAGTTCCACGCCCTGCTTCACCTGCTGGGCGCTCTTTTCGATCAGCGACTTGATCTCGCTCGCGGAGTCCGCAGAACGCTGCGCGAGGGCGCGAACCTCGTTGGCGACCACGGCAAAACCCTTGCCCGAGTCGCCCGCACGCGCCGCCTCGACGCCCGCGTTCAACGCCAGCAAATTGGTCTGGAAGGCGATGCCGTCGATGACCGTCACGATCTGGGCGATCTCCTGGCTCGACTTCTCGATTGCCCCCATGGCGCGGACGGCGTCGCGGACGACGTCGCTGCCATTTTCGGCGCTGACCCGTGCGGTGGCGCTGACCTTCTCGGCCTCCGCCGCGCTTTTGGCGGAGCTGCGGACGACCGTGGCCAGCTGCTCCATCGTCAGCGCGGTGGCTTCGATCGAGCTGGCCTGCCCCTCGGTGCGGCGGGCCAGGTCATCGGACGCCTGGCTGATCTCGGCAGAGCCGGTGCGAATCCGCTGTGCGGCTTCGTTGACCTCGCCGATCGCCGCCTGAAGCGCGTCGCCAGCTTCGTTGAAGTTGATCCGCACCGCCTCATATTCGGTCGGGAAAGGGTTCGACAGGCGATGGCCGAAATTGCCGGCGGCGAGATTGCGAAGCCCTTCGCTGAGCGAGGCCACGACGTCCTGCTGCTGCATCGAGGCGCGCAGTTCGGCCTCGGCGCGGATGCGGGCCAGCGCCGCTTCCTTGAATTTGAACATCGCGCGGGCCATGCGGCCGACGCAATCCTGATAGTCGACATAATCGACCGGCGTATCGAGATCGCCTTCGGCCAAAGCCTCCATGCGTTCGACGGTCGACACATAAGGATCGGCGGTCGCCTTGCGGAAGGACACGGCAAGTCCCGCCGCCAAGGCCGTGACCGCAAGGATCAGCAGGGCCCCGCCATAGGACAGGCCAAACAGCGGACGCCCCAACGACGTTGCTACTATCAGAGACGGAACGGCCTGGATCGCGATGATGCTCGCAAAGGCCACGGACAATTTGCGCCTGACAGGCAGATGCTTCTCAAACCACAGCATCACAATCCCCACCCAAGTGTTTCCCGGCAGGACTTGTAGGTCAGGCATCCTTTGCAAAGCATGAATCACCGCTCAGGTCCGGGGGTGTTCCTACATGCACCATGGTACATATTGCTCAACGCCAGGAGCCATCGATTCGGTGCCGGCAAGTCGATTACTTCTGCGGCGTGCGACGTCCTGACGGCCCCCGGTCCGGGCGCGGACGCCGTTGCTGGTCGCGAGCACCTGCGGAATGTCCGGGTCCACCCGGCCCGCGTCCCGACGGGGCAGTGCCTTGAGGGCGCGGCTGGCGCGGGCTCACGCCAGCGACCTTGGGATTGAGGACCGTATAGCCCTCCGACTGGAGCTTGGTGAAAGCCGAGCGGACACTGGTCTGGATCGAGGCCTGCAGGTCGGCCGGCAGGTCCTTGAAGGTGGTGTTCGGATGAATGGCCGCCAGATCGCGCAGCAGCGCGTTCGGTACCCCCTTGGACGCCGTACGCAAGGCACCGAGGCCGTCAATGACGGCGGCGACGATCACGTCGTGCATAACCTCGGCGGCGGATCTGGTCACTTCGTCTCTCCGTGGGGCTCGGCTCCGACGCGCCGCTATACAGGCTGTACGGCGGCGCGGAAGCAAAATGCGCGCGGCGGAGCGTCGGTCGGGGCGTGAAATCAGGCGGGGCGGACGTCGGCCGGTTCGGCGGCGAGCACCTGCTGGGCACGGTCCTCGAACATCCGGGCCATTTCCAGATGCGCTTCGCGCGCCCGCGAGGACGTGGCGCGTGCGGCCTTCAACCGCTCCTCCTCGGCGCGGCGCAGGTTGAAAAAGGCGATGATGTCGTTTCGGTCCATGCGCTTTCCTGAGCTTCAGAATGCAGGGCGGCGGTCCGCCGAACGATTAGTATTGTTCCTAAATCTATGCCGCGCAGGACCGCAGGACCGGGCGCAGTGGCAAAATGTGGGCGAATCGCCTATGTGCGCTGCATGAATCACCCCCAGCCTGTCGCCATGCCGATTCCCGGCCACATCGATCCTGTGCCCGTTCCGCGCGATCTGAAGCCACGCAGCGACGGTCGCATCGATCTGCTCGGGCTGTCGCGCGACGATCTGCGCATGGCGCTCGAGACCGCCCAGCTCGAACCCCGCCAGGCCAAGCTGCGCGCGAAACAGCTCTGGCACTGGATCTACAATCGCGGCGCGACCGATTTCGGGGTGATGACAGACATCGCCAAGGACATGCGGATCTGGCTCGAGCAGCGCTTCGTCGTCTCCCGCCCCGAGGTGGTCGAGGCGCAGGTCTCGACCGACGGCACGCGCAAATGGCTGCTCCGGTCGGACGACGGCCAGGATTATGAGATGGTGTTCATCCCGGACGCCGACCGCGGCACGCTGTGCGTGTCGAGTCAGGTGGGCTGCACGCTCAACTGCCGCTTCTGCCACACCGGCACGATGCGCCTCGTCCGCAACCTCACCCCGGCCGAGATTGTGGGGCAGGTTATGCTGGCGCGCGACGCGCTCGGCGAATGGCCGTCGCAGCCCGAGGGGCGCATGCTCACCAACATCGTCATGATGGGCATGGGCGAGCCGCTCTACAATTTCGACAATGTCCGCGATGCCCTCAAGCTCGTGATGGACGGCGACGGGCTCGCTCTGTCGAAACGGCGCATCACCCTGTCGACTGCGGGCGTGGTGCCGATGATGGCGCGCGCCGGCGAGGAGATCGGGGTGAATCTGGCGGTATCGCTCCATGCCATCACCAAGGAGGTGCGCGACGAGATTGTCCCGCTCAACCGCAAATAT
>JAIYAJ010000024.1 GCA_027489105.1 Zymomonas sp. | reverse complement strand
GGCGCGGCCATTGGCGGACCGTCGCCGCAAGCGGTGCTACCGAGATGGATCGAGAAGCCGGTCGCGGCATTCGGGCCACCCGCGCCGCCGCTGGTTTCCATATCCACCCCACTGAACTTGTACCCGATCCGCCAAGGCCAGGTCATGCCGGTCACGTTGAGCGGCGCGGCGGCCAGCGTCGGGTCCTGATGATTGATCGCCTGCGGCACGCCGATGTCGAATGCGAGACCGCGATACTCACCCTTCGGCACGGTGCCGCGCACGACCTGATTGGTCCCTGCATTGCCATTGCAGTTGCCCGTACCATCCTCGAAATCGAGCAGCGTGACCTGATCGTTCTGCCACTGCTCGTCCGGGGCCAGCGTCACCGGCACCTCGCGCCCCTTTGCATCGATCAGGCGCACGGCAGACACGTAAAAGCGGAGGTCCTGAAAGCGCAGCCCCGCCTTCGATGTTCCGACGCCGGTGTAAGCCTGCCCGCAGCGCGCTGCATCCGCACCGACCCTTGCATCGAAGCGGATTTCGACTGACTGCGATGCCGACTGAGCATGCGCCGGTGAAATGACGAGTGTCGGCAATGCCGCCAGCAGCAGGTTCAGAGTTCGCATCACATATTCTCCTTCGATGGCAAGGTGCTTGGCGTGGGCCGTGCTGCGACGGCGCGCCCGCGAAACGGTGCCGGCGACCGTTCGCGACGCCACCAGTGCAGCAGGCCGGTTACGAGCAAAACAGTCGGCGCAAGGCCGATCAGCACGGCAAGGATGCGCACGGGCAGCCCGCCGACCGATCCGTCGTGCAACGGTCGAACCCAGGCGTTGATCGCGGTTCCGAGGCCGCCGCTACCAATAGTTTGAGTGTCGATGACCCGGCCCGACCGCTGATCGACGAAAGCATAGCTTCCCGGAAACCGCCGATGCGGGTCGGCCGGCACCTGCACGCGAATGCGATAGGGCATAGTCGCGTCACCCGGCACGTCGATGAAGGCGAGTTGTCCTTCCGGAAATACCTGCCGGGCTGCCTTTAGCGCGCTGGATATCGGCAGCACGGGGCCCGTGCTTTCGGGCGAACGCGGGTCCGGTACGGGCGCGGGTGACAGCAAGGCCGCCTTGACGCTTGGCAGGGCAAGGATGACGCCTGTGGCAACTAGAATGACAAGGAAGATGCTGCTGGTCACGCCGGAAAGCTTGTGCAGATCGTGCAACCGCCGGATCGGCGCGGCACGCCGCTTGAATGACAGCGCCTTGCGCCAGCTTCCCCTTGGCCACCAGGCGATGATCCCGGTCAGTAGCAGGACCAGGGTGACGACGCCTGACCAGCCGACGATCTGCATCCCGATGTCGCCCGCCAGCAATTCCATGTGCAGTTGGTACAGCCAACTCATCAGGTAGCCGCCCCAGGGCGCCACGCGCACGATCCTGAGGCCATCGAGCGAGAACCAGACCATCTGGCGGGGCGGATGCTGCACACCCTCTGCGGCCGGCGGATAGAAGCGGGCCGGGATCGCGCCGCCCTCGCCCGTGACTTCGAACGACCATTTGCCCGCAGGATCGAAGCCCGCCGCGCGCCCGGTTGCCAGCGCCCGATCCCAGACCGGGGATGCCCAGCCGGGGCCGGGTGCGGCGGTTTCGCTACGTGCTTCGGGATGCAGCGCCTGGTCGATCCCGACATAGAATACCAGCGCTGATCCGGTCAGGCCGATCAGCGCGAACAGCAGGCCGAGCGACAGGCCGAGCCACAGGTGGATGCGTCGGATCGCGATCCGCCAAGTCCGCCCGATCTCTGCCGCCCGGCCAGCCATCGTCAGAACCGTGCCCGGACCGCGCCGAACAGGCTACGCGGATCGGCGGGTGCATGGAGGCGCTGAGTCCCGTCGAACCAGACATATTCATAGCGATCGTTGGTCAGGTTGCGAACCTGCGCCGACACCTCGATCGCCTGGGTGATGCGGTAGGCAAGCTCCGCCGTGACCTGGAAATAGTCGCCATAACGGCCCTGATTGTTCGCGGTGTTGAGTTCGTAGGAGGACTGGCCGTTGCCCCATAGCGAGGCGCGCCAGGGCAGAGTGGCCGGTGCCCATTCGATCCCCGCCGTGAACACGTTGCGCGGGACGTGGTCGATTTCGTTTCCGGCGGTCAGCGGCGCTGCCGGATCGGCGATCCGAATAATAGCCTTCTGATGTGACCAGCTGGCCCAGGCCGAAAGACCGGCAACCGGCTGCACACTGGCTTCAAGGTCGAAGCCACGACGCCGGGTCGCGCCCAGATTGTCGAACTCGCCCGACGGATCGTTGAGGCGACGGCGCAGCTCGCCACTGGCCGTCTGTTGCCACACAGCAGCGCGCGCCGTCAGCCAGCGCCCACGTGACAGTTTTACGCCGGCCTCGAATCCTTCGTTGATCGAAGGGTCAAGATCGCGCACCCGCGGCGGCACCACGAAGGTACCCGATCCCGCGCCGATCTGAAAGGTTCGTCCGAAATTGCCATAGGCGGTCACGCCTTCGACCGGGGTGATCGCAACCGACAACTTTGGCTGGTTGATCGTGCCATAGTCGTTGACCGGATAGCTCAGACCGTTCAGCCGGTTGGTGAAATTGCCGCTCACCCGATCGATGCGCCAGGCAGGCGTGATGGTCAGCCAGGCGACCGGCGTGATGATCGCCTGCGCATAGGCGCCGCCCACTGTCAGATCGAAATCCTGATCGCGGGTGGCCGTGACGAGGGCGCGGCGGTTAGTGGTCCAGCGCAGGCTCTTGTTGTCCTGCCACTGCACATCGCCGCCCGCCTCGGCCATCAGCCAGTCGGCAGCGTGCCAGTGTAGCCCGGTGACAAAGCCGTAATGCGTTTCTTTGGTGAGCCGCCGCTGCTGCGCGACGCTGGCCGAGAAGCGCACATAGCGATCATCCCGGTTCGTCGTCGCATAGCCAACCGCCGTCAGCGACAGATTTGAAGCCAGATCGGCATCGAGGTGCAGGCTGTATTCGCCAAGCCGCCGCTTGCCTCCGTCGGTTTCCGATACCGGGTAGGAAAGCCTCCGGTTGGAATAGGCGTCGGCATCGGTCAGATAGCCCGGTTCGTCGGCCTCGCTGCGGCTGTGGCGGACGATAAGCCCCAGCTTGGCCAGGCCGAAATCGTAGAACCACTTGCCCGCGAGATTCAGCCGCTCGAGATCGGCATGGTCGCGATAGCCCTCGGTCTGGCGATAGGAGACCAGATAGTTCTGGCTGAACTTGCCCTTCTCCAGACCGACCGAGGCCTGCGCATCATAAGTTCCGAACGCACCGACGATGCCGCGTGCATCCAGATAGGTGCCCCCGATCCGGGTCTTGATGTTGGCGCTGCCGGCAATCGCATGAAGCCCCCAGCGCGGGTCGGATGTGCCGCGCACCAGCTCGACCGATGCGATGTCGAGCGGCGAGACGAGATCGATGAAATCCATCCGTCCGGCATTGTCGTTCGACGGCACGCCATCGATCAGCAGCTTGACGGCGTTGATCTCGCCCTCGCCGTTGAAGCCACGGATCGAGAAGCGGCCCGAGGTGGTGCCCTGGTTGAAATCGGTCAGTATGACGCCGGGCAGGCGCGCGAACAGTTCCCAGGCATTGTCGACATTCTGCCGCTGCGCGACATCGCCGCTCAGCACGTCGATCGAGGTCAGGACATTGGCTGTCGAGCGCACCATCGACCTCGCGGTGACGACAATCTCGTCCCCGCCGATCGCGACCTGCGTGTCGGGGCGGGAGATATCGGCTGACTGGCGCTCAGCCTGACTTTTCTGCGCGGCTTGCGCCAAAGCCGGTGTGGCAATGCCCGAGATCGCAGCTGCCGCCAGGACCATCAGGGAAGTTCGGGATACGATCACGTGCTTCATAAAGTTTTAGATTTCCGATGATTTTTTGATGCCGAGCCGCTTTGCTGCCGATGTGACAGCGGCATCGACCCGGGCATCCATGAAGTTCATGCGGCTCGTCAGCTCCGCAACGCGCTGAGCACCCGCTTCTTGCGGCGTTCCATTCCTGAAGGGCGGCTCCGGCGCATATTCCAGGATCAGCTGGATACGGCGCGCCGTCTCCTCGTCCTTGAGCCGGGCTGCGAGCGTCAGGCCGAAGTCGATGCCCGCGGTGACGCCGCCACCCGTCATCCGGTTGCGATCGATGACGACGCGCTTGTCGACGTGGCGCGCGCCCAT
>JAIYAJ010000370.1 GCA_027489105.1 Zymomonas sp. | reverse complement strand
CGACCTTCCTCAACCGGCTGCTGGCGCTGACCATCGAGTTGCAGGGTATCCTCTTCACCGCGTTCGAGCAGCTTCTGACGGCGAAGATCGAGGGCGCGATCCGCAGCGGTCACTATGACGTCGGGCTGGAGACGTTGCAGGCCGAGAGCTTCGTGGTCACCGACAGCCAGGTCATCCACGTCCATCCCGGCACCGGCGCCGAGACGCGGCTGCTCACCATCACACGCCGGGAGCGCAATCGCCCGATCTCACTCGCCGATGCACTGGGCCATCTCGCCGATCCTCGCGCGCGCCCGCTGGTGAACGGTCGCTCGGGGCGCTCCGCCGTGCAGATGCCGGCGCCGTCGATGATGCTCGACGATGGCGAGATCGAACGCCGCGTCTGCCTGATCCGGCCGATGGAGCAGCATTATGCGCCACTGCGCATGATGGACGAAAGCCATTGGGAGGAAGCTGATCGCGCTCGCTTCGCCGCGGCATGGCAAGCGGAGCTTGCCGACATCCCGGAGTTCTCCGACAGCACGATCCACATCGTCGCTGGCCTGCTGCTGCCGATCTGGAAGCGCCTGCCGGACGAGTCGACGCGGGTGTATCGGCTCCAGACCGACGCGGGCGAGCGCATCATCGGCCGCCGGGTCTCGCCGGCCTGGGCCGCCAACGCCGCCTCGCAGGGGGCGAGCACGCTGACGCCGGAACATGCCTTCGCCGCGCTGATGGAGGGCAGTACGGTCCTCGATCTCGCCGAGGGCCTCCAGCTTCGCCGCGCCCGCGTCATGAGCGCCTATCGCCTGGAGCTGACCGGCTTCACCGAGGCGATGCGCGAGCGGCTGCGGGCCTATGGCCTGTTCAGCGAGATCATCTCGTGGAAGCTCCGCTTCTTCGTACCGGCCGACGCCAGCGGCGTGAGCATCCTCACCAAGCTACTCGACACCTATCCGGTGGCGCGCATCTCCGAACGGGAGGCCGCGTGATGTCGCGTCGCGATGCTTCCGATCTCGCGCAGCGTCTCGGCCGGCAGGCCGAGGCGGTGTGTCGCCATTACCTCTCCAGCGGGCGGCGCGAGGGCCGCTACTGGCTGGTCGGCGACGTGCGCAACACGCCCGGTCGCTCGATGTATGTGCGGCTCAAGGACTCTCCGAAAGGTCCGGCCGGCAAATGGACCGACGCCGCGACCGGCGAGCATGGCGATCTTCTCGACGTGATCCGGGAGAGCTGCGGCCTCATCGACTTCAAGGACGTCGCCGACGAGGCACGGACCTTCCTCAGCATGCCCGCATCCACGCCGATGCCGGCGAACCCACGTCAGGCGCCAGCGCCGCACGGATCGCCCGAGGCAGCCCGCCGCCTGATCGGCATGTCGCAGCCGATCACCGGCACGCTCGTACAATCGTACTTACGCGAACGCGGCATTACGGATTTACGCGGAACCGGAAACCTGCGCTTCCACCCGCGCTGCTATTATCGGCCCGACGAGCATTCTCCGACCGAGACCTGGCCGGCGATGATCGCAGCCGTCACCGACCTCCGCGACAGGATCACCGGAGCGCATCGGACCTGGCTCGACCCGCGACGCCGCGACAAGGCGCCACTCGACACGCCGAGGCGGGCGATGGGCGATCTTCTCGGCAACGCGGTGCGCTTCGGCACGGGCGGCGAAGTCATGGCGGCCGGCGAAGGCATCGAGACCGTACTGTCGGTCAGGCAGGTCTTGCCCGACATGCCGATGCTGGCGGCGCTCTCCGCAGCCCATCTCGCCGCCATCCTGTTCCCGGACACGCTGCGGCGGCTCTACGTCCTGCGCGACGACGATCCGGCCGGTGACGGTGCGCGCGACAGCCTGGTCGAACGGGCGAACGCGGCCGGCATCGAGGCGATCGTCATCTCGCCCCAGCTCGGCGACTTCAACGAGGATCTCCGCACCCTCGGCATCGACGCGCTCAGAAGCCAGACCCGGATGCAGATCGGGCCGCAGGACGTGGTGCGTTTCATGGCGCTAGTGGCATAGCCGGCAGGCAGGAAGGCGGCGGCGGTGCCGTCAGGCCCGTCCGGATGCCCCATACCGTCTGAGAGGACCGCGCCTCGGCCTTCGAGAGGGCGATCGGCCCACAGTCGGGCCGGCCCGGCAATGGCGGCGGCCGACTATTTTCCGGCGGCGCGTGCCGCGCCTTTCCATCGCGAGGCAAAATAGCCGGCCTTCGCCATCCTCCGCTGACGCTCCTGCCCTTCGCTGCGCTCCGGGTGCAGAGCCGTCCCGCCGATGGGCTTCGTCGCCATGAAGGCCGCGACGGTCGCGGTCCTACCGACGGAGCATCCCATGGACGACCACGACGACTTCGAACCCCACCACGAATCCTCACCCACCGACCACGTCCTCAACGAATTGCAGCTCCACGGCTACCGGCCCTTCGCCGACGAACCGGACCAGCGGCTTCTTCCGGACGGAAACGCAGTCGCGGGCGCCGTCGCCGACATCTTCGACGCGCTGATCGTCACGCTGGAGGACACACGCCTCGAACCCGACCTCGACGATCTCCTCTGGTCGACCGTCAACGTCTTCCATCGCGCCACCGAACGGATCGCACGCGAGCTCGACGATAACGAGCAGGCCCAGAAGCGCTCGCAGCGGGAACAGGACGGCAGCGAGGTGAAATCGGTCGAACTCGAGCGCCAGATCGCCGAGGGCATGACTCTCATCGAGCGCCAAGCCGCCTTCGAGCTCATGCGCGACCAGGCCGCCGAGCACTACGAGCGCCACGTCGGCAAGCCCTGGCTCCCGCGCAGCGGATCGAAGGTCAACCATCGCAATCTCACCTCGGCAATGATCGACAGCCGCGATTTCCTTATGGCGAAGAAGCGTGCCGAACAGGAAGTCCTTCTTCCTCCCGGCCCGAAGATCGTCGTCACCGGCGGGCTCGACTTCAACGATCACCCGCTGATCTGGGCCAAGCTCGACCAGGTGCACGAGAAGCACCCCGACATGGTCCTCGTTCACGGCAAGTCGCCGAAGGGCGCGGAGAAGATCGCCTCGCTCTGGGCGAAGAACCGCAACGTGCCGCAGATCGGCTTCGCGCCCGACTGGACGAAGCACGGCCGCGCAGCGCCCTTCAAGCGCAACGACGAGATGCTGGAGATCGTGCCGAAGGGCGTGATGCACTTCCCGGGCACGGGCATCAACGACAACCTCGCCGACAAGGCCAAGAAGCTCGGCATCCCGGTCTGGAAGTTCGGCGGCGCGTGAGCGCCGTCAGACTTCGCAATACTTGCCGATCGCGAGTATTATTGCGCGCCGGAATATCAGAAAGGAGACGCCGCTGAATCTCGACCTGGACCTTCCGCCGCGCTCAGAACCACTCATCATTCCCTGGCCATCGCCGGGAATGCCCGGTGGATTCCTTCAATTCAACGATCCCGAGACTTGGCGGAAATTCATCGTCAGCCTCGGCAT
>JAIYAJ010000198.1 GCA_027489105.1 Zymomonas sp. | reverse complement strand
GGCTCGGCCATGGCTTCCTCGACCAGGATTTCGACGATATCCGTCACGTCATCGACACCAACGTGACGGGGACGATCTACCTCATCCACGCCATCGCCCGCGACATGCGCGAGGCCAATGCCGGGCGCATCCTCATCACGGGCTCGATCGCGGGGTACATGCCGGGCGCGTTCCAGGCCGTCTACAACGGCACCAAGGCCTTCATGAACTCGTTCTCCTTCGCTTTGCGCGAGGAGTTGAGCGACACGGACGTCACGGTCACCGTGCTCGAGCCGGGCGCGACGGACACCGAGTTCTTCGACAGGGCCGACATGGGCGACACCAAGGTCGGGGCCGGTTCCAAGGACGATCCAGCCATGGTGGCCAAGACAGGCTTCGATGCGATGATGCGCGGGGATGGCGACATCGTGGCCGGCTGGTCGAACAAGATCCAGTCGACCATCGCCAATGTCACGCCTCCCGGGGTGCTGGCCCGGCAGCACCGCAAGATGGCCGAGCCCGGTTCGGCGTCCTGACGGCCGAGAGGACGCTGCCTCAGAGCAGCGCCTTGCAGTAGGACCGCAGCGCGTTCGCCATGATGATCTTGTCGGTGCCGACGACGAAGCAGCGAACGCCTTTTTCGGCCCAGCGGGCCTGCTGCTTCCTGGCCTCCGCGGCGTCGGGATTGAAGACGGGGGCTATGACGGGAAGGCCGGCGGCACGGGCGGCCTCGAGCATACGGTCGATCGCTTCCTGAACCTCCGGATGAAGGTAGTCGCCTGCGAAGCCGAGCGACACGGACAGGTCGAAAGGCCCGATCAGGAGGGCCAGCAGCCCTTCTGTCGCGCAGATGCCCTCGATGTCGACGAGGCCCTGCGCCGTCTCCACCAGCGCGATCACGCCGGTTTCGCTGCGCGGGAGGCCGACATAGCAACGCCAGTCGGTGATGAAATGGCCGCCCGCGCGCACGCAGGGACAGGCGCCGCGAGAGCCTTCGGGCGCGAAGCGGCCGGCGGCGACCATGGCTGCCGCCTGCGCCGCCGTCGCGATGCCCGGCACGATCACCGCCGAGGCTCCCGCATCGAGCGCCCGGCCGATGAAGACAGGGTCGGCGAAGGGCGCCCGCACTGTGGGGGCAACGCCGTTGGCGTCGCAGGCGCGGATGAGTTTTTCGGCCGTCTCGACGCCGAAGGCGCCATGCTCGCAGTCGATGATGGTGAAATCGAACCCGGCGCCGCCCACCATGTCGATCACCTCCTCGGAGGCGATCTGCGACCAGGTGCCGAGCGTCACGCGCTCCTGCTCCAGCACCTCGCGGAACGACCGGCGCGCCATGGCTCAGCCCCTGTACATCACGGCCTTGACGGCCTTGATGATGTCGGGCGCGGAGGGGATCACCGCGCGCTCCAGCGTGTCGTTGTAGGGCATGGGCACGCCGTCCATGCCGATCCGCGCCACCGGCGCGTCCAGCCAGTCGAAGGCTTCTTCCATGATCATGGCGGCCACCTCGGCACCGAAGCCGAACTTGGTCCAGCCTTCGTGGACGACGACGCAGCGATGGGTCTTGCGCACGGAGGCGAGGATGGTCTCGGTATCCAGCGGCCTGAGCGTGCGTGGGTCGATCACCTCGACCTCGATGCCGTCATCGCGCGCCAGCTGACGCGCCGCCGCCAGCGCCGGCGCCACCATCGCCATGGTGGCGATCACCGTCACGTCCGCGCCGCTGCGCTTGATGTCAGCCTTGCCGATGGGAATGGCATAAGGCTCCTCCGGCACCATCCCCTTCGCCTGCACGTAGAGCAGCTTGTGCTCGAGGAAGACTACGGGGTTGTCGTCGCGGATCGCGGCCGTCAGCAGCCCCTTGGCGTCGTAGGGCGTGGACGGCGCCATCACCACCAGCCCCGGCACGTGGCAGAACCACGCCTCCAGCGACTGCGAATGCTGGGCCGCGAGCCTGATGCCGCCGCCCTGGGGCCCACGGAAAACGATCGGCACCTTGGGCGCGCCGCCCAGCATGGTGCGGAACTTGGCCGCCTGGTTGACGATGGCGTCCATCATCAGCGTGACGAAATCGAAGATCTGGATTTCGACGACGGGGCGCATCCCCGTGATGGCGGCGCCCACAGCGGCGTTCGAGATGATGCCCTCGGAAATCGGCGTGTCGCGCAGCCGCTCGGGGCCGTATTTGTCGATGAGCCCGCGCGTGCAGGCGAAGATGCCGCCGATCTTGCCGACATCCTCGCCGATGACGAAGACGGAGCCGTCGCGCGCCATCTCCTGGTCGATGGCCTCGCGGATGGCCTCCACCATCGAGAGCTCGCGGCGGGACGATGCCTCGCCGGGCTCGGGGCCATGATCCGCGTGGGGCGAGGTGACAGCCTCGACCAGCACGGCGAGAGCCGGCTCGGGCGCGGTCTTCGCCGCCGTGATCGCGGCCTCGATCTCGGCGTTGCCGGCCGCATGGACCGCCCCGATCCGGTCCGGACGGACCTGACGCTCGGCGAGCCGCGCCTCAAGCCGCGCGACGGGATCGCCCTTGCGCTGCTCCTCCTCCATCGCGTCGCTGCGATACTTCGGCAGGTTGGCGCGCATCGAGTGGTC
>JAIYAJ010000276.1 GCA_027489105.1 Zymomonas sp. | reverse complement strand
GAACTGTCCGGCCTGCCCGATCGCGCGGTCGGCACCCTGCTGCGCAACGCCAGGGCGCTGCTGTGCCCGTCCTTCGCCGAAGGCTTCGGCATGCCGGTGACCGAAGCATTGATGAGCGGCACCCCTGTCCTCTGCAGCGATCTGCCCGCATTGCGCGAGGCTGGCGGCTCCGTGCCCGATTTCCTCGATCCGCTCGACGGGCCGCGCTGGCTGGCGGCGATCATCGATTATGCGCGGGACGGTTCCGCCGCGCGATTGCGACAGATGGAACGCATGCGGGACTGGACACCACCCACATGGGACGCGCATATCGCCACCGTGCTTGACCTTGTTCGCGACATCGATGCGCGCGGAGACATGGCGAAATGACCGCCCTCCGCTCTTCCTTCTACGACGATCTGACGCATCAGATGAACGTCGTGGGGGCGCTCGTCCTGCGCGAGTTGCACACGCGCTTCGGCCGCAACAACATCGGCTATCTGTGGATGATCGGCGAGCCGATGATGCTGGCCGGGGTGATCGGCGCCCTCCATGCCTTTCAGCCAGGCCATCTCGGATCGGCAATGCCCCCGGTGGCTTTCTCGATCGTCGGCTACTGCATCTTCATCGTGTTCCGAGGCATCTTCAACCGCGCCGAAAGCATCGTCGAGAGCAATCTGCCGCTCATGTACCATCGGATGGTCTCGGTCCTGAACCTGTCGCTCGCCCGCGTGGTCGTCGAGGCGGCAGGCTGCGTCACGACCTTCATCATCATATACAGTTTCGTTACGCTGATCGGTATGGGGGAGGTTCCCGCACGACCGCTCTACGCCATGCTCGGCATCTTTCTGATGATCTGGATATCCTTCGCCCTCGGCCTGAACGTGACGGCGATAACCTTCGAACGCCCCACCCTGCAGCGGCTGGTGCACCCGATCTCCTATTTCATGATGCCGCTCTCGGGCGCCTTCTTTGCAGTCGAATGGTTGCCGCTGTCCGTCCAGCGCGCGGCCGACTGGTTCCCGCTGGTGAACATCTTCGAGATCGTCCGCTACGGCATGTTCGAGATGGCCTCGGCCCAGCACATCTTTCCCGGCTATGCAATCGGCTGGTGCGCCTTCTTCACCTATACCGGCCTTCTGGGCATCCGCCGGCTTCGCAACCGCATACACGTCCGCTAATGTCTCAGCCTGCAACTTCTGGATAATCGATGCACGGAATCATCAAGCCGCACTCCGCCGATGCGCTCGTCGAGCGCCCGCACTGGTCGGAGAAGCTCCGTGCCTGGTCGCGGCGGAACAAATGGTTCCTCGCGATCGTGGTCGTCCCGACGCTTCTGGCGGCTCTCTATTATTATATCGTCGCGGCCGACCAATATCAGTCGGAAGCGCATTTCATCGTCCGCACGGCCGATGCATCGCCGATGCCGACGAGCGGCTTCAGCCAGTTTCTGGGCTTGGGCGGCGGCATGTCGCCCTCCCGCAGCGAAGCGATGAGCGTCAATGACTATCTGGATTCGCAGCAGGTCGTGAACCGGATCGACGACAAACTCAACCTCGTCGAACGCTTCCGCCGCCCGGAAGCCGACGTCGCGACGCGTCTGTGGTTCTCGCAACCGACACCCGAAATGCTGCTCCGCTATTATCGGCGGCAGGTGAATGTGAAGTTCAACCAGGAAACCGGCATCACGACCCTGCAGGTGCGCGCGTTCCGCCCGTCCGACAGCTTTGCGATCATCAACGAATTGCTGGCGCTGGGCGAAGGCCGGGTCAACGAGATCAACCGACGCAGCCAGACCGATCAGCTCGCGAGCGCGCGCCGGCAGCTGGCCGAGGCCGAGCAGGGCCTGCTCGAAATCCAGTCGAAGATGACCAGTTTCCGTCAGGCGCGCGGAGACCTCGATCCCGAGGGGTCGGGCAAGGCGCAGATCGGCCTCGTCTCGACCTTGGAAGGCCAGCTGACCAACGCCCGGGCGCAGCTCAACGCCATGAAGGGCATCATCGCCCCGTCGAGCCCGCAATATGTCGCGACCCTCGCGCGCGTCCGCGCGCTGGAGGCGCAGGTCGCGGGACAGTCGGGCAAGCTGACCGCCGGTGGTGGCGCGATCGCCGCGCGTCTGGGCAATTACCAGGATCTGCAGATCCGACAGCAATTTGCCGCCAAGCGCTACGAAGTCGCCGCCGCCAATCTGGAAAAAGCGCGCGATGCTGCGATGAAGCAGCAGCTCTACATCGTCCGCGTGGTCGACCCGAACATGCCGGTGAAATCGGAATTCCCGAAGCGCGGCGAGATCCTGCTGACGATCTTCCTGTCGCTGCTGGTCGCCTATGGCATCGGCTGGCTGCTGGCAGCGGGCGTGCGCGAGCACTCCTTGTAAAAGTTCAGGAAAGTTGGGTTAACGTGCGCAACTGCGTTAACTACGTTCAGGCAAGGGCACGAGCTAGGAGACAGATGGTTTGGAGTTGATCATTCTCCAGACGTCCGACGCATTCCGGTATAGCGGAATGCTGCGGGAAACGTCACGCACCGCCATCGAATATGCCCAAAGGCAGGGGTTCAGCTATGAGAGCTTCATCGGAATCAAGCGGGGTAAGCTCAGCGTCCACGCGGCTTTCAATCGCATCCTGATGCTCGACGAGCTGATCGAGCGAGGCTTTCAGGGTTGGGCTCTGTACATGGATGCCGACGCCTATGTGAAAGACCTGTCTTTCGATCTTCGCGCCTATCTCGCAGACAAGGCGCAGCACTCTGCGATCATGGCAACGATCTCCGGCGAAACCATTCCGTGGCACATCAATTCGGGCGTCCTCTTTTTCAATCTCCGACATCCGATGGGCGTCGCACTCATCAAGGAGTGGAAGCGCCGGTTCATGGCGGTGTCCGACGACGAACTTGGTCAGGTGCAGTCGGTCTGGGACGGGGTAAACGATCAGACGATGCTCTATGAAGCTCTCGACCGGAATATCGACCTCCGGGAAAACGTACTCTTCGTAGAACCCGAGCTATTCAATCACCACGGGGGCCTCTTCATCCGACAGCTGCTGAATTCCCTCGATGGAAACATCGACAGCCGCACCGCGAAGATCGCGGCCGCCGTCGCCAACATACTAAACGCGAATAGAGATGAAACCGATGTAGTCGATGCTCTGTATCGGACGATTTTTGATCGCCCCGCAGACGTCGGCAGTGCCGGCTATGTCGATCTTATCAAAATTAAGGGCTTGGCCGACGGCATTCCCGAAGTTGTCAAATGTCTGCTCGACAGCGAAGAATACGCCAACCGCATTAAACGTCGATGATCAGAATGCGATGATCTTACCTCTGATCGGTCATGAAGAAGCTTCGTGCCAACGCTGTCACTGAATGTGCAGCGGCATCAATATGCGATCCCAATAAATATGGCGTCATCGAATTGATTCGTTCGTTTGGACAAAATCCTATTTCTCTGGACGCAAATCGAAAAGTAGATCGAAATGAACCCACCCTGCCGGCAAAATTCCTTCTGAGGACGCTTTCTTATCTCGTTCACCCCATAGATGCATCAAATGTTCAGGCGAACTCACTGACGTAAATGTCCCATCATGCTCAACGATATCCCCATGAGGGCAGATATCGAATAAGAACTCAGCCAGCATGTCTGGGGCGGTCCCTCCCTGGTGGTGCAAACAAAGCGGGTTGAACTCGCACAGAATTTTGGGCCGGTGCTTCACCAGCGTTTTCTGCATGCCGCGCAAAGCATTGAGTTCAAAGCCTTCAATATCTATTTTGATGAAATCAATTTGCTGCTCTCTCAAGAGAATTTCGTCCGCTGGCACAGCCTGGATTACATCGCCCTGCTGCTGGACGCTAGGCTCCCCGATAACCTTTGCGTTGGAGGCACTCGACATTTCTATCATGTGAAACCGGTCCGAGAGCGCAAGAGCATGAAGCAGCACATTGTCGAATCGATTGACTAGCATTCCGCGTCGGAAGGCGCTGACGTTCATCAGATTAGGCTCGAAGGCGATGACTTTGCCAGTTGGTCCGACTTTCGCAGCAGCTTGAAAGGACATGACCCCGACATTGCCGCCAATGTCGACGAAGGTATCACCGCAGCGAAGGTGGGACTTGATTACCGCCCCGATATGGGGCTCCCACCCGCCTCCTGCCAGGATATGGCGACCGAATTCGGGTTCCAAGGGATCGACAACAACCTTGATACCTTCACCGATATCAACTTCGCTCCACGACAAAGAACGAGTGCCGATGAATTCGTCGCTACCGAGCAAAATCTCTCGGAGTTCTTCCCAGGTCGTGTGCCCTTCTGCAATCAACTCAGAATATCCAGCAAGACCGGCCTGGTCAGGCTCGCGACCCAAAATCCATCGATAGGCCTCACCAACCGAGCTCTGTGCCTGCTTTAGCTTGTCGTTCATATCATACCGGACGTGCATTCGTCCGTCCTTCCAAAATCTAACTTTTGAATTGGCAAGACCTCAAAGAGCAAGGATCTTCCGATCCCGAACCCCAATCTGAGGGACTTAGATTACATTACGGCCCCACGAACCAGTTCGCTCTTCACAACCTACATCTGGCGCTCAGCAAAGCAGCCGCGTGAAAAGTGCGGCTGACCGGTGATTTACGCGTTCTACCACGTATTGTCACATGGCTGCGACAGCCCCCTCACAGGTCAGACCGCCCATGCTCTTTCCTTACGCCAGAAGGGCACGCTCTAATTACGAACTAAATCCGCTGTCTGGTCCGGAGCGGACCAAAAAATGGACGAACCGCCTCACAGCCGCCGATAGACCTCCTCCACATGGCCAGTTCGCAGCCAGTGGCGGTGGCGGCTGACGAGCGTGTATCCTCCTGCCTTGGCGACCAGCGTGGCAACGGGGACGATGCCGGGCTGGGCCGCCTCCTGGTTGATGCTCACTATCCCGCGGACGCCGCCTTCGTGGGCCAGTCGCAGGATCGAGAGCGCCTCGGCCTCGGGCATTTCGGGGAGCGAATCGCTGTTCAGGAGCAGGTCCACATTCGCCTGCGCCAGTTGCGACGGCCCTATCGTGACGCCTCCGTCTCCCGCAACATGCTGCTGGAGCAGCGCTGCGGTCGGGCCGTCGAATAGCGTCCAGCGCGGCTGGCCCAGTCGCCGCGCATAAAAGGCCGCAAGGCCGATGCCGGCACCGACCTCGCCAACATGGACCTCGACGCCCCGATCGCCTGACGGCGTCATCTGGTCCGCCAACTGCCGCACACGCCACGCCGCATGAATGGCGTCGAGCATGCGCATGTGGATCACCCGCCCCCCGCCGACACCGATGCCAAGATAGGCGCCGATCGACGGCGGCGGCGAAAGATCCGCGCCCAGCGCCGATTCGATCGCCGCGAACAGCGCGGCCGGATCGCGCCGGCTATTGTCGCCCCAAGGGCCGATTTCGGGGTTTTCCAGACGCAGGCAACCGACCGCCTCGGCGAGCGAGACGAGCTTGTCATAGGTCCAGCGCGACAGCTTGGCAGCGAAGGCCGGATCGGCCGCGCGGGCGTGCTGGCGGTCGCCGCCGAGCAGCCCCTGTGCCGCCCGCGACCGGCCCAGCGCGGCCAGTTCCTCGGCCAGGCGCTCGTCATCCGCCGCTGCCAGCATCGCAGCAAGCGGACGCAGCCGGGTCGGCAGACGCTCGATCTCCTCCGGTCCCCCGGCGCGCTCCCACGCGCCGCGCAGACGGGCGGCTCTCGCGATGTCAGGCACGGCGGCAGGGGCTTCGATCAGCGGCAGGGTCAGGCCATGCTGGTGGGCGTATCGCGCCGACCAGCGATCGCCGCCTTCGGCCGATCGCACCGGCACCACCGTCGGATCGACCGCCGCAAGCGATGCCGTGACCGCTGTGACAAGCGCTTCGAGCCCCTCGGCTGATGTGGACGCGACAGGCGCGAAGCGGGCAAAGGCGGACAGCTGTCCGCCGAGTTGGGGATCGCGTTCGATCGACAGCGCATCGGCCTGGTCGAGCCCGCTCAGAAGCGCGGGCAGATCAGCCTTCCCGTTGTCATGCGCCGCCTCCAGCGCCGCGATCAGGCGTTGCGCCCCGACATGGCCGCGGTTGAGCAGCCACGGCATCCTCCCCCGCGCGCCGAGCGCGAGATCCCCCTCCGGCGGCGCGATGGCGAGCCGATCGTCCCGCCCGTTCAGATGGGCCGACAGGTCGAAATCGAGGTCGCCGATGAATCCGTCCGGGCCGAACATGACCGCCCAGCCATCCCCGGCCAACGAAGCGGTGTCCGCCTGTGCCAGCGCATATCGATAGCCATGGCGCCGCGCATAGGCTTGGATGTTCGGCGCCGTCACGGCGCGGGCGGCAGCATCGCCCTCCCCGCCTGCGCATTGCACGAGCACGACATCCGGCCCTCCTGTCGCATTCGCCGCCAGCCGCCGCGCCTCGGGGGACAGACGGAGCACCGCGCAGAACTCGTTGCGGCCCCGCGCCGTATCATAGAGGCCCGCAACCTCCAGCCCGATCAAACCCAGCGCGCCGAGGCCCTCGACGATCTCGGCGAAGCGGTCGGGCGTGAAATACCAGGCGTGGACATCGACATAGCCGCCCAGTGCGAAGTCATGGTCACGCATCGCCTTGCGCAGCCGCGCCACCCGATCGGCCGGCACCGCTTCGCCATGATCGCCCTGCCAGTGGCGCTGGCTGTCATTGTGCGTCGTCAACGCGACATGCTCGACGATGCTCGCCAGACTGTGCGTCCGGCGCTGCTCGCGATGCGCCTGCAGCACCTGCGCGATCGTGCTTTCGGCCAGAAAATGGTCGAAGCAGTAGCGCTTGTCGGGGATGATCAGGCAGAACAGTCCATCCGGCTCGAGGATGCGTTCGATCTGCTGGAAATGGTGGACGAGGTCGGGCTGATGCTCGATCGCGTGGCTGCTGACCACGGCGTCGAAACGCCGCCGCACCTGCTCCAGCCCGCCGACATAGTCGACATGGTCGGGACAACCGCTAGGATCGAGGCCGATGGCCTGCGCCCGCACGCGGAGCTGTCCGGCGTCGAGCACGTCGAGATAGGCGACTGCCGGCCCCCTGAGCAGCGGATTGCAGAAAGGGCCGATCTCCAGCACCGAACGGCCATCGGCGATCATCGCCACGAGATTTTCGCGCAACGCCAGCGGCGAAGCCACGAGGCCCCGTGCCCGCCCCTCGCGATCATAATGCGCCTCGGCCTCGGACGGCGCCACATCGAGATCGGGGTTCGTCGCCAGATAGAAGGCCGCATCGAACCGGGGCGGAAGCGCGGACGCTCCGCCGTCTTCGCGGATGATCGGTTCAGCCATGAACGGGCTTCGGGCCGGTCATCGGTACCACGCCCCGCGGTCGTCGACCGGCATCACCTCGAAACTGTCCCAGCGGAGTGCGGGATGCCAGGACGGATCCTGCGCCAGCCACGCCTTCCAGCGGAGCATGAACAGGGCATATTGATCGCCGCCCGCCGGTATCTCGCCGCGCGACGCCTTTTCGGCATGGACCATCTCCGCATCCGGTGTGCAGATGATCCGCAGGCCCAGCGCGCGCATCCGCAGGCACATGTCGATGTCGTTATATTCGAGCGTGAACTGCTCGTCGAAGCCGCCGATCCGTTCGAGCACCGAGCGGCGCGTCGCGAACAGCGCGCCCGTCACCGCCGACCATTGCCGCTGCACCGACGCCCAGTCCTGATAGGTGGCGCGATCGGTCGTCCGGCCCGCCCAGGGATGCGCGATCGCGCCGAACAGGGGTGCGATTCCGGCATGTTGCAGCCGCCCGTCGGGGTAGAGCAGCCGCCCGCCGACCCCGCCCAAGCCTTCGTCGAGCGCGAAGCCGATCAGTGCGCGCAGCCAGCCGCCATCGACCGGCAGCAGATCGTCGTTCATCAACACGATCTGCTCGCTGCTCGCCGCGCGCCACAGCTGATTCATCTTTGCCGCATAGTTGAACGGCTCGTCCGCCCCGCGAAGCGTCTCGATCCGGCGCAGGGTGAAAGGCCAGTCGCGCTTCGCCCAGGCCGGCTCGCCCGCCACATCGTCGCCGACGATCACGGTCAGCCGGTCCATCGGCCAGTCGACCTTCGCGACCGCCTTCAACAGGCGGTCGACATAGGTGGTCCGGCTGTCCGGGATCCGGCTGCGGCGGGTCGGGATGACCAGCGAAACCTCCGGAAAGCTCTTGCCGAAGCGCCGGCGCTGCACCAGCGTTCCGGGCGACCGCCCCGCGACGAACATATGATCGCGATAGGGCGGCAGGCTTTCCAGCATGCGGCGGCGTGTCACCGGGTCGGCCTGCGGTCGCTCGCCCGGATGGCAGAGCAGCACCTGCGCGATCCGCGCGATCGGCACGCCTGCATGGTGGGCGCGCAACAGCAGATGGTCGAGCACTGCACCGCCCATTGTGGGGTCGAG
>JAIYAJ010000011.1 GCA_027489105.1 Zymomonas sp. | reverse complement strand
GTCGCTGTGCACGACATAGTCGATCTCGGACGCATGCAGCATGTGATCGCACGGCACATGCGGGACCTGTGCATTGACTTCGGCGATGACGACCCGCGCCTCGGCGACCGCCTTGCGGACATAGTCGTTGATCACGCCATAGCTGTGCCAGCCCTTGGCGTCGGCCGGGCTGACCTGCACCAGGGCGACGTCGCAGCCGATCAGGCCCTGGCTGATCATGGTGCCGATCTGGCCGACATGGCAGGGGATGATGTCGAGCAGGCCGGCCTTGGCGAGGACGCGCAGCGAACCGAGCGCGCCCATGCTCGAAAAGCGGATATGATCGGCATGGTCGGGCTTCAGCACATTGGAGAAGCTCGATCCCACGAACGCGGACACCGGGCCGAGCGCGGCGCGCTGGTCGAGCAGCGCTTCGACCAGCGTCAGCGGTTCGCCGCAGGCCTGTCCCCAGACGATCGCGTCGCCGGGCTTGATGATGCCGCTGAAATCCAGCGCGCCGGGGTCGATCCTACTGGTCATCGCTTATTGCTCGTCGATCTTGAAATAGTCCGGTTTCGCGATCGTCCATTGATCGCCCCAGATCTGGTTGCCGCCGTCGACATGGACCACTTCGCCGGTCATGAAGGAGCCGCCCCGGCCGCCGATCATGCAGACCGCGTCGGCGATCTCCTCGGCCTGACCGAAGCGCTTCATGACGTTGGTCTGGATCATCGCCTTGACCGCTGCAGGATCATAGGCGTTCATGCCGCTCGTCGAGATCAGCCCCGGCGCGACGCAGTTGACGCGGATGCCGAGCGGCGCCCATTCGATCGCAACGGTCTTCGACAAGGCGATCACGCCCGCGCGGGCCGCTGCCGTATGCGCCACGCCCGGCATCCCGCGCCCGGCCACCGCGACGACGTTGACGATCGACCCCGGCCTTCCTCCCGCGCGCCACTGCAGGGCAGCCGCCTGCATCATGTGCCACGTGCCGGCGAGATTGGTGTCGATGACGGCGTTGAAACCCTTTGGGGCGATATCGATGGCCGGGCTGGGGAACTGGCCGCCGGCATTGTTCACCAGCAGATCGAGACCACCGAAGCGCTCCGCGATCGCCGCGAACAACTGCGCGACGGCCTCAGGGTCGCGGATGTTGACCGGATGCACCATCAAATCGGCTTTATACCGCGCGAGCGACGCGGCGGTTTCGTCGAGCTTGTCCGGCTTGCGGCCGCACAGGACGACCCGGCCCCCCAGCCGCGCGACCCAATGCGCGATGGCCCGGCCCAGCCCCGAGCCGGCTCCGGAGACGACCACAGTCTGTCCGTCGAAATAGCCGTCGCGGAGAGCGGGCGTGGCCGCCGCCAACTGGTCGTCGGTTCTGCCGTAGGCCGTCATATCTTGCGGTCCCGCCCTTCCCAATAAGGGCGCCGCAACTCGCGCTTCAAAATTTTGTTCGCGGGCGTCAGCGGGAAGTCGCCTTCCCAGAAGGTGATGCTGCGCGGCACCTTGTAGCGCGCGATCAGGCTGCGGCAGTGCTCGATCAGGGCGTCTTCGCTCGCTGCGACATCGTCGTGCAGCCGGACGATCGCATGAACCGCCTCGCCCCATTTCTCGCTGGGAATGCCGATGACCGCGCATTGCCGGACGGCGGGGTGGAGCGCGAGCGCGTTCTCGACCTCCTGCGAATAGACATTCTCCCCGCCCGAGATGATCATGTCCTTCACGCGATCGACGACATAGACGAAGCCTTCCTCGTCCATGCGGCCGCCATCGCCGGTGTGCATCCATCCGCCGCGCAGCGCCGTGGCCGTCTCCTCGGGGCGGCGCCAGTAGCCGAGCATCATATTCTCGCCCCGGACGGCGATCTCGCCGACCTCGCCGCGCGGCACCTCGTTATCATCCTCGTCGACGATCCTGATCTGCACACCTACGGCCGCGCGGCCCGCCGCGCGATAGACGCCCCGTTTCCGATAGTCGCCGCGCAGGGCGTAGTCCGGCAGGATCGCGCACACCGGGGAGAGTTCGGTCATGCCATAGGCCTGAACGAAGCGCGCGCTCGGAAAGGCCTTTATGGCGCGGTCGAGCAGCGTCTCGGTGATGGGCGATGCGCCATAGAGGAGCGTGGTGAAGCTCGACGTATCGGTGTTCGCGAAATCGGGATGTTCGATCAGCATCTGGATCACGGCGGGGACCAGCAGGCTTTCGGTCGCGCGGTGCGTCTCGATCAGCCGCAGCGCCTCGGCCGGCTCGAACTGCGGCATGATGACGGCGGTGCCGCCGCTGCCCATCAGCGACAGGCTGGGCCAGGTGCCGGCGGCGTGGAACATGGGGCCGTTGAGCAGATAGCGGGCGCTCTCGCCGAACAGGCCTTCCGCCCAGCACATCATGGCGTCGCTGATGACGTTGCGGTGGCTCAGCATCGCCGCCTTGGAGCGGCCGGTTGTGCCGCCGGTATAGCCGAGCTGGTAGAGATCGTCGCCGCCACGCCCCGCATCCTCGCCGGGTTCGTGCTGGGCAATCAGCGCTTCATAATGGGGAAGGCCATTGTCGCTGTCCCCGATCGCGATCATCCGCAGCGACGGACGTCCGGCATGGAGCTGACGCGCGGTGTCGAACATGCGGTCGTCGACGAACAACAGGTCGGGTTGGCAGTCCTCTATGCCGTCGACCAGTTCGGCAACCGACCAGCGCCAGTTCAGCGGGACCACCACGCCGCCCGCGCGCGGGATCGCCGCGAGCAGTTCGAAATAGCGGTCGTTGGTCAGTGCCAGCACAGCCACGCGGTCGCCATTGCGCACGCCCATCGCGCGGATCGCGGCGGCCATGCGCGCGACGCGGTCGGACAGTTCGCTCCAGCTGCGGTGCCGGTCGCCGTTGATGGTTGCGGGATGGCGCGGACGGACCTGCGCGGTCCGCGCGAGCATCGCGCTGATGCCGATCGACGGACGCGGCGGAATGCCATGGTCAAAATCCGACATGATCGCCTCCCTTCAGTGCGAGCATCTCACGTGCTTCCGCCGCCGTCGCGACCTCCAGCCCCAGGCCTTCGAGGATCTGGCGGACCTTGGTCACCTGGGTGGCGTTCGATTCGGCCAGCGTGCCGGGGCCGATCCAGAGATTGTCTTCCAGCCCCACCCGCACATTGCCGCCCATCGCTGCCGCCATTGCCGCGATCGGCATCTGCGACCGTCCGGCGCCGAGCACCGACCAGCGATAGTGATCGCCGAACAGCCGGTCGGCGGTGCGCTTCATGTGCATCACGTCGTCGGCATGGCTGCCGATGCCGCCGAGCAGGCCGAAGCAGGTCTGGATGAACAGCGGCGCCTTCACCAGGCCGCGCTTCCAGAAATGGTGGAGATTGTAGAGGTGGCTGGTGTCGTAGCACTCGAACTCATAGCGCGCGCCGGTCTCGTTTATCGCGCGCAGCGCATATTCGATGTCCTTGAAACTGTTGCGGAACACCAGGTCGCGCGAGTTTTCGAGCATCTCCCGCTCCCAGTCATGCACGAAGCTGTCGAACCGCTCGAGCATCGGGAAAAGGCCGAAATTCATCGAGCCCATGTTGAGCGAGGCGATCTCCGGCGCCCAGCGCACGGCGGGGGCGATGCGCTCCTCGATCGGCATGAAGGGTGAGCCGCCGGTCGTCAGGTTCACCACGACGTCGCAGCGTTGCTTGATGACCCGCAGAAAAGGCTCGAACGCTTCCGGGCTCTGGTCCGGCCGCCCGTCGCGCTCGTTGCGGGCATGAAGGTGGACGATCGAGGCGCCCGCCTCCGCCGCGCCGATCGCGGCCTCGGCGATTTCCTCTGCCGTCACCGGAAGATGGGGCGACATCGACGGGGTGTGGATCGAACCCGTGACGGCGCATGTGACGATCACCTTGCGCGCCTGAGAGCCTGGCACTGCTTCTCTCCCACTACCGATATCGTTTCCGGTTGACGCAAAGATGAACCACATTCATTATAGTGTCAACGCGCTTCACGAGAATGGCGCAGGTCCGGGGGAGAGTGCCGCACATGCCCAGAATCGCCGCGGAGAAGATGGAAGCGAGGCGCGAGTCGATCGTGCTCGCCGCGCGCTCCGTGTTCGTGGCGAAGGGCTACGCCGCAGCGACCGTGACCGACATCGCCCAGGCGGCGGGCATTTCGGACGGGCTGCTCTACCGCTATTTCGGCGGCAAGCGCGAACTGCTGATGGAGGTGCTGGAGCTCTTCTACACCGACATTATCGCCGGCACGGAAAGGGCGATAGGCGAAGAGCCGACCTTCCAGCGCAAGCTCGAAGTGCTGGTGCGCCGGCATCTGCAGGCCTTCGCCGACGACCCCGATCTGTGCCGCCTGTTCATCAGCGAGGTCCGGACGCTCGACGATTATGTGGGGTCGACGCCGCAGGAACTGAACCGCCGCTACACGCAGATCCTGACCGACCTGATCGCCTGGGGGCAGGAGCGCGCCTTCATCGCCCCGGACACCGATCCCCGGCTCGCCCGCGACTTTCTTTTCGGCGGGATCGAGCATCTGGCCTGGCGCGAGATCGCCAATGGGAGGGCGATCGACGTCGCTCACCGCACCGCGCAGGTCGTCCGCCTTCTGATGGCGGGCCTCAAGGGTGGAGAGATCGCATGACGGCGCGCCCCTTCGCCTCCGTGCTCGTCGCCAATCGCGGAGAGATCGCCGTCCGCATTCTCCGCACCGTCCAGGCGCTCGGGATGGAGGGCATGATCGTCTATCATGCCGCCGACGCCGGATCGCCTGCCGTGCGCATGGCCGACCGGGCGATCGAGATCGACGGGCCAACGCCCGTCGCCGCCTATCTCGATGCGGCGCAGATCGTCGCCAAGGCCAGCGCGGCGGGGGCGCAGGCGATCCACCCCGGCTATGGCTTCCTCTCGGAAAATGCCGAGTTCGCCAAGGCGGTCGCGGCGGCCGGCATGGTGTTCGTCGGGCCGACGCCCGAGGCGATCGAATTGATGGGCGACAAGGTGCGGGCGCGCAACTTCGTCGAAGCGCGGGGCTTTCCCGTCGCCCCCTCGGCGATAGAGGATGACGATCCCGTCAGCTTCGTCGAACGCGCAAGACGCGTCGGCACGCCGCTGCTGATCAAGCCATCGGCCGGGGGCGGCGGCAAGGGCATGCGGATCGTGCGCGATCTCGACCTGCTCGAGGAAGAGATCGAGCGGGCGCGGTCGGAAGGGCAGCGCTATTTCGGCGATGGTCGGCTCTATGCCGAACGCTATGTCGAGCGGCCGCGGCATATCGAGGTTCAGATACTGGGCGACGCCCATGGAAATGTGGTCCACCTGTTCGAGCGCGAATGCTCGATCCAGCGGCGGTTCCAGAAGATCGTCGAGGAAAGCCCCTCGCCGGGGCTGACGCCGGACGAACGGGCCAGGATCTGCGAGGTGGCCGCTGGAATCGCGCGGGCAGCGGACTATCGCAATGCGGGGACGGTCGAGTTCATCTACGGCGCCGGCGAATTCTACTTCCTCGAAATGAACACCCGGCTTCAGGTCGAACATCCGGTGACCGAGGAGGTGACGGGAATCGATCTCGTCGCCGAGCAGCTGCGCATCGCAAAGGGCGAGCCGCTCGGTTACGGGCAGGACGCGGTGAAGGTGAGCGGTCACGCGATCGAACTTCGCCTGTATGCCGAAGACTCGGCGCGCGACTTCTCGCCCACGACCGGACCGGTCCTTGCCTATCGCCCCCCAGAGGGCATTCGCGTCGATTCCGGCGTGGCCGAAGGCGGCGTGGTGACCGCCAATTTCGATCCGATGCTGGCCAAGGTGATCGTCCATGGAGACAGCCGCGGGCAGGCGATCGAGCGGGCGAAGCAGGCGCTCGCCGATTTCGTTCTGCTCGGCTGCAAGACCAATGCGGGCTTTCTCCAGCGGCTGCTGGCCGATCCGGATTTCGCGACGGGCGACATGCACACCGGTTCGATCGCCGAGAAGCCCAAGCTGGCACAGGAGCCGCTGCTCGACGAACAGCGGCTGGTCGAATTGCTCGGGGCGGCGGCGTTGCTGCTGGTCCCGGTGCGCACGGCTGCCGATGCGGTTCCGCTGCAGCACGCGACGATGGGGGCCTGGCGGAACTGATATGCAGCATCATGTGTCGGTCAACGATGTTCCCCATCGCCTGTGGCTCGGCCGCTCTGCTGATGGCTATGTCCTGCATGTCGGGAATGCGGTCGCGCCGGTCGCGCTGCGGCCCGAGGCTGGCGGGCGGTACATCCTCGAAACCGGCGGGCGGCAAGTGCCGATGACCGTCGCGGTCGAGGGTGACGTCATCCACATCCATCTGGACGGTGAAGCCTATCGCCTCGCCTATACCGATGCCGCCACTTTTCATGCGGCCGCAGCGGGCGGCGCGGCCGGTGATGTCGTGCGGGCGCCGATGCCCGGCGTGGTGATCGCGAGCCCCGTCGAGGCGGGCGACGCGGTCGCGGCCGGCGACACGTTGATCGTGATCGAAAGCATGAAGCTGGAGACGGCGATAAAGTCCCCGCGTGCGGGCGTGGTCGAGAGCGTGTCCTTCACCCTCGGACAGACATTCGATCGCGACGCGATCCTGGTCAAGCTGGTCGCGGAGGGAGAATAAGGTGGCCCGGATCCTCTCCACCATCGACACCGCCTCGGAGACGTTTCGCGCCAACCGCGCGCATAATGAGCGGCTGGCGGAGGAACTGCGCCAGCGCCAGCAGGCGGTGCGCCGCGAGCGTCCGCAGCGGGACTTCGACCGGCTCGCGCGGCAGAACAAGATGTTCCCGCGGGACCGGCTCGAAGCGCTGCTCGACCCCGGCACGCCCTTCCTCGAATTCTCCACGCTCGCCGCGAACATGGCCTATGATGGCGAGGCGCCCGGCGCCGGTCAGATTTCCGGCATCGGCATCGTCGCGGGGCAGGAAGTCGTCATCCATGCCGACGATTCCTCGATCAAGGGCGGCGCCTGGTATCCGCTGTCGGTCAAGAAGATCGTCCGCGCGCTCGACATCGCGATCGAAAACCGCCTGCCGATGATCCATCTGTGCGACAGCGCGGGTGGCTATCTGCAGCTGCAGCGCGAACTGTTCGCCGATCGCTATTATGCGGGCCGGATCTTCCGCAACCAGTCGATCCTGTCGAAGATGGGCGTGCCGCAGCTGGCGGTCGTGCTGGGCCACTGCACGGCGGGCGGCGCCTATATCCCGGCGCTCAGCGACTACAGCGTCATCGTGCGCGGCACCGGCGCGATTTTCCTGGGCGGACCTCCGCTGGTCAAGGCCGCGACCGGGGAGATCGTGACCGTCGAGGAACTGGGCGGCGCCGACATGCACACCACCGTCTCGGGCACGGCCGACTATCCGGCCGCCAGCGAAGCCCATGCGCTCGCGATCGCGCGGGAGATCGTCGGCAGCTGGACGCCGGCGGCTAAGACCGAGATTGACCGGATCGCGCCGGAAGAGCCGCATTATGACCCGCGCGAACTCTACGGCATCCTGCCGCGCGACAGCCGCACGGCGTTCGACATGCGCGAGCTGATCGCGCGGAT
>JAIYAJ010000514.1 GCA_027489105.1 Zymomonas sp. | reverse complement strand
GTCGGACAGCAGGAAGGCGATCGCCTTGCCGAACTCCTCCAGCCGGCCGACCCGGTCGAAATGCGACATCTTGTCGAGAAAGGCCTGTCGCTCGGGCGTCCGGCTGGGGTGGGGCGGATTGCCCAGCACCACCGCATTCACATTCACGCCGAAGCGGGCGACCTCCTTCGACACCGAGCTGACCAGCGCGTGCAGCGCCAGCTTGCCCGATGCATAGGCGCTGCCCGATTCCTGGCCGAGCACCGCCGAGATCGAGCTCACACAGACGACCTTGCCATAGCCGCGCTCGACCATGCCGGGCAGTACCGCGTGGAGCAGCATCGCCTGGGTGAAGAAGTTCATCTCGAAGATCGCCCGGAAATGGGCGAAGTCGGATTTCGCGAACTCGGCCCAGGGCGTCATCGGCGGGCCGCCGCCGGCATTATTGGCGAGCAGGTCGACCTTGCCATGGGCGGCACTGGCCGCCGCGACGAAGTCGGCGATGAAGGCCGGCTCCATGACGCTGCCGATATGGGTGGTGACATGCACGCCATGGCCGCGCAGGCGCTCGGCGGTCTCTTCGAGACGCGCCTCGTCGACATCGTTGAGAGCGAGCGCGGCGCCGCCGCGAGCAAGCTCCTCGGCGGTCGCGGCGCCGATGCCGCGACCTGCCCCCGTGACCAGCCCGACCTTGCCCGCGAAGCGGTTCACGCGCTCTTCCTCGCGCGCGGATCGGAGAACATCGGGTTGGCGGCGTTGTTGGTCCAGATCTGGTGCTTGGTGAAACGCCAGCTGCCGGTCGCCTTGCTGAAGCTGAACAAATAGGTGCCTTCGTGCAGGCCGTGCTGCCACTCGTCATTTTCCTGCCCGACGAGCGCCATCTGGTAATGGCACAGCGCCCAGGCGGACTGGTTGTCGTCCGACACGCGCACGACCTGGGTTCCGATCAGGTGGCGGATCTCGAGGCCGGCGATCTTGGTAAGGTCGCGCGGCGGGGCGACGACGCCCTCGCGGCGGGGCAAAGCCGGCTTGGCGTGCAGCCCGATCAGATTGTCCCGGCCCTTCACCGTCTCGTCGAGCGTGCCCTTCATCACCCGCTCGATATTCTCGTCATAGAGGCGCTCGAGCACGTCCCAGCCGCGGCTGTCGCAGGCGAACGCATATTCGTTGATCATCTCCTGGATGCGGATCTTGTCGGTCAGATACTGGACCTTGTCTTCCAGGGTGGTGCGCTCGCGTTCGACGGCGGGAGCAAGTTCGCGCCAGCAGGCATAGGCGTCGTACAGCATGTGGGTTCTCCTCTTGGGGCGGGACAGCGGGCGGCGGCGCGATCAGATCGGCCCGCCGCTTCCGCCCGCGACATTGATCAGTTCGCCATTGATGAAGGCGCCGTCTTCGCTGCACAGGAAAGCGGCGGTACCGGCGATCTCCTCCGGTTTGCCCAGGCGGCCGACCAGCGACAGCTTCGACATGAAGGCGATTTCCTGTTCGGAGCGGTTGCGCTTCATCAGCGGGGTCAGGATCGGGCCCGGCGCGATCACGTTCGCGCGAATGCCCTGTGCGGCATGGTCGATCGCCAGCGACTTGGTCAGCGAGATGACGCCGCCCTTGGCCGCCACATAAGCCGGGTTGCGGCCCATGCCGGAGACGCCGGCGCCGGAGGCGATGTTGACGATCGATCCGCCGCCGTCCTGCGCGATCCGGGGGATCGCCGCCTTGCACATCAGGAAGGTGGAGGTGAGGTTGAGGCGGACCCAGAAGTCCCATTCCTCTTCGTCGAAATCCACCACGGTCTTGCCGGGGCGGCTGCCGCCGACGACGTTGATGAGGAGATGGAGGCCGCCGAAACGCTCGACCGCCAGCGCGACCGCCGCATTCGCATCGGCAAGGCTGGTGGCGTCGGAGCGCTGGGTGACGATGTTCGATCGGCCCTCGACGGTTTCGGCCAGCCCGCCCTCGTCGATGTCGGTAGCGATCACCTTCGCGCCGCGCTGCGCGAACAGCCGGGCGGTTGCCTGTCCGATACCCGCGCCGGCCCCGGTGACGAGCGCGACCTTGCCTTCCAACTGCATAATCCCTCCATGCCAGGAGGGCAGGCGGCACCGGGCGCCGGGGCGCCTGCCCCGCGATGCGTCTTCCCCTCCTCGTCGTACCGACTCTTTATTCGTTAAGGTGGCTATCTATTATAAAATAGACTGACAAGGCCTTATGCCCTGCGTTGCCGAACGGAGATCGCGACCCCGCCGATCAGGAGCGCCGCCGCCGCGACAAGGAAGGCGTTGTGGATGCCGATCGCCGCCCGAAGCGGGGTCATGATCAGCGGATTGATGAAGTCGGCGATGTAGAGGACGGTGAACTCCAGGCCGACCGCGCGCGCGCGGATCTCGGGCGGGACGCGGTTCAGCAAGATGCCGCCGATGTGGGGCGGGATCATGCCGCCGCCGCCGCCCGACAGCACCGCCCCCAGCATCAGCAGCACGACGCTGCTCGAAAAACCGATGATGGCGAGGCCGGTCGCCATCATCAGGACCAGCATCAACTGCACCCCGCGTTCGCCGAACCAGGCGTAGAAGCGGCCATAGCAGCCGCCAAACACACCGCCGGCAAGCACGCCCGAGGCGATCACGATCGAGCGGACCAGCGGGCTGTCGAAGCCATCTTCGGCCAGCAGGAAGGACAGCTGGATCGAGGTCATGAAATATCCGACGAACAGGAACAGTGCGAGCGCATAGACCGGCCACAGCGTCACCAGCGGGCGGAGCGAGGCGCGCTCCTCGCGCGGCGCTGTCCGGCCCACGCCCTTGGGCAGGCCGGTCACCGCGAGCGTGAGGACGACGAAGGCGATCGTGTAGAGCAGGAAAGGCGTGCGCCATCCGCCGGCTTCGGCGAGCAGGCCCGACATCAGCAGACCGCTGACCGCGAATACCCCTGCGACCGCACTCTGATAGCCGAGCAGCCGCGCCCGCGCGACGCCCTCGAACCAGCTGCCGACGATCACCCCGATCGCCGTGCCGATCTGTGCGACGCAGAGGCCGAGCAGGAAGCGGGCGACGAGCAGATAGGGCAGGCTGTCGATGAAATAGCCGCTGACCCCGAGCACGCCATAGCCCGACAGCGCCGCGATCATGACCGGGCGGGGACCCCAGCGCTCGACCGACAGGCCGCCCAATATGCCGCCCAGGATGACGCCGATCGCCGGCATCGTCAGGATCATCTGCGCGGCGAAGGCGCCCTGGCTCTGGCCGCCGAAATGCTCGGCGATGGTCGGCAGGACGGGGCCGAGCGCTGCGAACATCAGCGCCATCAGCGGCGCGCCGCCCATCAGGGTGACGCGCGCAACGCCGCCGCGCCAACCCGGCGGAATAGCTACAAAAGCGAGGCGTTCGCCTGCCTGCATCTCGCACGCTCCTCGTCCATCATTATTGTTATCTTAGATAGATAAGGAGGCTGGCATATTTCGCGGGCGCTGGGAAGCACCGCGATGCGAAGGCTCATAGCGCCAGCTTGGTGGTGAGCTTCACCTCTTCCAGCACGGCATAGGTGCGGGTTTCCCGCACGCCGGGCATCGCGGTAAGGATGTCGCCGAGGAAGCTGCGGTAGGCCGACATGTTGGAGACGCGGACCTTGAGCAGATAGTCGAAGCCGCCTGCCACCATATGGCATTCCAGCACCTGGGGCACGCGACGGACATGCTCCGAGAAAGCGGTGAAGACGTCGTCGGTGGTGCGGTCGAGCATCACCTCGATGAAGATCATCAGGCCCTGGTCGAGATGTTCCGGGTCGAGCAGCGCCGTGTAGCCGGTGATGACCCCGCGTTCGCGCAGGCGCTTCACCCGGTCGAAGCAGGCGGCCGGCGACATGCCGCACATCTGCGCCAGCGCCTGGTTCGTGATTCGACCATCGTCCTGCAGGACGCGCAGCAAGCGGCGGTCGGTCTCGTCGATCTGAACAAGCTTCGGATCAGGAGGGGACATTTTCGAATCTCTTCGCTTTCGATGGCCTTAATATGAAGCACATTCGGTGAAGAGGCGAATATCATAGAGATATATCGGCATATAGTGCCGTGCTGCGAGGATCGAATGGCTAATCAGCTTTCCAAATGGGATATCATCGACGGCGGCAAATATCAGGATGAGGCCGAGGTCGTCCGGTCGCTGCTGGACCGTCAGCCCTTCGATCCGGCGCAGCGCGCAGCTGTGGTTGCCGAGGCGGTGGCCCTGGTCGAGGGCGCGCGCGCGGCGACCAAGAAGCAGGGCGTCGTCGAGAGCTTCCTTCAACAATTCTCGCTCGGCACCCGCGAGGGCCTCGCGCTGATGT
>JAIYAJ010000408.1 GCA_027489105.1 Zymomonas sp. | reverse complement strand
GCATCGACCTGGCTCCCGTCGGGCCGGTGGAGATCGCCGCCCAGCTGGAGATTATAGGGCGGGTCGGCGAAGATCATGTCGACGCAGCGATCGGGAAGCGCCCGCATCGTCTCGATGCAATCGCCCTTCAAAATCTCGTTGAGCGGCAGGCGCGCAGGGGCCTCGACGGCGCGGCGCGCGCGGCGCGTGGCCGGAATTTTCTCGAGAACACCCATCGAACTGACCCCCTTATTCTGTCGCCGCGCACGGTGATTCATCAGGACTCTTCGGTCAAGAACAATAGTTTGACAGCCGAATCGCAGATTCGACTCGAGCCAGAGGAACGAAAGGAGTCCGTCACTTCATATTGAGTCCGAAGAGGGGACCGGGACTCAATCCCTAGTGGTGTGGCTTCCAGGACTCACCCGATCGCCATTCGTCGATTTTTTTGGAACGGCTGCTCCGTATCGCAGTTCAAGGCGGATGCTGTGGTCTTCGTGGCGATCTTCTCCGGCTCTCGCGCTGACCGCGGTCGCGGCGGTGCTCGGCGGCACGCTGGCAGGCGTAGCGACCGTCGACGGGCTGACGCAGCACCGGTACGGCCCGGCCGACCGCATTTCGCTCTTCGCCCCCGCCGAGGCCTCGACGATCAGTTCCGCGTCACCCAATGAAGGATCTGGCGAGGCCGGCTGTACCGAGTGTTCCGAGCGTGATCGCGGCTATCGCTGGGCGCTCCTCGCCGCGGTCCGGTCCCCGGATCAGTGCCCGGTCGACAGCCGGAACTTCCGGCGCGACTGTCTGGACTTCGTCGGCGGGATTTGACGCTCAGGCGGCGCTTTCGACCTGAAACAGAGAGAATTGGGCGATCGGCGCGAAACTGCGTCGATGATGCGGCGTCGGACCCATCCGGTCGAGCGCCACCATGTGCGCGCGAGTGCCATAGCCCTTGTTGCTCGCCCAGTCATAGCCGGGATGTGCCTGGTCGAGTTCGACCATCATCCGATCGCGCTCTTCCTTCGCTATGATCGAAGCCGCCGCGATCGACAGGCATCGGGCGTCGCCCCCGACCACGGCCAGCGAAGGGCGTGTCCATTTCGGGCAGCGATTGCCGTCGACCAGGACCATCGCCGGGTCGATGCCCAGCGCCGCCACGGCTCGCTCCATCGCCAGCATCGACGCCCATAATATGTTGAGGCTATCGATCTCCTCGACGCTGGCCACGCCGACGCCGACATGGGCCACCTTGCGCAGTTCGAGGCACAGAGCGGCGCGCGCACCGGCCTTCAGCTTCTTGGAATCGTCGATCCCCGCCGGGACACGGTCACGATCGAGAATGACCGCTGCCGCGACCACCGGCCCTGCCAATGGGCCCCTGCCCGCCTCGTCGACGCCCGCGAGCGGCATGGGATGGGGCAGTTCGAGCGTGAAACAGGGTCCGGCCATGGTCCGTCCATAGCGCGCCGATGGCGCGAAGCCCATGCTTCAGTCGGTCGGCATGACTTCGAGAAGGAAGGAGCCGACATAGGCCCTGGCGTCCTGCCAGAGCCCGATCGGGCGCAGGCCGGCGCCCCGCACCAGCGCGCGGAAATCGTCGACTTCATATTTCCAGCTCCGCTCGACCAGCAGCGCCTCGCCTTGGGCGAAGCGGAAGACCGTTCCTGCGATGCGGACATCCTGCACTCCGAGGCTGACCAGATCCGCGGAAACGCAGCCGCGCTCCGGCTCATAACGCACACGATGCTCGAACAGGCGCGGGTCGAACGTGGCGCCCAACTGGCGATTGAGCCGATCGAGCACGCCAAGGATCAACGCCTGGTTGCAGCCATGCGGGTCATCATAGGCAGAGGAGACGATCAACGGGCTTTTGCGCAGATCGACCGTCACGAGGATCAGGCCACCTGCCCCCACGGCCGCTCCCAGCTGAGCGAGCAAGCCTATGGCACTGGCCGGATCGAAATTGCCGATGATGTTCCCCGGTATGAACGCGATCCTGCGCCCCCCGCCAGCATTGGGCGGCAGGGTCATCGGTGCGTGAAGATCGGCGCGCACGGCTTCTACCCACAAGCGCGGCGACTGTTGCTGGACGAAACGGGCGTCGGCAAGCAGCCCTTCGCGCTCGTCATCGACCGGGACATAGGCCCAGGGGTCGCGAAGGGCCGCGATCAGCAGGCAGACCTGATCGAGGCATCCGCCGCCAACCCCGATCAGCTGGGCGCCGGGCCCCACGGCCGCACCGATCGCCTCGCCATGGGTCCGCAGGATGTCGACCTCGCTCCTCTGGAGATAATATTCGGGCAGACCACAGAGTTGCCGGAGAGCGGCGGAGCGGCGATCGATCAGCGCGAGGCCGGCGAGGCTTTTCGGTTCCCGTCCCAGCGCGTCGAGCACCGCACGCGCTAACTCAGGCGTCGGCGAGCCATGATCGTGAAAGGCGACGATTTCGCGCGCGGGCGGCGTGCGCCCCGGTCCCTCACCGATCAATTTCATGCTCCTTATATCCCGCAATCGCGGGATCGGATGACTGACCCGATCCTTACAATGTCACGAGATATTCAGCGATGTAAATAGCGGCCAGCCGGTCAAGCCGTGGCTGCGACCCAGAGGCATCAGGGTGGGGGGACGGGCGCGCCGGCAGCGATCCAGCGCCCCAGCGTCGCGCGCTCCGCGTCGGTGATCCGGGTCGCGTTATCGGGCGGCATGAATCGGCTGTCGACGGCGGTGGCGCCGATCATCCCGGCGAAGAGACGATAATCGGCCGGGGTGTCGAACTTTACCCCCCTCGGCGGCTGAGACGCGGCGTTGAGGCCATCTTCCTGAGGCACCTGCGTGTGGCAGAAGCGGCAGCGCGCCGACACGATACGGCGAACCTCTGCGAACTCAGGGACTTGGCTGCCATCCGGCATGGATTCGGGCCGGACCTCGGCGGGGAGGCAAAACGCGGTCATCAGCAGAAGCAGGCGTCGTGCGCCTCGGCCAGCATCGCGCATTCGAGTCCCCCGATCATGAGCCTCCCTATGGGCAACGCGGGAGCTGCGGCGCCAATACGACATTCGCCGTATTCGGCCGCACGGACCACTCCCTACAGTCGAACATCCCATCCTGGGGCGAGGACAGCCAATATGACGACGCGACGCCAGTTCCTCGAAGCCGTCGGCAAGGTAGGAGGCTATGGCGCGACCTATGCCCTGATGCAGTCGCTTGGCATGTTGCCCGCTTATGCATCGGTCAAGCCGCTGGACCTTCCCAAGGGCTCGGGCAGCGGCATTCGGGTGGTGGTTCTCGGCGCCGGCCTGGCCGGGCTCGCCGCGACCGACGAATTGCTGAAGGCCGGTTATGATGTCGTCCTGCTCGAGGCGCGCGATCGCGTCGGCGGGCATAACTGGACCGTTCGCAACGGCGACCGGGTCGAATGGACCGACGGATCGGTGCAGACCTGCCGCTACGATGCAGGCGAATATTTCAATACCGGCCCCGCGCGCATTCCCAGCCACCATCAGGCGGTGCTCGACTATTGCCGTGACCTGGGGGTCGAGATGGAGGTCGAGGTCAACGCCAGCCGATCCGCCTTCCTGCGCAACGCGAACGCGCTCGACGGTAAGCCGATCCGTTTCCGCCGGGCCGTCAACGACACGCGCGGGGCCGTCTCGGAACTGCTCGCCAAGGCGATCAACGGCGGCGCGCTCGATCAGGAGATGACGCGGCTCGACAAGGAGCGAATGCTGGCCTTCCTCCGGCAATATGGCGATCTGAGCGAGGACCTCTTCTACAAGGGATCGAAGCGGTCCGGCTACAAGGTGGCGCCGGGACCGGCCGAGGCGAAGACGGTGCGCGAGGACCGGCTCGACATGGCAGCGCTGCTCGACCTCGATATGTGGAACACCCTGATCTTCGAGGACATGATCGACGATCAGGCGACGATGCTGCAACCGGTCGGCGGCATGGATGCCATCCCGAAGGCGATCGCGCGCAAATTCCCGGCCGGGGTCATCCGCCTGATGAGCGAGGTCACCGAGATCCGCCGGACGGGTGGGCCCGGAGACCGGGGCACCAGGATCGTCTACAAGGATCGCCGGACCGGCAAGAGCCAGGAGGTGCTGGCTGACTACTGCGTCTGCACCATCCCCCTGCCCGTCCTCGCGCGCATCCCGTCGGATTTCTCACCCGAGATCCGCGACCGGATCGGCGACGTCTTCTATGGCAATGCGGTCAAGATCGGTTTCGAATCCCCGCGTTTCTGGGAACGGGACTTCCAGATCTATGGCGGGCTGTCCTTCACCAAGGACCCCGGCGCCACCATCTGGCACCCGTCCGGCGGGTTCAACCGGCTGAAGGGCATCACCGTCTATTATATCTACATGGGTGGCGAACGGGTGACGTCGATGCCAATGGCCGAGCAACACCGCTTCGCCCAGGCGGAGATCGACGCGATCTTCCCGGGCCATGGCAAATCGCTGTCCAAGCCGATCGTCGTCAACTGGGGCAAGATCCCCTACAACGAAGGCAATAAGGCGAACTTCGTCGGCGACGATCCGCTGTACCACGCCATGAACAAGGCGGACGGTCCCTTCTATTTCGCCGCCGACTGGCTGACCCATTCGGGCTGGCAAGAGGGCGCGATCCAGTCGGGACGCTATGTCGTCTCGTCGATCCACGCGCGGCAGATGGCCGCGCGCGCCTGAACGGCACCTACCGTCGACAGCGCCCGCGTCCGCCGCTCAATGGTTCGGCAGATGCGCCCCCAGATGCTTGCCGGCGATGTATCCGAAGGTCATGCCGGGACCGAGCGTGCCGCCCGCACCGCCATAGACATCGCCCAGCACAGCCGCCATCGCATTGCCAGCCGCGTAGAGGCCGGGGATCGCATTGCCCTGCCAGTCGACCACCTGCCCATCGGCATTGGTCTTGGGGCCTCCCGCCGTCCCCAGGGCACCCGCCTCCATCTTCACCGCATAGAAAGGCGGCTTGTCGATCACGCCCAATGTGCGGAAGGGCGGCTCGAACTCCATGTCGCCCCACATGTAGAAATTGTCATAGCTATTGTCGCCGCGATTGAACTCGTCGTCATGGCCGTTACGGACCATGGCGTTGAAGCGGTCGACCTGCGCACACAGCCCCTCGGCTTCTATGCCCGCGATCTGCGCCAGTTCCTCCAGCGTGTCGGCCTTCATCGCAAAGGCGGGCGCAGGCGCGCCGGGCGCGGCATTGAACAGATGATATTTGTCCTTGTAGCGCTGATCGAGGATCAACCAGTAGGGCAGGTTCGCATAGCTGTGCGTTCCCGCATCGAAGGCGTGCAGCGACTTGCCGAGCGCATTGTAGTTGGCGGCCTCGTTGACGAAGCGCTGCCCCTTGCGATTGACCAATATGGCGCCCGGCCGGGCACGCTCGTCGGAACCGAGCAGATAATTGGGCTTGGCCGCGCGGTGCTGCGGTTTGAACTCCAGCGTGCTCTGCATCCAGTAGGCGTTCTGCATATTGGCGACCTGCGCGCCGGCCTCGATCGCCATCAGCAGACCGTCGCCTTCATTTTCGGGAACGCTCACCGGACCGGTCAGCGGACCGCGCAGGAAGCTCTTCACCAGCGTCTCGTTCCACTCGAAGCCACCGGTGGCGATGACCACGCCCCGCCTCGCGCGAACATGGATGGTACGGCCATTCGCATCTTCGGCGATCACGCCGACGACCCGGTCGCCGTCCTTGACCAGGCGGCGGGCGCGCGTCTCGAACTCCACCGGTATGTTCCGCTCGATTACCGCCAGGAACAGCGATCCCGCCAGCGCCTGCCCCAGTCCGCGATAGTCGCCCGTCTCGCGCTCGGCGAGGGTTTCCTCATCGAGCGTCCCGCGCGTCGCCTCCATCAGGCTGCCGCGCAGCGGGTAGGCCATCTTGCTCGGATTGACGCGCGACGACCATTTGCCGAGCCGTGCGAAGGAAAAGGCTGCATTGTCGAGCGATCGCCCACCGTCGGGCTTCGCGCCCGGCGCATAAGGCTGATAGTCCGGGAAATCGGTAAAAGCGTGGAGCCGCACCGGCGTCTTCTCGTCGAGATAGCGGAGCATTTCGGGACCGTTCTGCATGAACGCCCACAAAGTCTCGGGATCGAGCGCTCCCGGCGCGAGCGAGTCGAGATAGGTGACGATCTCCTCGTCCGAATCCGCGATCCCGGCCGCCTGCTGGTGGTGATTGTTGGGGATCCACAACATCCCGCCCGACATGGCGGTGGTGCCGCCCACCATGCCCGAGCGTTCGAGGATCACGACATCCTTCGCCCCGAAATCATGGGCAGTGATCGCAGCGGTCATCGCTGCTCCGCCCGATCCCAGGACGACCACGTCCGCTTCCCGGTCCCACGCAACCGCTCCAGCCACGACCCTCTCCTCACCGATCTTGTCGGCGGGATTTTAATACAACCCGTGTTTTATAAAACTATGACCTGTATCAGGTCGCGTCGCGGCGGCAGGCGGTTAGCGAAGCGCCTTCACCTCTTCGGCGGTAACAGCATCGTTATAGCTGTTGCCGAAGTGGGTCCGGACATAGTTGACCACATCGGCCACCTGCTGGTCGCTCATCATCCGGCCCACGGCAGGCATGCCGTTCATCCCGTTGAGCAGGATGTACACCGGATAGCCGCTGGCCTCGAGCTTCGGATTGCCTGCGAGCGCCGGATAGAAACCAGCCCCGGTCGACACCCCCTCGCCCTTCGGCATATGGCAACCGGCATAGACCCGGCGGTACATTGCCTCGCCATTGGGTTCGCTAAATTTCGCGCCGGTGACGAAGGCGCCGTCGGCGTCGCCTGCCGGGCCGCTCTGCGCGACCGCCGCGACGGCGCCACCCGCCGCCAGCACCAGCGCCACGAGACGAAGGACGGAAATGCTCTTGCTCATGCTCTGTCCCTTCACGCCGCCTGAACGCGCTGATGCAGCCGCCCGATCGCATCGAGTGCGGAGGTTATGCCGCCCTCCTGCCAGCCGCCGACATAGGAAGCATGCTCACCCGCCAGCACGATGCGCCCGTCGAGCTGGCACAGATTCTTGTAATGCTGCGCCCGGCTCTCCTCGGTCCAGATGCCGAAGCAGCCCTGCGTCCACGGCACGCGGTGCCAGCCGACCGACACGCCGCTGACGAACTCCTCGCGATATTGCGGGTGGATCTGCGCGCCCCATTCGAGCGTGCGGCGCACCCGCTCCTCGGGCGGCAGGCTGGTATATTCATAGGCATAGGCGCCATAGGCATAGGCTGCGAGCAGCGTACCCGGCCCCTTCGAGCCGTAATTGTAACTGGGATAGCTGATCTGCCCGATCGGAAGATCGGTAGTGGTGATGCCGCCGTAGATCTGCTCGTCCTGCTCCCAGAAGCGCCGTTTGAACTCGATGCCGGTCTTGAGGCCCGGCAGATAGGGCACGGCATGGATCGCCGCATTCAGATCCGGGCCGACGTTCATCTCGATCTGGCTGAGGATCGACAGCGGGATCGTGCAGATGCACCAGTCGGCCTTGGCCGTGAGCTTGTCGCCCTTGATCGTGTCGACATAGTCGACCGTCACGCCACTCTCGGACTGGCGGATCGCCTTCACCTTGCTGTTCAGCCGCACGAGATGACCGACGGCGCGCTCATAGCCCTTGGCGACCTGCTCCATGCCGCCCACCGGCTGGAAGATCGCATGTTGGTGGTCGTTGGTCAGATGCTGGCCGATACCGCGCCACAGGCCGGATTTCAGCACCGTCGACAGGTCGAGCGGATCAGACGGGATCGGCTCGGCCGTCAGCCCGCCACCGGGATTCTTCTTCCATCCGCGCCGGCCCGAAGATTCCGGGCCCTTGACATAGCGATAGCTGGAATCGAGCGCCCCCCAGCTCTTCAGCGCCTCCAGCAGGATCGCGCTGTCCTCGGCGCTGACCTCATCGGTCAGCGCGCTCTTCTTCACCGACTTGGCGAGCAGCTCGCCGACATGGCCGTAAAAGTCGGCCTGGATCGTGCTGTAGCGCTGCGGCTTGCCGCCGAAGGCCTTGGTCGAGTGGAGATAGGCGTTGTAGTTGAGCTGCTGGAACGGCTCGAGCGCGACGCCCAGCTGCTGGCAATAATGCATGATCCCGCGATGTTGCCAGGGGATGCGCCAGGGGCCCGGATTGATGTAATTGCCCGAGGCGAAAGTGCATTTCTGGGTAGCGCCGCCCAGCTCGGTGTAGGTGTCGCCGCCCTTGAGCGTCCAGCAGCGCCCGCCGATGCGGTCGTTATACTCGAGCACCTGAACCTTGTAGCCCGCACGGCTAAGCTCCAGCGCCGCCGTCATCCCGGCGACGCCCGCGCCGAGGATCAGAACCGACGCCCCTTTCGCGCCGCCGGCCAGATCGATCGGGCCCTTGAAGGGCGTCGGCGCGGCGTGGCCGAGGCTAGACATCGCCATATACATGGCGGACGCCCCGCCTGCCTTGCCGATCAGCGCCAGCAGGTCCCGCTTGGTCATGCCCCCGACTTGCTCTTCGGCCATTATTTTCCCCGTATCAGGCACCGGAAGGCGCTCTGTGGGGTCAGTCTCGGGAGGAAAGCCGAAGCTGTTGATACGCCATCATGCGTATTGCGAGCGGGCCGTCCGACGAGACCGTCGTTCAGCCCGCCCGTCCGCGTCGGGCACGCCAGCGTTCCACGAGTTGATGGACCAGAATGAAACCCAGCGGGATGTAGAAGATCGCGAGGATCGTGGCCGAGAGCATCCCGCCCAGGACCGACGTACCGATTGCGATGCGGCTGTTTGCGCCAGGCCCGGTCGCCACCACCAGCGGCAGCACGCCGAAAATGAAGGCCGAGCTGGTCATCAGGATCGGCCGCAGGCGGATGCGGGCGGCATCGAGCACCGCCTCGACCGCGCCACGCCCTTCGCGGACCGACCGCTCGGCAAACTCGATCATCAGGATGGCGTTCTTGGCGGCGAGCCCCATCGTCGTCACCAGCCCGATCTGCAGATAGACGTCGTTCTGCAATCCGCGGAAGGACACCGCCAGGATCGCACCGAGCAGCCCCAGCGGAATGACGAACAGCACGGCGACGGGCACCGACCAGCTTTCGTACAGGCCGGCGAGACATAGAAACACTACCAGCAGCGCGAGGGCGTAGAGGATGCCCGACTGCCCGCCCGCCAGCCGCTCCTGAAAGGACGCGCCCGCCCAGGCGAGCGAGACCCCCGGATATTTGGCGATGATCGCCTCGATCGCGGCCATCGCCTGCCCCGAACTGGAGCCCGGTGCCGCCTGGCCGTTGATCTCGAAATTGGGGATGCCGTTGAACCGGCTCAGCGAGGTCGGCGCCTGATTCCAGGAAATGGCGGCGAAGGCCGAGAAGGGCACCATCTGCCCCGCATTGCCGCGCACCTGCCACAGACCGACATCTTCGGGCCGCGAGCGGAAGGGTGCATCGGCCTGGACATAGACCCGCTTGACCCGTCCGCGGTCGACGAAATCATTGACGTAGCGGCCGCCCCACGCCGCGGCGAGGGTGGCGTTGGCGTCTGCGACCGACACGCCCAGCGCCGACAGCTTCTGGTTATCGGTCGTGATGCGCAGCGTCGGCTGGTCGGGCAAGGTGGTCAGCCGCACATTGGTCAGCAGCGGATCGGCGCGCGCCTCCGCCAGCACCTGGTCGCGAATGGCGACGAAGGCGTCGCGAGGCAGCCCACCACTGTTCTGCAATTCGGCGGTGAAGCCCGAAGACTGGCCGAGCCCGCGCACCACCGAAGGCACGATTGCGTAAAACTCCAGATCGCGATAGCCTCCCAGCGCACGGGTAGCGCGCGCGGCAATCGCGTTCGCGGTGCGCGCCGCGCCGGGGCGGTCGTCCCAATTGACGAGCGACATGAAGCCGCGCCCGGCATTCTGGCCGCTGGCGCTGCCGCCGCTGCCGGCGCCCGCAACGGTCAGCAGCGTCTTGATGTTCTTGCTCTCCTGACCGAGCAGATAATCCTCGATCTGCCGCTGGGCGGCGCGGGTCCGCTCCAGCGTGGCGCCCGAGGGCAACGTATATTGCAGCTGTGCGAACCCCTGGTCCTCGCTCGGGAGAAAGCCGGTCGGCAGACGCACGAACAGCAGGGCGAGGATAAGGACCATGGCCCCGTAGAGGATCATCGCACCGCGCCGGCGGCCGATCGTCCAGCTCAGCCGTGCATGATAGCGATCCGCCAGTCGGTTGAAGCGCGGCTCGAACCAGTGATGAAAGGCGAGGCTCCACCGTGCGAACCGGCCCGTGCCCTCGCCGCCATCTTCACGCGGCTTGAGGATGGTCGAAGTGAGCGCGGGACTGAGGATCAGCGCGACCAGCACCGACAGCGCCATCGCCGACACGATCGTAACCGAGAATTGGCGATAGATGACGCCGGTCGATCCCCCGAAGAAGGCCATCGGCAGAAACACCGCCGACAGGACCAACGCTATCGCCACCAGCGCGCCCTGTATCTCCTGCATCGACAGGATCGTCGCTTCGCGCGGGGACATGCCCGGATTTTCGTGCATCAGCCGCTCGACATTCTCGACCACCACGATCGCGTCGTCGACCAGCAGGCCGATCGCCAGCACCATGCCGAACAGGGTGAGCGTGTTGATCGAATAGCCGACCATGGCGAGCACCGCGAAGGTACCCAGCAGGACGACCGGAACCGCGATCGCCGGGATCAGCGTCGCGCGCCAGCTCTGCAGGAAGATGAAGATGACGAGAACGACCAGCACGACCGCCTCGAACAGCGTGTGCACCACATCCTCGACCGACTTCTCGAGAAAGGCGGTGGTGTCGTTGGCATAGGCATAGGAAAAGCCCGGCGGAAAATTCTTCACCTGCTTCTCGAACTCGGCCTTCACCAGCCGCGCGGTAACGAGTGCATCGGCACCGGGGGCGAGCGAGATGCCCATGCCGGCGCCGGGGTGCCGGTTGACCCGGCTGACGACATTGTAGCTCTCGGCCCCCAGTTCGATCCGGGCGACATCCGACAGCAGCACCGATGCGCCGTCCACCGACGACTTGACGACGATCCGCGCGAATTCCTCGGGCGAGGTCAGCCGCGACTGCGCCGTGATGGTGGCGTTGAGCAGTTGGCCGGCCGGGCTCGGCAAGCCGCCGACCACGCCCGCCGCCACCTCGACATTCTGCGACGCGACTGCCTGGATCACATCCCCCGGCATCAACGCATTGGCCGCCAGCTTGTTGGGATCCAGCCAGATGCGCATCGCATATTGGGTGCCGAAGACGGTCGTCTGGCCGACACCGGGGATGCGGCCGATCGGATCCTGCAGCCGTGAGACCATGAAGTCGGCCACGTCGATGTTGGTCGACCGGTCGGTGGTATCGAAGATGGTCGCGATCAACAGCTGATCGGGATTGGATTTGGTGACGGTGACGCCCTGTTCCTGCACCGCCTGGGGCAGCCGCCCCATCGCCTGCTGGACCTTGTTCTGGACCTGCACCTGAGCGATGTCGGGATTGGTGCCCTTTTCGAACACGACGGTAAGTTGGACCTGCCCCTGCGCGCTGGAGGTAGCGCTGAAATAGAGCAGCCCGTCGATACCGGTCAGTTGCTGCTCGATAACCTGCGTCACGCTGGTTTCCAGCGTGGTCGCCGACGCGCCCGGATAGGTCGCGTTGACGTTCACCTGGGGCGGAGCGATGTCCGGAAATTGCTCGATCGACATCGTCGTCAGCGCCACCACGCCGACGAGGATGGTGATGATCGCGACGACGCAGGCCAGGATCGGCCGGGCTATGAAAAAGCGGGACATGCCGTCAGCGCGCCGTCTTGTCCTTGGCCGGCTTCGGCCGTTGCGGCGTCGTGTCGGGCACCGGCTTCACGGGCTGATCGGGTCGCGCCTTGCCGAGCCCCTGAGTGATCAGCTTGTCGCCGGGTTTCAGGCCGGTGGTGACGACCCAGTCGCTGCCTACGGTGCGCTCTGCGGTGACCAACCTCTGTTCGGCCTTGTTCCCCTTGCCCACCAGCAGCACCTGCGCCCGCCCCTGCGCATCGCGGCCGAGCGCGCTCTGAGGCACCAGCATGACCTGCCGCTGGATGCCCTTCTCCAGCATCGCGCGGACGAACATTCCGGGCAGCAGCAGATTGTCGGAATTGGCGAAGCGCGCCCGCAAGGTCACAGTGCTGGTTCCCGTCGCCACCGATACCTCGGTGAACTGCAGCCGCCCGACAACGGGATAGACCTCGCCATCGTCGAGCTTCAGCCGCACGGCCACGCCCATGCCCTGCCCGCCGCGCAGCGCGAGCCGCCGAAGCCGGAAGAGATCGGTCGCATTTTGCTGGATGTCGACATTGATCGGATCGAGCACGCTGATCCGCGCCATCGGATCGACCTGGTTGACGCTTACCAGTGCGCCCTCGGTCAGCAGCGACCGGCCGATAATGCCGGATACCGGCGCCGGGACTGTGGTGAAGCGCAGATTGATGCGCGCGGTTTCCAGCGCGGCCCGGTTCTGTGCGACGGCTGCAGCCGCCTGCTGCGACGTCGCAACGGCATCATCGAAGTCCTGCTGCGAGACCGCCTGAACAGAGGCGAGCGGGGTCAGCCGGTCGGCGCGCTTGCGGCTCGCCTTCGCCAGCGCCTCGGCGGCGGCCAGGTTGGCCGACGCCTGCTGGACCGCAGCGCGGTAGAGGCTCGGATCGATCTCATAGAGCGGCTGCCCCGCGCGGACGAATTGCCCCTCCTCGAACAGGCGGCGCCGGACCACGCCGGTAATCTGCGGGCGGACCTCGGCCTCCCTGACGGCGGTCGTACGGCCGGGCAGTTCGGCCTCATAGGGCACGTCCTGAAATTGGAGCACCCGGTAGCCCACCTCGGGCGGCCCCTTGTCGCGCTGCTCACGTCCGCCGCAGCCGGCGAGCGACAGCAGGACGAACGCGACCAGCAGGGCCGGGCGGCGACGGTGCGACGGTTCAATAATCGGTGCGGGCTTCAAGGTTGGTCTCTACTTGCGCGCGCTCGGTCCAGAGCGTGCGGAGTTGCTTGCGGGAAATAAGGTCGATCTGATCGCCGCGATGGGACGAGCCGGGCTGGCTGCTGTTGCCATAGCTCATCACGCCCATGGCGCGCGCCTTGGGGCCGAACTCGATCATGGCAACCCAGGTCTCGCCCGCGACCGGCGTCCGCCGCCCATTGCGGAGCGGGCCCCAGGTGATCGTGCGGAAAACGCCAAGATTGCCGAAACCGCCATTGCCTGGCCGGTCGACATCGCCGACCGCAAAGCGCGACACCTCGCCGAAGGGGCGATCGAGCGCGCCATGGTCGGCGATGGTCGTCTCGGCTGCCTGTTTCAGATGGCGCAGCGCCACGGCCATGTCGGCGATGCCGTCGGGGGTGTCTATCGGAGCCGCCGCGTCCCAACGCCTTGCGAAGGACGCATCGTCGGCAAGGCGCGTTCCCATGAACAGCCGCGCCCAATTCTCGAACAGCAGCGCCCCCCGCGACTCCGCCTCGAAGCGGCCATCCCAGGCGGCAAGCACCGCGCCTGCGTTGCGGATGAGCGGATCGGCCGAACCTAAAGCTGCGGGCAGCAGCGCAGGCAGCACCCGCCCTGCCATCAGCGCGGTCGTGTCATGCTTGCGCGCGACGAGATCGTCGAAGCTCAACCGGCCGAGGCCGCGCAACTGGCGGACCGACATCTGCGCGCGCATCGACATGGGCCCCGCCGGCGCGACATAGGCAGGGAAATCCGACGCGCGATAGGGCTGCGGCCAGGTCGGCGTCCAGGGGGGATCATTGGCGTTCTGGACGAAGCCCGACGGCGGGTCGATGACCTTGGGCAGATCGTCATAGCTGTGGATCGCGCTGACCAGCGTGTCGGAACGGTCGCCCGCCACAGGCTTGGACCACTGCGCGAAATCCCCCTGCCCCCGGCGCGGCAAGATGCCATTGTCCATGTATAATATGTGGCCGTCGCGGTCGGCATAGACGATGTTGAACATCGGTATCTGCATCCGCCGCAGGATCCCGACAAATTCGTCGAGGCCGGACGCCCGCGCCATATCGAAATATTGCTGGAGCATGCCCGGCCGGTCGAGCCCGGCGACATGGACCGCTACCATGCTGCCGTCGGCCAGCCTGAAGGCCGGCCCGTGGACGGTCGAGCGGATCGTCAGCTGCTCGGTCCGCACCTGTCCATCGGGCTCGCGCACCAGCAGGTCGCGCTCGCGCGTCTCGAAGGGGCGGATCTTGCCGTCGAACAGATAGCCGCCCTCGCGCAGGGTCAGGCGGTAGCTGGTCGATCCCTGAATCGTGTTGACCGTGTTGGTGAAGCCGATCTTGTCGGTGAAGGCGAAGCGGATGATCGGCAGGCCGACCTGCGTCGCGCCGTAAATTGAGAATCCGGGCGCGCTGACCTGCGCCTCATAATAGGTGTACTGGCCCGGCTCCCAGGGCAGATGCGGATTGGCGAGCAGCATCGCCCGCCCGCTGGCCGAGCGCGCCGGTGCCACCGCCCAGGCATTCGACCCGCCGGCCGGCTCCTCCCCCAATGTCCGCTGGGGGGACGCAATATAGACATAGTTCACCAGCCGCAGGGCGTGCGCGATCACGTCGGTGCCCGTGACCGGCAGCACGCGCCGTACTTCGCTATCGAGCGCCTCGGGATGGGCCGCCGCATAGGCGTTGATGCCGGCCGCGAAGGCGTCGAGATCGGCGCGGAAGCCGGGCGTCTGCAGCCTATACCACTCCGCCGCCCGCTCCGGGATGCCGTGCGACAGGGTCCAGCGATCCTCGGCGACATGCGCGGCGCCCCAATATTCGGCGCCACGGCCCCGGGCGAGGCCGTAGAGCCGCAGGATCACGTCGCCATGGCTGTGCGCCTGCGCCCATCCGAAACCGCGAAAGGCGTCAGCCTCGCTCTGCGCATAGATATGGGGCACGCCGTAGCGGTCCCAGAGGATTTCGCCGTGCCGGCCTGCGGCATGAGCAGTCCCACCGAGGGCCAGACAGACGATGATACTGATTTCGCGAGAAAATCTTACACCTTTACTTGGAGGGTGCTTGCGCAACAGCGGGATCGTCATCGCCGCCTCCTCTGCGATGCAGCATGAAATCGCCGGTAATTTCCGAAAAAAATGGCGGATTTCTGCGGCGCAGCAACGTATTTGGCTTGTCGGGAAGCGCCAGCGGACCTATGTCGGCGACAAGCGCATAGAGAACGCTTTACAGGACCAACGTTCCGGAAACGGGAGAGTCGATTAATTCCCGGACCGGTCCCACGGCTCCTGATGAAATTTTCAGCGTAAATAAAAATAACGTTATTACAAAACGATAAAGATTGTTTGCAGGAGTAATTGCTATGAAGAACTTGGTTGTCGCACTGTCGGCGGCTTGCCTTCTGGCGCTGCCCGTCGCCGTTTCGGCCGAAGGCCGTCAGCCGGTGTCGTTCAAGACGTCGGTCGAAGGTGTCAATCTGCTCGATCCCGTCGCGGTCGAACAGTTCCGGAACCGCATGACGCGCGAAATCGCCGCCATGTGCGAGCCCGAAGATCGCGTCGGCGGCGATGGTCAGCCCGATTGGCGCTGCCGTCGCGAGATGACTGCCAGCCTCGACGCGGCGCTCCGCTCGGCCGGAGAGAACAACTCGGTCCGCGTCGCAGCGAACTGAGATTGCCGTTCGAGAACGGACGGGCTCGAGCCTAAGGAAGGACCTCCGATACGCGCGTATCGGAGGTCCTTCTTCATATGGGGGTTCCCCTCCCGCAAGGCCAACGCTCGATCCGGCGCGCATCGGTGATCCTAGGCCGCCAGGGCCCGCTGGTGCAGTCGGGTGATGGCGTCGATCGAGGACAGCAGCGCTCCCTCCTGCCAGCAGCCATAATAGGAGGCATGTTCGCCAGCGAGGACGATGCGTCCGTCGAGCGACACCAGATTCTGATAATGTTCCTTGCGCGTCGCCTCGGTCCAGGTCGCGCAACAGCCAAGGATCCAGGGCTGGCGCGCCCAGGCGAAGGAAGCGCCATTCATAAATTCCTTGCGGAACTCCGGGTGGAACAGCGAGCCCTGCTCGAGCGCCGCCTCCATGCGCTGTTCGTGGGTCATGCCCGCGATCATGAAGCCGCCCGGGCCACCCGACAGCGACGTCAGCATGCCCGGCGCGTCACGGAAGAAGTCGAAATTGGGATAGGACAGCGTACCGATCGACGGATGGTCGGAGAAGCTGTGGCCGCCATATATGGAGTAATCCTCCTCCCAGAAGCGGCGGCGCATCTCGAGCCCCATCTTGGCCGAGCTCGAATAAGGCAGCGCCTTGATCGCCGCCTTCTTCGGATCGCTCACCTGGATGTCGATCTGGTTGAGGATGCTCGTCGGCAGCGTGCACACGCACCAGTCGGCCTTGGCCTCGCCTTTCTGCCCGGTCTTCGCATCTTCCCAGCCGACGCTGACGCCCTTCGGTCCCTGCGCGATCTTCACGACCTTGCTGTTGTAGCGGATCATCTCGCCCAGCTGCTTGGCGAAGGCCTTGCCGATCATGTCCATGCCGCCCTTCGGCTGGAACATCGTCGTCTGCATCACATAGTTGAAATAGAAGCCCATCTGCGACCAGACCTTCGAGGACAGCACGTCCCCCAGGCTGTTGATCTTCGACGGGGTCGGCGCACCACCGACGCCACCGCCCGGCGCGCGGTCATAGCCGCGCTGGGCCGATACCGCGATGCTGCTGTCATAGGCGAGGTCGGCATTGAGCACCCCCCATTCGCGCATCGCGACGAGGAGTTTTTCCTTGTCCTCCTTGCCCAATGTCGTGTCGAGAGCGCCCGCGTTGAGCGACTTCGACAACAGCTCGGACACATGGCCCTTGAAGTCGACCGCGAGTTCCCGATAGCGCTGCGGCTTGCCGCCGAACGCGTCCTTCCGGTGGACGAACACATTGTGGTTCATCTGGATGAACGGCTCGAGTTCCACCCCGAACGCCTTGCAATAATGGAGGATCGTCCGGTGATGGTGCGGGATGCGCCAAGGCCCCGGGTTCAGATAATTGCCGGGCGCGAAATTGACCGACTGGGTCGCGCCACCCACCTCGACGATCTTGTCACCCCCGCGCACCGTATAGTTCCGACCACCCGGACGGTCCTGATATTCGAGCAGCTGGACCTTGTAACCGGCCTTGGACAGCTCATAGGCCGCCACCAGTCCGGCGAGCCCCGCCCCCAGCACCAGCACGGACGCACCCGGCCGCGCGCCGCTCAGCTTGGGCGGCCCGGTGAACTGGGTTTCGGCCGCATGCCCCAGCGCCGTCATGGCCTGATACATCGCCATGCCACCGCCGACGCGGCCGATCATGGTCAGCCATTCGCGGCGCGTCTGCGGCGCCAGTTCGCTCAACATTGGCCGATCCCCCTCGATGTTTCCACGGTCAATTGCAGGTCGTGCAGTCGGGAACCGCCCCAGCATTGCCCGCGCCGACGCGCTTGACGTCCTCGACCGTCACCGGGTCGGGGTAATTGTTGAAATGGCTGCGGACATAGGTCGCCACCGCCGCCATCTGCTCTGGTGTCAGCATGTCGGTGAACCAGGGCATGCCGCCCCGCCCCTTGAGCAGCAGGGTGATCGGATAGTCCTTGTCCTTGAGCTTGGGGTTGTTCGCGAGAGCCGGGATTGCCGCCCCCGCGCCGCCGCCGCCCTTGGCATCGGCCATGTGGCAGGCCTGACAGATCTGCTCATAGACCAGCTTGCCCTCGTTCGCGACCTGCACCGCGCTGACCCCGCCGGCAGAATCCTGCGCAGACGCGGATGCGGTCGCGATCAGTGCGACAACCGAGCTAGCCGCAATTGCGAGGAACGACCGTTCCAGACTCATGCAGCGAGGGCCTTCTGGTGGAGCCGCTCGATCGCATCGAGCGCGGAGAGCAGCGAGCCCTCCATCCAGCAGCCGACATAGGACGCGTGCTCGCCCGCCAGGACGATGCGGTCCTCCAGCGCCACCAGCTCCTGGTAGTGC
>JAIYAJ010000438.1 GCA_027489105.1 Zymomonas sp. | reverse complement strand
CAGGATTTCGCGACGATCGCACCCTACACGATCGAGGAAGCCTATGAGGTCGCCGACGCGATCGAACGCGGCGACATGGATGCGCTGCGCGACGAGCTTGGCGATCTGCAGCTGCAAGTCGTGTTCCACGCGCGCATGGCCGAGGAACGAGGCCATTTCGACCTGCGCGACGTGCTGGAGTCGATCTGCGCCAAGATGATCCGCCGGCACCCGCACGTCTTCGGCGACGGGGAAAGTCCCGGCTGGGAGGAGATCAAGGCGAGCGAGCGCGCCGGAAAGTCGGAGGACCGCAGCGCCCTGGCCGGCGTCACCGTCGCCCTCCCCGCCCTGCTCCGCGCGGAAAAGCTGCAAAAACGCGCGGCGCGGACAGGCTTCGACTGGCCCGAGGCCGAAAGCGCGCGCCAGAAGATCGACGAGGAGATGGCCGAAGTCCTATCGGCCGACGGCGATGCCCATCGTTTCGAAGAGATGGGCGACCTGCTGTTCGCGGTGGTCAACTGGTCGCGCAAGCTCGGCATCGACCCAGAAGCCGCGCTGCGCGCCGCCAATGGCAAGTTTGAACGGCGCTTCCGGGCCATGGAAGCGATCGCGGGCGACACGTTCCCAAACCTAGATCTGGACGCACAGGAAGCGCTTTGGGTACAGGCCAAGCAGGCCGAACGCGGCTAAAAAGCCTCAGCGCGCGTCGAAGCGCGCCAGATCGGCATCGGACAGCCGCACTTCCAGGACCATCCGGTCGCCATCGACTTCCTGACCCAGCACTTCGCCATGGGCGTGGAGCCAGGCGATCGCGGCACCATCGCCGATCGGAACGGCAATAGTGCGGACACGATTGCCCGCCGACAGCCGGTCTGACACGATCCGACGCAGCTGCTCGACCCCGTCGCCCTGCAGCGCCGACAGGGTAATCACGTCCTCGCGCCGGATCGCTTCGGCCTCCATCGCCGATCGGGCTTCCGCGTCGAGCATATCGATCTTGTTCCAGACTTCCAGGATCGGCGCGCCCTCGCCCGCCTCCGCATCGGGTGCGCGCGGACCGACACCGATTTCGCCGAGCACCTTCAGCACATCGGCGGCCTGGGCGTCGCTGTCGGGATGGGCGATGTCGCGGACATGCAGGATGATGTCGGCGCCGGTGACCTCTTCGAGCGTGGCGCGAAAGGCAGCGACGAGCTGGGTCGGCAGATCGGAGACGAAGCCCACCGTATCCGACAGGATCGCCTTGTCGAGGCCCGGTAGCGAAATCTGCCGCATCGTCGGGTCGAGCGTCGCGAACAGCAGATCCTCGGCCATCACCTTGGCGCCGGTCATGCGGTTGAACAGCGTCGACTTGCCGGCATTGGTGTAGCCGACGAGCGCGATCACCGGCCAGGGTGCGCGCTGACGCCGGGCGCGGTGCAGCCCGCGCGTACGGCGAACCTGCTCGAGCTCACGCCGCAGCTTCGCCATCCGGTCGCGGATCAGCCGCCGGTCGGCTTCGATCTGGGTTTCGCCGGGACCGCCAAGAAAGCCGAAGCCGCCGCGTTGCCGTTCGAGGTGGGTCCAGCTGCGCACGAGGCGTCCGGCCTGATAATCGAGATGGGCGAGCTCGACCTGGAGACGCCCTTCGGCAGTCGCCGCGCGTTCGCCGAAGATTTCGAGGATCAGGCCGGTGCGATCGATGACCTTGGCTTCGATCGCCTTTTCCAGATTGCGCTGTTGGATCGGGGTCAGCGCGGCATCGACGACCAGGAGCTCGGCCTCGTCCTGCCGGATCGCCAGCGCGATCTGCTCGACCTGGCCCGAGCCGAACAGCGTCGCAGGCTTCGGGTCGCGCAGCCGGAAGGCAAGCCTTCCGACCACGTCGATCCCGATTGCGGCGGCAAGTCCGGCGGCTTCACCGAGGCGCGCCTCGGCGGAGCGCGGATTGTCACCGGCACGCTCGGGCAGAGCCACGAGCGCTCGCGCGCCCCTGCTCAGCCCATCGTCTTCGTCACGGTTGAAAACGCTCAATCGTCGTCCGAACCGTCGATCTCGGCCAGATTGATCGGATGGGCCGGCTGGACCGTCGAGATCGCATGCTTGTAGACGAGCTGGCTCAGCCCGTCGCGACGCAGCAGCATGCAGAACAGGTCATAGGCAGCGATTTCGCCCTGGAGCATAACACCGTTGACCAGGAACATCGTTACCGGCTCGCGGGTCTTGCGGACCGCGGACAGGAAGACTTCCTGCAGCAGGTGGGACTTCTTCTCTTCGAAGCCCTTGTCGATCTCGGTCATGTCGAGCGGATGCGCCGGCATGACGGTCGAGATCGCATGCTTGTAGATGAGCTGGGACTGGCCGTCGCGGCGGAGCAGGACGGAGAAATTGTCGAACCAGGTGATGATGCCCTGGAGCTTGACGCCCTTCACGAGAAACATCGTGACGGGGGTCTTGGTCTTACGGACCGAGTTGAGGAAGATATCCTGAAGATTATTGACCTTGTCGGCCATTGCCGGTCTCCGGTCTTGGCGGGTCATGGCCCGCTTCGTGCGCCGTTGCATGGCGTCGTGCCGCCCCCGCCCTATGCGGGGACGGTCGATGAATAGACGAGCGAAAGCCTGCCGTCTATCTCGCACATGCAACAAAAATCGATCCTTGCGACGGACCGATGCGGCCAACGGGCGATCAGGGCTCCTGTTCGTCGCGTGAGTCCACCAGCCCCAATGTCTTCAGCTTGCGGTGGAGGGCCGAGCGTTCCATCCCTATAAACGCGGCGGTCTTCGAGATATTACCGGAAAAGCGTCGAATCTGGACGCGCAGATATTCGCGCTCGAACGTCTCCCGCGCCTCGCGCAGCGGCGTTCCCATGATCGAGCGCGCCGCCTCGCCGGGCGCCAGCCGCGCCTGATCGTTGAGCACTTCGGGGGGCAGCATGTCGAGTTCGATCTCGCCGATCCGGTCGCCGGGCGCCAATATCATCGTCCGCTCAACGATGTTGCGGAGCTGACGGACATTGCCCGGCCAGTCGTAGGTCTGCAGCGCGCCGACCGCGTCGGGGGTCACCGTCGGCGTCGGCAAGCGCCGCTCGGACGCGAAACGGGCAAGGAAATGCTCGACCAGCGCCGGGATGTCCTCGCGCCGCTCCGCCAGCGAGGGGATGTTCACCGGAACGACGTTCAGCCGATAGTAGAGGTCCTCTCGGAAGCGCCCCCCCTCGATCTCGTCGGCGAGGTTCCGGGCCGTCGCCGAGACGACGCGAACATCGACCTTGACGATCCGCTGGCCGCCTATCCGGCTGAACGCCTGCTCGGTCAGAACGCGCAATATCTTCGCCTGAGTCGTCAGAGGCATGTCCGCGATCTCGTCGAGGAACAAGGTACCGCCATGCGCCTGTTCGAGCAGGCCGGGCCGCATCAGCTCGCCATTCTCCTCGACGCCGAACAGTTCTTCCTCGACGCGTTCGGGCTCCATTCGCGCCGCGCTGACGACGATGAAGGGCGCATTGGCGCGGTTGCTCCACAGGTGAAGAAGGCGCGCCGCGACCTCCTTGCCGACGCCGGCTGGGCCGCTGATCAGCACCCGGCTGCCGGTCGCCGCCACGCGCTTCAGCGTCGCGCGGATGCCGTTGATCGCGCTCGAATTGCCGGTCAGTTCCTCTTCCTGGCCGATCTGCGCCTTGAGCGTCGCATTCTCGCGGCGCAGGCGGTCGGTCTCGGTCGCCCGACCGACCAGCAGCAGCAATTGCTCGGCTTCGAATGGCTTTTCGATGAAGTCGGCGGCACCCCGGCGGATCGCCGCGACGGCGGTGTCGAGATTGCCGTGACCGGAGATCATCAGCACCGGCAAGGTCGGATCGCGCCGCTTGATCTCGTCGAGCAGATCCAGCCCGTCGAGCCGCGAACCCTGCAACCAGACGTCGAGCAGGACCAGCGAGGGACGCCGCTCGTCCAGTGCGGCCAGCGCCGCGTCGCTGTCTGCCGCCGTTCGCGCGGCATAGCCTTCGTCCTCGAGCACACCCGCAACCAGATCGCGGATATCGGCCTCATCGTCGACGATCAGGATTTCCAGAGCCATGCGTCAAGCGGTTCCACTTCTCTTGAGGGACGGGAATTTGTCGTCTTCGCCATCATGGCCTAGCCGGTCTTCGGACGCGGTGGCGATGGTTGCCAGCGCGTCCTGATCGAAATCGAGATCGACGATGGTGCCGCCGCCGGGCCGGTCCCGCAGCGACAGGGTGCCGAGATGGTCCTCGACAATCTTGCGGACGATGGCGAGGCCGAGACCGGTGCCACGCTTGCGGGTCGTCATATAGGGTTCGGTCAGGCGATCACGCTCGACCGGGAGGCCGGGCCCGTTATCGGCGAGCACGATCCTGAGCCGCCCTTCCCCGACGCGGATCGTCATCGCGATGACGCCCGGTGCATGCTGCTCGGGATTCTCCTCGATCGCCTCGACCGCGTTCTTCACGAGATTGGTCAGCGCCTGGCCCAGCTGGCGGCGGTCGCAGACCATCGTCGGCGCAAGATCTTCGCTGTCGAGACTGAAGCTGATCGCCGGATGCGCGACCTCGTGCAGGAACATCGCCTGACGCGCGATGTCGACGATCGCCTCTTCGCGGAAGGCCGGCTTGGGCATTCGGGCAAAGGACGAAAATTCGTCGACGATGCGTCGCATGTCGCCGACCTGGCGGACGATCGTCGCGGTAAGCTGGGCGAACACGCCCGGATCGGAACTGATCTCCTTGCCATAACGTCGCTGCAGACGTTCGGCGGCGAGCTGGATGGGGGTCAGCGGATTCTTGATTTCATGCGCGATCCTGCGCGCGACGTCGGCCCAGGCGGCGCGGCGCTGGTCGGCAAGGCGCTGGGTGATGTCGTCGAAGGTGAGCACGCGCGCGCCCTCGGCCGCGACCGATCGCACGGCCAGCGTCCTCGGCTCCCCTGCGATCACGGTCTGTACCACCACCTCGCGATTGCCACTGTCGAGAACGCGATCGAGTTCGGCGCTGATCTCAACCAGCGGTCGGCCTTCGACCGGTTCCTGCAGGTCGAGCATGGTACGGCCTGACGGGTTGACGAGGGTAACAAGACGCTGGCTGTCGACCGAGACGATCCCCGCGGTGACGCCCGAGAGCACCGCTTCGATGAAGGCGCTGCGATCCTCGAGCTGGCTGTTCGCGGCGACAAGAGCGCCCGTCTGCTCGCCCAGTTTGCGGGTCATGCGGTTGAACGCGCTGCCAAGCGTACCGACCTCGTCCGAACTGGGAGAAATATGGACGCGCGCAGACAGATCGCCGGCCGCAACGCGACGCGCCGCCGACACCAGCTCGTTGACCGGCCGTACGAGCCGGTCGGCCACACGCATCGCGACCCAGATGGCCACGCCGAGAATGGCGAGCGCCATGATCATCAGCAGGATGTTGAAGCGCAGCTGCAAGGCCCGCGCGCGATCGATCGTGGCCACATAATCGCCGAGCGCCGAACGCGCGCGGACCGCCTGCGCCAGTACGTCGGGTGCCGCCTGCCGCGAGATGTAGAGATAGGTCCGGCTTGCCCCGTCGAGCAGGATAGTGCCCTCGATGCGGTCGCCCGCTTCGGCGGTGATGCGCGGCTGCCCCCCCTGCAGAAAGGGGATTGTCGCGGGTGGAAGCCGCTTGTCGAGAGCGCGCTTGTCGAGATTGGCCAGCGCGATCAGCTGGGGCGTCCCCGAACTGTCGATGTTGATAATCGCGGCCTCCGAAAGGCCGCGATAGGCGATCTGCCGGGCGAATTCCGTCGCGAAGCGGGGGTCGTCGATGGTCGTCGCGGACAGGAAATAGCGAAGGTCGCCCGACATCGCGGTGATGTCGCCCAGAAGCCGCTCCTTGCTCTCGGTGACATAGGCCTGCGCGACCCGCTCGGAGCTTCGCAGCACGACCCGCGCCTTGTCGGAGAACCAGAATTGCGTGCCGAGCTGAAATAACAGCGACGCGAACACGACCACGAGCAAGGTCGGGACGGTCGCGATCAGCGAGAAGAAGGCAACCAGCCGGACGTGGAGCCGCCCTCTACTCCCAAGTTCCGACTGCGAGGCGCGATAGATGGCGACGCGCCGCGCGATCAGCACCATCAGGCTCATGAACGCCAGCAGATTGGCGCCGAGCAGGAGGGTCGCGAAGGTCGGAGAAATCGGAACCTGCGGCCGACCGCTGGCCGCGATGATACGATAGCTGGCGATGAGGATCAGCAGCGTCGCGATCGGAGTCGCGATCTCGATCAAAGGCATCAGGCGGTGCAGCCGCCAGGCCATGACCAGCCGTCGCCGCACGCGTGTCAATGTCGGGCCGGGAAACGCCATCGTGGCCGGGTTACCACAACAGCGTGGCTTCGGGAACACAGTGACGTCGCACGCGCGCAACGCCATGTCGCGCCGCGACCGCAGGTCAGTCGGAGCGTTTTGCCGCCAGCGCGTCGATCCCCAAATCGGTCAGCTTCTTGCGCAACGTATTGCGGTTGATCCCCAAAAGCCGCGCCGCGCGCAGCTGATTGCCTTTGACCGCCGCCAGGGTAAGCCGCAACAACGGGCGTTCCATCTCGGCCAGCACCCGATCGTACAGACCATCCGGTGGCAGATCGCGGCCGAAGCCGGAAAAATAGCTCGCCAGATGCTGGCCCACCGCATCCGCCAGCCCAGCGGCGCTCACCATGGCAGTGGAGGCGGCGAAGTCCGTCGGCTGCTGTTGGTGCAATTGTTGCTCGACGAGGCTCGCGGTGATCACATCCTCGCGGCTGAGCACGGCGAGGCGCCGCATCAGATTTTCAAGCTCGCGGACATTGCCCGGCCAGCCATGCTGCATGAGTCGCGTCACCGCTCCCGGATCGAGCGCCTTGCGCGGCAGCCCGTCAGCCGCCGCCCGATCGAGAAAGAAGCGCGCCAGTTCGCCGATATCCTCGCCGCGCTGGCGCAGCGACGGGAGCCTGATCGGGACAACGTTGAGACGGTAATAGAGATCTTCGCGAAAGCCTCCGTCGGCGATCAGCCGGGGAAGGTCCTTGTGGGTCGCCGCGATGATGCGGACGTCGGCCTTGATCGATCGGGTGCCACCGACGGTCGTGAACTCGCCGGCCTGGAGCACGCGCAGAAGCCGGGTCTGCGCCTCCATCGGCATGTCACCGATCTCGTCGAGGAAGAGCGTTCCGCCCTGCGCCTGTTCGAAGCGGCCCGCCGACCGCGCCTGCGCGCCGGTGAAGGCCCCGCGCTCATGCCCGAAAAGCTCGGATTCGATCAGCTCGCGCGGGATCGCGGCCATGTTAATGGCGACGAATGGCGCCGCAGAGCGCGGGCCGAAGTCATGGATGGCGCGGGCGACCAGTTCCTTGCCGGTGCCGGACTCGCCCAGAACCAGCACCGTGAGGTCGTTCGCCACGACCCGGGCGATGGTGCGGTACACCTCCTGCATAGGCGGGGAGCGGCCGATCAGCGGCAGGTCCTCGGTCGCCTCGCTCGCCGCCGCCGCGGCACTGCTCGCAGCCCGCGCCGCCAGCGCATCGGAAACGGCCCGGGCCAGTTCGCCGAGATCGAACGGCTTGGGCAGATAATCGAACGCGCCTTGCTCGGTCGCGCGCAAGGCGGTCGTGAAGGTGTTCTGCGCCGACAGCACGATGACCGGAAGCCCCGGATCCTTGGCGAGCATCTCCGGGATGACGTCGAGCCCATTGCCATCGGGCAGCATCACGTCGGTGACGAGCACCTGCGGGTCGAAGCTGGCGAACAGGCGCCGCTGGTCGGCCACCGAGGCGGCCGTCTCGACCACATGCCCCGCCCGCCGCAACGCCTCACGAACCACGGTGCGGATCGCCGCATCGTCATCCACCACCAATACACGCCCGCCAACGCCACTCATGCCATGACCCTCGCCCTGGGGAGGAGAAGGCGGAAGACAGTCTTCGGGGGAAGCCCCTCCCGCGCATATTCGATGATGCCGCCCTGATCGGCGACGAGCTTCTCGACCAGTGCCAGACCGAGCCCGCTCCCGCTGCGTTTGGTTGTGACAAACGGATCGAACAAATGCCCCTCGATCTCCGGCGGCGCGCCAGGCCCCTCGTCGATCACGCACAGTTCGATCGGCAGCGGCTGGCGGGCGTTCCCGTCGGCACGGCGCATCGAGACGCCATGCCGATAGGCCGTGGTCAGGGTGATAGCACCTGGCATCGCTTCCATCGCCTCGGCAGCGTTCTTCAACAGGTTGATCAAAATCTGGATGAGCGAATCCCGGTGGCCGAGCACAGCCGGCAGAGAGGGATCATAGATTTCACGGATCACACGTCCCTTGGCGAACCCCTGCAGTGCGACTTCGCGGGCATGGCCCAGGATCGCATGGATGTTCTGCGGCGTCATCTCCATCGGCCGCGTGTCGGTGAAGCCCTGCATGCGGTCGATCAGCGCAGCCACGCGATCGACCTCTTCGCGGATCAGCCGGGTAAGCGCGCGCGACTCCTCGTCGCAGGTCGACTCAAGCAATTGGGCCGCGCCTCGCACCGCCGAAAGCGGGTTCTTGATCTCATGCGCGAGCATCGCGGCGGCGGCGACGGCGGTGCGGGTACCACCCTCGCGATCAACGGAACGTGCGCCGATGGCGCTGCGCGCATGAGCGTGGATCGAAACGGTCCGCCACCCCGCCCGCTCGGGCAGCGGCGCCACCATCAGGTCGACACGCATGCGCCGGCCGAGCGGAACGACGATTTCAAGGTCATAGGCCGCGAAGGGTGCGTCGCTGGGCATCGACGTCAGCGGATGACCGATAGCGTCGAACACCGGCCTGGCGACGATCTGGTTCCGACTGAGGTTGAACAGCGATTCGCAGGCCGCATTGAGATCGACGACGATCCCGTCGGGATCGATTACCAGAACGGCCGTCGCCATCGCCGCCAGCGTCTCGGCCGGCGATGGCGCGTCGGCGGCTACCCGGGGGACCGCCCCGCGTTTCGCCATACGCATCAGGCCGCCGCGCGGGAGAGCCACGGTGCGTAGAACTCACCGAGCATCGCGATGACGCGCGCCGGATCGGCCTCCTGATTGACCTTGTTGCGGAACTCGGCGGATCCGGTGAGACCCTTGGTGTACCAGCCGATATGCTTGCGGGCCATATTGACCCCGACGTCCTTGCCGTAGAGTTCGAGCATCTCGTGATAATGCGCGAGAATGACGTGATATTGCTCTTCGACCGTGGGATCTGCCCTGCGCTCGCCAGTCTCGAAGAAATGCATCACCTGCGACAATAGCCAGGGGCGGCCATAGGAGCCGCGACCGATCATCAGCCCATCGGCGCCCGACAATTCGATCGCGGTGATCGCGTCGTCGATCGAGCAGATATCGCCGTTGACGATGACCGGGATCGAGACCGCCTCCTTGACCCGGCGCACGAAGGCCCAGTCGGCGCTGCCCTTGTACATCTGGTTGCGCGTACGGCCATGGACCGTGATCATCTTCACGCCGACATCCTCGGCGATGCGGGCGATCTCGGGCGCGTTCAGGCTGTCATGATCCCAGCCCATCCGCATCTTGAGCGTCACCGGCACGTCGACTGCGGCCACCGTCGCCTTGACGATCTCGACCGCAAGATCGGGGGTCCGCATCAGCGCCGATCCCGCATCGCCATTGACGACCTTGCGCACGGGGCAGCCCATGTTGATGTCGATGATGGCAGCACCACGATCCTGGCTCAGCTTCGCCGCCTCCCCCATTTCCTTGGGGGTGCAGCCGACCAGCTGCATCGAGACGGGCTCCTCCGACGGATCCCACAGCGCCTTCTGCAGCGACTGGCGGGTTTCGCGGATCGCGGCCTGGCTGGCGATCATCTCGGTGACGTTCAGCCCCGAACCATAGCCGCGCACGACCCGCCGGAAGGGCAGATCGCTGACGCCCGTCATGGGCGCGAGGATGACCGGGCTGTCGATCCGAACGGGACCGATCTGAATGGGACGCAATGTGGGTGTCATGGCTGCCATGTTGCCTAAAAAAGCAGCACTCCCCTAGCCGCATATCGCCTGCGGAGCAAGCTGGCCGCATGAGCGACGTCACGGGCGCTTTACCTGCGAGGCCGGGCATCCTAAAGCGCCGACCGATGAACGGCGCGCCCCGCATAGCAGCCTTGATCGTCGCAGCCGGGCGCGGCGTGCGCAGCGGCAGCGAGATACCCAAGCAATATCGCGAACTGGCCGGGAAGCCGGTGCTGCGCCACGCGATCGATTCCCTGCTGAATCATCCCCGCATCGACGTCGTCCAGGTGGTGATCGGTGAAGGCCAGGAGTCGCTCTATGCGTCTGCGATAGCCGGTGCGCGCCTGCCCCCGCCGGTGATCGGCGGCGCGACCCGGCGCGACTCTGTCCTTGCCGGCCTCGCCGCCTGCGACGCCGACATCGTCCTTATCCACGACGCCGCGCGCCCCTTCGTTCCCGCTGCGGTGATCGAGCGGCTGCTCGCTGCGTTCGACGATCACGACGGAGCGATTGCCGCGCTACCCGTGGTGGATACGCTGGCCAGAGGCGACGGGCTGCTGGGTGACACGGTCTCGCGTGACGCGCTGTGGCGCATCCAGACGCCGCAGGCCTTCCGGCGCGCCGATATCATCGCCGCGCACCAGGCCTGGCCGGCGGACCGCGAAGCGACCGACGATGCCCAGGTGGCACGCGCCGCCGGTTTCCGCATTGCCGTGGTGGAGGGGGATCGCACCCTGGAAAAACTGACCTATGCCGCCGATTTCGACGCGGCTGCCGAGAGGTTTCCGATGATCAGCCGGTCCGCCTCGGGTTTCGACGTCCACGCCTTTGCCGAGGGCGATCGCGTCCATCTGGGCGGCGTCGCCATCCCGCATAGCCATGGCCTTGCCGGGCACAGCGATGCGGATGTCGCGCTACACGCTCTGACTGACGCCCTTCTAGGCACGATCGCGGCGGGTGACATCGGCAGCCATTTCCCGCCGAGCGATCCGCAATGGAAGGGCGCGGACTCGGAGCTGTTCCTGAACCATGCCCGGTCGCTGGTCGCCGAGGCCGGCGGGATCATCGACTTCGTCGACCTCACCATCATCTGCGAGGCCCCCAAAGTCGGGCCGCACCGCGCCGCGATCCGGACGAATATCGCCCGCATCCTCGGCCTTTCCGAAGCGCAGGTGAGCGTGAAGGCCACCACGACCGAGCGGCTGGGCTTCACCGGTCGCAAGGAAGGCATAGCCGCGCAGGCCATCGCCACGATAAGGGTGCCTCAGCCGATATGAACGGAACCGCCGCATGACCGACAAGATCGACAGCCTTCTCCCGCCGGAACTGCTCGAAGCCGCCCGTCGCGTGGTGGATGCGAACCGTGCCGCCGGACGCCGGATCGCGCTTGCCGAGAGCTGCACCGGGGGCCTCGTCGCCGCAGCGATCACGGAGATTGCGGGGTCGTCTGACGTTCTCGGTTCAAGCTTTGTCACCTACTCGAACGAGGCGAAGGTCGCGATGCTTGGCGTCCCGTTCGAGATGATCGAGACCTTCGGCGCCGTCTCGATCGCGGTCGCCTGGGCGATGGCGCGCGGCGCGCAGGAGCGCAGCGACGCCGACATCGCCGTAGCGATCACCGGAGTTGCGGGTCCCGGTGGCGGCAGCGACAGGAAGCCGGTCGGCACGGTTGTGTTCGGCCGCGCGATCAAGGGTGCCGATCCGGAGGACATCGCCGCCGACAAGCGGCATTTCGGTGATCTGGGACGCGGCGGCGTCCGTCTTCAGGCGGCGCTGTGCGCGCTGGAACTGCTGATGCCGGGAGCGTCGCTCGAAGGGACCCCATAGAGCTTGGCGGCGCGCTCCTCGAACGCGCCGATCATCATGCGCAGCGCCCGGTCGAAAACCTGCCCCGCGACCATCTCGAAAAGACGCGACTTGAACTCGAACTCGATCGAGAAGTCGACCAGCGTCCCGCCCTTCCCGTCCGGCGCGAAGGTCCAGTCGTTACGCAGATATTTGAGCGGCCCGTCGAGATAGTCGAGATGGATGCTCTGGGGGCGCTGCTTGGTGACCTTCGATGTGAACTTCTCCCGCAACGCCTTGAAGCCCACCATCAGGTCAGCGATCATCTCGGTCTCGCTGTCCGATCGCACGCGTACTGCCGACACCCAGGGCAGAAACTGTCCATAGGATGCGACGTCGGCCACCAGATCGAATATCTGCTCCGGGCGGTAAGGGAGCGTCCGGACCTCGTGATGCCTCGGCATATCAGGCCGCCGGAACCGCCTTGCGCGCCAGTTCCGCGTTGCGGGCATCGCGCATCTTCGCGAAATCCTCACCGGCGTGGTAGCTGGAGCGGGTCAGCGGCGTCGCCGCCACCAGCAGAAAGCCCTTGGCGCGCGCGATCGCCGCATAGGCCTCGAACGTCTTTGGCGTTACGAACTCCGCCACCTTGGCATGCTTCGGCGTCGGCTGCAGATATTGGCCCATCGTAATAAAGTCGATGTCGGCCGAGCGCATGTCGTCCATTACCTGGTGGACCTCCAGCCGCTCCTCGCCGAGGCCGACCATGATGCCCGACTTGGTGAAGATCGTCGGGTCAAGCCGCTTGACCGACTCCAGCAGGCGCAGCGAGGCGTAATAGCGCGCACCGGGGCGGATCGTCGGGTAGAGCCTCGGGACCGTTTCCAGATTGTGATTATAAACGTCGGGCCGCGCGGCCACGATCATTTCGATCGCCGCGTCGGCCTTGTTGCGGAAATCCGGGGTCAGGATTTCGATAGTCGTGGAGGGTGTCGTGCGGCGCAGCGCCTCGATCACCTTGACGAAGTGGCGTGCGCCGCCATCGGGCAGATCGTCGCGGTCGACCGACGTCACGACGATATGCTCGAGGCCCAGTTCGGCAGCGGCATCGGCGACATGCTGCGGCTCGAGCGGGTCGACCGCGCGCGGCATGCCGGTCTTCACGTTGCAGAAGGCGCACGCCCGGGTGCAGGTGTCGCCCAGGATCAGCACCGTCACGTGTTTCTTCGCCAAGCCCTCGCCGATGTTCGGGCAAGCCGCTTCCTCGCACACCGTTGCCAGGTTGAGGCGGCGCATGAGAGATTTGGTGTCGGCAAAGGCCTTCCCCATCGGCGCTTTCACCCGGATCCAGTCCGGCTTGCGCTGCTTGACGACGGCGGATGGGGTGGCGGGCGTGGGCAGAGGTTCGCTCATGGCCGTTCAGATAGGCGATGAGTCGACCACTTGCCAGCCCCCATCACCGCGACTAGTCCAATGGCCATGACCGACTTTACCGGATTGATCGCAGGCTATCGCCGCTTCAAGAGCAATGGCTGGACCCAGCAGCGCGAGCGCTGGAGCCAGCTTGCCGATGGCCAGAGTCCCAAGTTGATGGTCATCGCCTGTTCGGACAGCCGGGTCGATCCCACGATCATCTTCGACACCTCTCCCGGCGAGATCTTCGTCGTGCGCAATGTCGCCAACATGGTCCCGCCGTTCGAAACCTCGCCGGGCCATCATGGCGTGTCGGCGGCGCTGGAGTTCGCGGTGACGCAGCTCGAAGTGCCCGAAATCGTCGTGCTCGGCCACCAGAGCTGCGGCGGCTGCGCCGCCGCCCTGAGCCACCGCTTCATCGATGCGGAGCCCGGCAAGGGCGGTTTCATCTCCGACTGGGTCTCGTTGCTCGATGAGGCGCGCGAGCGGGTGCTGGCGGAACATGGCGACGGCGATGGCGCCCAGCGCGCCATGGAGTTCGAAGCCGTAAAGGTGTCGATCTCCAATCTACGTACCTTTCCGTTCATTCCGGTTCGCGAGCAGGCTG
>JAIYAJ010000273.1 GCA_027489105.1 Zymomonas sp. | reverse complement strand
CGGCAATTGCGGCGGCGAACATGGCCCCTGGGGCGGGACCAAGGCGGGCGACGGCGACAGCTATACGGTCTTTCACGTCAGCAACAATCTCGACCCCGCGACCGAGGCGGTCGAGTCCGACGTGCCGGTCGTCGTGATGCGCAAGGAATATGTCGCCGACACAGCCGGCCCCGGCGAGAATCGCGGCGGTGCTGCGGTCCGGCGCGATACGCTGTGGCTGGCCGATGGCGAGCATCTGTCGATCGCGCTGCATGCGAAGGAGCCGAGCGGGATCGGCGTCTATGGCGGGCGTCCGGGCACGACCCAGGCCTGCTGGCTGTTCCCCGGCGAAGAGGACGGGGGCGTCGACCTCGGCCCGCTGCTCCCGGCCGACGATGCCATTCTCGCCCAGTCGGTCCCGGTTGTCGGCATGCTCGATCCCGAGACCAAGCGCGTCGACCCGAACGGGCGCTATTATTACTACGCCTCGCGCAAATCCTGGTCGGTCAAGGCCGGCGGAGCCTTCCGCTTCCAGACCGGCGGCGGCGGCGGCTGGGGCGACCCGCTGGCGCGCGATCCCGAGCGGGTCAAATGCGACGTCCGCGACGAATATGTGACGATCGAGGGCGCCTATCGCGACTATGGTGTGGTGATCGAGGGCGACCCCATCCGTGCGCCCGAGCAGCTGACCGTCAATGTCGAGGCGACGGCGCGCCGGCGCCGGGAAATGGCCGCCGCCTGAGCCCGTGTCCATGCCTTCGGACGCGATGACGACCGGACGCGCCCATGGCGAACGCGGATCGTCCGCGTCGCCGCACCCATGCTATGTCTCTGCCATGGCCGAACGGCTGCGGGAGAGAGCATGGACACGCTAGAGGGAATGCGAACCTTCGTTCGCGCGGTTCAGCTGGGTAGCCTGTCGGCGGCGGGGCGTGAGATCGGCCTGTCGCCGGGATCGGTGTCGCGCAAGATCAGCCAGCTCGAACATGCGGTCAGGGCGCGGCTGCTCAACCGGACCAGCCGGAAACTCGCGCTGACGACCGCCGGGCGGCTCTATTTCGATCAGGCCTGCAAGATATTGGACCAGATCGACGTGCTGTCGCAGTCGATGGCCGAACAGCAATCGGCGCCACGTGGCCTGCTGACGGTCCACACCCGCGCCAGCATCGCCGAGAAATTCCTGTCCAACGCGCTGCCCAATTTCCTGCTCGCCTATCCCGACATCACGCTGCGGCTGATCCTGTCGGACGACAATCTCGACCTGTTCGCGAACAAGATCGACCTGAGCATCCGGATCGGCACACCCGAGGAGCAGAATCTGACGATGCGCCGCCTGTCGCAGGGGCTCGAGCGCGTCCTCTACGCAAGCCCGCTCTACCTCGCGAGCCACCCGGAAATCCGCGCGCCCGAGGATCTGCTACAGCATAATTGCCTGGCCTTCCCGCAGGCGGGCTCGGGCGAGACTGGCGGGGCGGTCTGGCATTATCGATCGGCGGCGGGCGCAAAGGAGGTTCGGGTGTCGGGCAACCTGCAGGTGAACGACGCCAATATCCTCCACAATGCTGTCGTGCTGGGCGTCGGCATCGGCTTGCTCCCGGCCTGGCTGATCGCCGATGATCTGAGCTTCGGCCGGGTCAAGCGCGTGCTGCCTCACTATGAGTTCGCGCCCAACCTGCTCGACCATGGGCTCTACGCGGTCTTCCCGACGACCGAGCTTATGCTGCCCAAGCTGCGCGTCTTCCTCGATTTCCTGATCGCCACCTTCCGCACCTTCGAGCCCGAGATCGGGCGCATGGCGATGGATGCCAAGCGCCATTCGGCCGATAGCGGGCGCCATCCCCCGGATGCGCTGCGCTGGGTGCGGCCGAGCATAGAGAACCGCCGGATCAGCCAGCGGTCGGGCTGAGAATGGCCGGCCGGACGCCTGTGAGGCAGGCAGCGTAACGCGAACGGATCAGATAATGGGAGAGACGAGATGACAGAGATGGCAGCCACAAGCGGGATGCGGCGCTTCGCCGGAAAGTCGGTGCTGGTGACGGGCGGTGCCGCCGGCATCGGCCGCGCGGTCGCGCTCGAATTCGCGAAGGAGGGCGCCAGCCTTATCCTCGCCGACATCGACGAGACGGCGGGCGCCGAATGTGTCGATCTCATCCGAGAGGCTGGCGCGCAGGGCGCGTTCATCCGTGCGGACGTCGCCAGCCCCGACGACGTCGCGGCCCTGTTCGCAACGATCGCGCAGAGCGGCACGCCGCTCGACATCGCGATCAACAATGCGGGGATCGAGGGGCATGTGGCGCTGGTCGAGGATCAGCCCGACGCCAATTTCGATCGGGTCTTCGCGGTCAATGTGCAGGGCACATTCCAGTGCATGCGCGAGGAGGTGCGGCTCATGAAGCCGCGCGGCGCGGGGGTGATCATCAACTTCGCCTCGATCGCGGCGCATGTCGGCTTTGCCGGGCTCTCGGTCTATACCGCGTCCAAGGCGGCGGTGCTGGCGATGACCAAGTCGGTGGCGCTCGAACTGGCGCAGAGCGGGGTGCGCGTCGCCTCGGTCAGCCCCGGTCTGGTGCAGACGGCGATGCTCGAGCGCTTCTTCGCGGCCGACGCCAATGCCAAGCAGCAGATGACCGCCAGCCTGCCGCTCGGCCGGCCCTGCGACGCCTATGAGGTCGCGCGTGGCGTGCTGTTCCTTGCATCCGACGATGCCAGCCTCGTGGTCGGGCAGACGCTGAACCTCGACGGCGGCTGGGCCTATGTGAAATCATGATCGCGGCACACGAGCGGTCCACAACGGGGTTCGGGGGAAAAGCATGACGTCATCGTTCGAAGCGGCGCGGCGCGCCCGGTCCTGGCTGTTCGCGCCCGGCGACAGCGACAGGAAGATGGACAAGGCGCGCGCGTCAGAGGCCGACATCGTCATCATCGATCTGGAGGACGCGGTGGCCGAGGGCGAGAAGCCCGCCGCGCGCCTGCTGGTTCGCGCCTTCCTTGAAGCGCATGGCGCCGAGCGCCACCGCCTGTGGGTCCGCATCAACCCGATTCAGACGCCCCATGCGCTGCTCGATCTCGCCGCGATCATGCCGGGCCGGCCGGGGGGACTCATGCTGCCCAAGCCGCGCGGCCGCGCCGATGTCGAACTGCTCGGCCATTATCTGACGGCGTTCGAGGCGAGCAATGGCGACATGGAAAGCCAGACCGCCGTGATCATCGTCGCGACCGAGACCCCCGAGGGGCTGCTCGCGACCGGCAGCTATGCCGACATGCCGCGCCTCGCCGCGATGACCTGGGGCGCGGAGGACATCGCGACCGCGCTCAGCGCGACCACCAACCGCGAGGCCGACGGTCGCTATGGCTTCACCTATGAACTGGCGCGCAGCTTCTGCCTGACCGGCGCCGCCATCGCCGGGGTGCCGGCGGTCGAGACGATTCACGGCGACTTCCGCGACGAAGCCGGCCTCGCCGCGCTGGCCGCGAAAGTCCGGCAGGATGGCTTCCGCAGCATGCTCGCCATCCACCCGGCGCAGATCCCGGTGATCAACGCCGCCTTCACCCCCACGGCGGAGGAATGTGCGGCGGCGCAGGAGATCGTCGACCTGTTCGCGGCGAATCCGACGCTGGGGACGATCGGCCACAAGGGGGCGATGCTCGACCGCCCCCATCTGCTGCGGGCTCAGGCGGTGCTGGCGCGGGCGCGGGGCTGATCGCGGGGCCGCGTTCACAATATTGCGGTGGCCTCCGCCCGCCCGACATGCCCCAGCAGCGCCTCGACCAGCGCGTCGGTCGCGAGGTCGGGTTCGAAATTGCCGCCTTCCTCGAGGGTGACGCAGACGATGTCCGGACGCAGCGCCTTCAGCCGTTCGAGATAGGGGAAGAGCAGGTCGTCGCGCGCGGCGATCGCGGTCGTCGGGCAGGCGAGGGCGCGGTAGAGCGGTTCGGAGTCCATCGCCCAGACCGCGCCATAGGCATGGGGCCGCGCGGCCCAGGCGCGCAGCATGTCCTGCATCTCGCGGTGGAGCAGCGCGATGTCGCGGTCGGCGCCGCCCTGGCGCAGATATTCCCAATTCTGCAGCAGATAGGCGCCGCTGCGCACCGGCGGGAAGGGGCGGCCGAGCTTGCGGGCGAAGGCGGCCCGCTCCTCCGGGGTCAGCACGGCCGGGCCGATCAGCGCGGCGCTGGCGACCCGGTCGGCGTGGGTCGCCGCCAGCTGCAGCGCGATCGCCGCCCCCGTATGGTGCCCGACGAGATGGGCGCGATCGAGGCCCAGCACATCCATCGCCTCCGCCACCCAGCCGGCATAGCGGGCGATGTCCGGCGCCCCGTCCGGATCGAAGCTGCCGCCGAAGCCCGGCGTGTCGATCGCATGGAGCGGATGTGCCAGCGGCCAGGCGCGCATCACCCTCTCCCACATGGCGGAGGAACTGGCGGTCTGGTGGAGGAAGATGACCGGCGTTCCCTGCCCCGCGCGCTGCCGGAGATGCAACTGCCCTTCGGCCAGATCGGCATAGACGCGGCGGATCGCCGGAGCAGGGCCTGGATCGGGGGCGGAAAGGTCGGTCATGCGAGGCGGCTCCGGGCGGGGCGGTGGTCGGCGAGGATCTTCTCGACCGCGACGACGATCCTCGGCTCGGCCTCGCGGATCATCTCGGTCGGGCCGGCGACCGAGAGGATCAGCGGGCGGGGATCGCCCTCCTGCCGCAGCGGCCAGGCGACGGCACCGACGCTGGCGATGTAGCGGCCATAGCCGACGCCATGGCCCTTCTCGCGGATCGCGGCGATCTCCTCGGCGACATGCGCCATGTCGGGGGTCTCGCGCTCCCCGGCGGGCAGCTTGCGCACGCGCTTGCCCAGTTCGGCGATCTCGCGGTCGCTGCGGCAGGACAGGGCGACCATGCCGATGATCGAACCGAACAGCGGCGCGCGCGAGCCCGGATCGATGTTCAGCGTCAGCGGGTTGCGCCCCGCCCGGACGCTCAGAAACTCCATCCACAGATCATTCTGGCCGACGATCGAGACGGTCTCGCCGGTCGCTTCGGCGACCTCGCGGATCAGGTCGTCGAGATGCCCCTGGACGAAGCGCGCCCCCACCCAGCGGCCGAGATTGGACAGGCGCAGCGTGGGCTCATAGCGGCGTTCGAGCGGATCGAGCGCGAGATAGCCGAGCTGCACCATCGTCTTGAGCAGCGCCAGCGTGCTCGACTGCGGCCATTGCAGCGCGCGTTCGATCGCGGTCGCCGTCAGCGGGCGCTGCTCGGCCTCGAACAATTCGAGCACCGCGAAAACCCGCGCGGCTGATTTGACGATGTCGTCACCGGCCATGACGCGGCTCCTTGCCCCAGCCGCCGGGCACGCCCTTGGCCGGAAAGCCATGGCTTTCGAGCAGTGCCGGAATCAATTTCGCGATCTCCCTTTCCGACGCGCGCACCTCGTCGACCGGGCCGCCGATCGACAGGACCAGCACAGGCGCAGCCGGCTGGCGCTGCAGCGGCCAGCTCAGCACGCCGATATGAGGGATGAAGCGGCCATAGCCGGCGCTGAAGCCCTCCTGTCGGATGCGGCCGACATGCGCCAGCACCTCGTCCAGATCGTCGACGCGCTCGCCCAGCAGGCTGGCCCGCCGGTTGACCCGTTCGGCCAGCCGTCCGATCTCGACATCGCTCTTGGTCGACAGGGCGACGCGGCCCATGTTCGACTGGAACAGCGGCCCTTTGAGTCCCGGATTGATGTTCATGCGCAGCGGACGGCTGCCGGCCTCGACCAGCAGGAATTGCATCCGCAGGTCGTTCTGGGCGGAAATGGTGACGGTGTGCCCGGTCATCGCCGCGCAATCCTCGACCAGCGCATCGAGGTCGCGGCGTTCGTCGGCGCCGTCGATCCAGTCGCCGAGCCGCGCGACGCGGATCGTCGGCGAATAGCGGCGCTCGATCCGGTCGAAGGCGAGATAGCCGAGCGCGACCATGCTCTTGAGCAGGGCCAATGTGCTCGACTTGGGCCAGTCGAGCGCGCGTTCGATCTCGGTCGCGGTCATGCCGTCGCGCCTGCGGTCGAACAGTTCGAGGATCGCGAAGACGCGCCCGACAGATTTGACGACATCGTCTCCGCTCATCCCCGCATCCGCCGTCCCGCCATCGTCGCTTCCCGGTCGAGCCAGGCCCTTTCATCTCACGCTACGGACAGGGGCGACCGCTGGTCAATGGAAGCAGAAATGAAATGTCCGAAAACATATATCTGTGCAATGGCCACGCGGCAGCGCTTCATCAGCGGTCAGCAATGCCACAAAACACAGAAATATGTTTTTGTGAAGCGCATCCATGATGACGTTGACCCGTCACGCAAGGGCAACCTAGCCTTGCATGCGAGGCGGATGCGCAGACTCCAGCGAACGGGTGCCCATGTCCGGATATATCGATATCGTATGCAACATCTTCACGCCGGAGGCCGTCCAGAAGGGCTGGACCGGTCTTGATGAGAATTTCAAGGAGCAGGTCCGCATGGATCCTGCCCTGCGGCCCGGCATCGCGATCGAGGACTATCTCCGCAAGATGGATGCGGCCGGGATCGAGCGCTCGCTGCTGATCGCGGTCCGTGCCGGCGATCTGCGCGTGCGCGGCAGCTTCGAGGTTCCCTATGAAGCGATAGCCGAGATCTGCGACCGCTATCCCGACCGCTTCTCCGGACTGGCCGGGGTCGATCCGACGCGCGGCATGCAGGGCCTGCGCGACCTGGAGCAGGGCGTGCGCGACTATGGCTTCGTGGGGGCGCACTGGTACCCGCACTGGTTCTCGATGCCGCCCAATGCGCCGCAAATCTATCCCTATTACGCCAAATGCTGCGAGCTCGACGTGCCGATCATGATGCAGGTCGGCCATAATCTGGTCTATTCCAAGGACCGCCGGCTGCCGTCGGTGGCGCAGCCGATCCTGCTCGACCAGGTCGCGATCGACTTTCCCGAGCTGACCCTCATCGGCATCCACATCGGCATCCCCTGGACCGACGAGATGATCTCGATGTGCTGGAAGCACGAGAATGTCTTCACCGCTGGCGACGCCTATGCGCCCAAGCACTGGCCGAAATCCTACGTCCATTATGCCAACAGCTATGGCAGCCATAAGGTGTTGTTCGGGACCGACTTCCCCGTGATCGATCCCGAACGCGCGGTGCGCGAGGTGAACGAGCTCGGTTTCCGGGCCGAGGCGCATGCGAAGCTGATGCGCGACAATGCGCTGCGCATCTTCACGAAGATCCCGCGATGACCGTAGGGGCAGCTCCACGCACCTACCCGGGGAACCCGGCGACCTTGCCGCCGGGTTTCCAGCCGATGACCTTCGGCAATGCGATCCGCGCGGCCTGCGCGCGCGATCCCGCCAAGCCGGCCATCATCTACGGCGATCAGGTCCGCAGCTATGGCGATCTGGTCCGGCGAAGCGACGCCCTGCGCGACGCGGCGATCGCCGATCTGGGCCTGTGCAAGGGGGACACGGCCGCGCTCCTCGCGCGCAACTGCATCGAATATCTGGAGGTCGTTTCGGGGCTGCCGGATGCCGGCGTCGGCGTCGCCACGATCAACCCCCGCCTGACCCCGGCGGAGATCAAGGTCGCGATCGAGGATTCGCGCGCCCGGCTCGTCATCTGCGACGAGCAGAGCATCGCGCTGGCCCGGGAAGCCGGTCTCGATCCGTCGGTGCGCCTTATCGCGCTGGGGCCGGACTATGAGGCGCTGCTCGCCTCGGCGGGCCGCCCCGCCGCCTATCCCCGGATCGAGGAATGGGACGTCTGGACCATTCCCTACACCTCCGGCACGACCGGCCAGCCCAAGGGCGTGTTGCTGTCGCACCGCTCGCGGATGCTGGTCGGGCTGATCTCGGGCTCCGAATTCGGCTGCTTCGGCTATGACGACAAATTTCTCGCCATGGCGCCGATGAACCATGGCGGGGGCCTCGGCTTTCCGGCGGCGTCGCTTGCCAGCGGCGGAACGGTCGAGATCCTCGATCGCTACAACCCGCTCGAGACGCTCGATCGGCTCAAACATGGCGGCATCACCGGCGTGTTCATGGTGCCGACCCATTTCCAGATGATCTTCGAGCTGCCGCCCGAGGTCACCGATCCCTATCGGCGGCCGCCGATCCGGACGATCATTTCCAACGCAGCCCCGCTGCCGCAGGCGATGAAGGAGAAGATCATCCCCTGGTTCGGGGAAGGCATTCTCCACGAAATCTATGCGTCGACCGAGGCGGGGCTGGTCTGCAACATGCGACCGGCCTGGCATCTCTCCAAGGAACGCTGCGTGGGCACGCCCATCCCCCATGTCGCGGTCGAGATCCGCCGCGAGGACGGCAGCGTCTGCGACGTGGACGAGGTCGGCGAACTGTTCAGCCGCTCGCCCATGCACTTCAACGGCTATTGGCACCGCGAGGAAGAGACCGCCGCGGCGATCCAGGGCGACTGGGTGACCGTAGGCGACATGGCCCGGCGCGACGCCGACGGCTTCCTCTATATCGTCGACCGCAAGAAGGACATGGTGATCTCCGGCGGGGTCAACATCTACCCGCGCGAGATAGAGGAAGTGCTGGTCCGCCACCCCGCGATCGTCGAGGTCGCGGTGGTCGGCATGCCCGACGAACGCTGGGGCGAGACGCTCAAGGTCTTCGCCGCGCTGCGCGAGGGGATGACGCTGACGGTCGAGGAGATCGGCGACTTCTGCGCGGGCAAGCTGACGGCCTACAAGATTCCCAGGGCGCTGGAGATCGTCGATGCCCTGCCGCGCAACGCCAATGGCAAGGTGCTGAAGCGCGAACTGCGCGATCGCCCGACCCCGGCGGGCCAATGACGATGTCCCGCGAACCGTCGGCACGGGGGAGATAGGCGATGGCGAGGACCGGCGACT
>JAIYAJ010000426.1 GCA_027489105.1 Zymomonas sp. | reverse complement strand
TCACCAAGGAGCCGAGCGTCGCTTATGGCGCCAACGCCTCGGAGCGCGAGTGGGTGATCTTCTGCGGGTGCTGGCAACCCAACGACATCACTTACAACCCGGCCGCCTGATCCTTCGCCCTGAACGCGTCATCGACGTCGAACGGCGTCGGGATCGGGACTGGGCTCAGGCCCTGGTAATCGGCTGGCGCGATCCCGAGCTTCATCGCGATGATCTGCAAGATCGCGACCTGCATCAGGGCCATGTCGCGCAGTTCGCTGACCTCGGCCTGAAGCCGGTCGAGGCGTTCGGAGATTTCCATCAATGTCTCGCTTTCAAAGAATCGTTGCGCGCCTTTTCCCACGTCGCCCGGCGGTCCGAAATGAAGTTTGCCAGAGTGTCTGCGAGGTCGGCGTGAAGGAGGACGCTGGCGGTGACGGTCAACTCGTCCCCCGCCAGGAAGTCGATGCGGCAGGAACCGTCTGGACCTATGGTCAGGCGGAAGGTTTCGGTTACTGGACCGCTGGGTCGATCAGGGCCGATGGCGGCTTCGTCGCTCATATCAAGCCGGACCTCAGTTTGCGCCCTCCGGGTCTTCGCGGTGGGGGATCAGCCCGAGCACTGTGAGCTGTTCGGCCACTAAGGTCCGAACGGCCTCTGACCTGGACGCCGGCGGAACCTGCTCGGCAGCGAATTTATCAACCGCCGCGGTGAGCGCGGGGGGGAAACGAACCCCTACGAGAGGGTCTTTGCCGGTAGCAGGCCGGCCACGCTTTTTAGGTTTAACCGCTATTGACGCCATGGGTTAGAGGTTATACATAAAAGACAGACCGGGGCAAGGCGCCAACCTCGCTCCCGGTCCTGACCTCAACCGATCTTTTGGGAGATCGATCATGGCTCCGAACACGATACCCCTTTCCTCGCTCGTCAGCGACCCCGTTCTTCGCCGCTTCTTCGAGGCTGGCGAGCGCGACGGTGGCGCGGCACTGGCCAACGTGGTGCCTGGCACCGACCCGATCATCGGGGGAGGCGCGGTCGCGCTTCGCCGCGGTGAAATCGAGGCGACGATCGAATGGCTGGTCGGGCTGCTCGACCTCGTCGACGCGGACCCGGACCTCGAACCGTCGCTGGCCGGCGTTACCTTCGGCGGCGAGAACTACAACATCGCCGCGCTCGACTGCGAAGACGCGTGCGAGGACGAAGGCGCCCAGTGCGATGACGAGGGCGCCGAGTGGGACAACGGCATCGTCGATCTCGACGGCCTGCTCGAACAGCGGGCCTTCATGACCGGCATGAGCGAATTCGCGGGCGCGGTCTAAGCCCGCCGCGAAGGCTTCTGAACATCTGAATCCGCTCCTGGCAGGGCGGTTGAGACGCGGAATTCGAGAGCTTCATCAGCGCTCGGTTTCGCGAAAGCGAACCCTTGCGTCTCGGGCCTGCCAGGCCGGGCGCTGATGGAGGCATATCATGGCTGCAAAGAAGGAAGACGTCGGCATCGAATTGCCGGCACTGAAGATCGGGCTGATGGAAGTCACGATCGTCGGCGACACGCCCCTGATCGTTCACGCGTGGTCGGCGAAGGCCAAGCGCGAAATGCTCGACAAGCAGATGAAGAAGGCCAAGGGCGCCAAGGAGGCGAAAGACCCGCGCGCCGACTTCGACGCTTCGCTCTACCGGCTACCGGACGGCGGCTACGGCTTCCCGTCGGTGGCGTTCAAAGGGGCCGCGGTCACGGCCGGCACTTCGGTCGCTGGCATCACGAAGGTCGCGGCGCGGCAAGCCTTCCATGTCCTCGGCGAAGATGCCGACGTGGAAGGCGCATTCGACGGGTGCAAGTCGCGGGTCAATCTGGTCCGCATCGAGGGCGGGCCGCCGAGTATGCGCGAAGACATGGTGCGCGTCGGCATGGGGACGGCGGATCTCCGTTACCGCGGCGAGTTCGTCGACTGGCATGCCAAGATCCTCGTGCGCTTCAATCGGAACGTCCTGTCCGAAGGCCAGATTTTAAACCTGCTCAACACCGCTGGTTTTGCGGTCGGCGTTGGCGAATGGCGCCCTGAGAAGGACGGATCGAACGGCATGTTCCATGTTGCCACCGAAGCTGACATTCGGAGGCTGTCATGAAGGTCGCAGGCTTCGAATTCGCGGAGGGCGCCCGTTTCCAACAGGGAGCCGTCCAGAACGCCACCATCGTCGGGCAGCACATCGAGATGCTGCGTCAGCAGCAAAAGGGTGAGCTCACGCCAGAGGATGTTCTGGCCGATGCTAAGAGCCACAACAGCCCTTTGCACAGCTTTTTTGAATGGGATGACAGCGCGGCGGCTCACCAGCATCGCCTCAATCAGGCACGCGGGCTCATCCGCTCGGTGGTGGCGATCTACACGTCGGACGACAGGCCGGCTGTTCGAACACGAGCCTTCGTCCACATCCCCGAGGGCGAGACCTCGCATTACCGATCGGCAGATCATGCGATGTCGATGTCGAAGACGCGCAAGCTCGTGTTGCAGCGCGCCTTCAAGGAGTTGTCCGCGTGGCGGCAGCGATATGCGGACCTGAAGGAGTTCAGCGAACTGTTTGCCGTTGTCGATGAGACGATCAAGGCCTTGCCGAAAGCAATAAAATCGGCAGGATGAGGACGCCGTTACGGGGCGAGTTCGGTCATCAACCGCCCGCGCAGAAGCGAACAAGGCAGGCGTGCCACGGCGCGTTCGGGAGTGGCCCGGCTAGGCAAGTTCTGGCGCGGCAGGCTCAAGAGTTCCGGCGAGAGTTCTCTAACTCAACCTCGCGGCCTTCGGGCAACAGGGCAGGCAAGGTTAGTCGAGGCAAGGCGACGCACGGCGCGGCATGGCAGGCTTGGTTAGGCTGGGCTCGGCGTGCTCAGGCAAGGCGGGGCACGGCAGGCGTGGTTTGTCCAGGCGCGGGTAGGCAAGGCCGGGCGCGTCACGGTGAGGCAGGCAAAAATGGCATGCAGTTCCTGCGCGGCGGCCCGAAAGGCCGCCGTTGCTGCTTTAAAGGCGGCAGCATCGGGTGACCTGAAACAGGCCGCAGCATCGACACGCCAGGCTCTCGGCCACGCCGCCGAGTCGCAGCGCGTTCGTCAGATCACAGGGAGAAAGTCGCGTGGCTGAAAAGAAGATCGGCGCCGACACCTATCGGTGCGATAAGCTCGACGCGGAGGGCGCGATGCGCCTTCTGCTGCGCACGACCCGGATGTTCGGCCCAGCGTCCGGCGTCATGTCGGCGCTGACCGAGCCCGACAAAGCGAAGCAGGAAGCCGGGGCCATTGCGGCCATCGCCGAGTTCGCGGCCAAGCTCGACGAGGACGAGGCTATCGCCTACGTCAAGGATCTGGTCGGCCTGTGTCGCTGCAACGGCGACCCGGCGATCTTCGGCGTGACGCCGAGCGACCTGGGGGACATCTTCACTCTGTGCTTTTGGGTTTTGGAGGTGCAGTTCCGTGATTTTTTGGGCGGCGGAGCGGGCAAGGCGCTCGTTCGCAAGGCTCTGGTTCGGGCCTGACCGGGGCCGACGTCAAACGCATCGCGCCCAACGTGGCCGACCGAATGTGGCTCATGCGGCCTGTGATGGCCGATCCGCCGCTGTGCTGCATCGCTGATCTGCGGGCCCGCCTGACGATCGACGACGTCGCCGACCTTCACGAATTGCTCGACCTGAAGGAAGCGCTGGCGGTTAAGTCGCAAGAGCGGCGCGAGCGGCCGCGCTGATTATTCCGCCGCCTGCTGGCTTTTCTCGCGAAAGGCATAGGCGAGGAAGAACGCGAACCCGCCGAAGGCGGCTAGCGGGCCCTTATCGGCGATCGCCGCGGGCAGGAACAGCGCCGCGACCAGCAACAGCATGCCGATGGCCGCGACAGCAACGGCCAGGCCATTCCAGAAGCTCGCAGCGTCCCGCATTTCGTCCCCGCAGGTTGATAGCCGATGATCGTCGAAGAACTTATAGCACGACTTGGCTTCACCGTCGAAGGGCTCGACAAGCTGAAGCGTGCTGCGGCGGCTTTCCAGCGCTTGACCCGCGCAGTCGGCCTGTTCGCCGCGGCCATCGCGCGCCGGCTCGGGCGGGTTGCCGTGATCCTCGCCCGCGTCACCGCTGGGCTGGTCAAGTTCGGCGCTGGCTTCATCGCTCGGACGGCTCTGATCACCGGCGCGGCTGCTGCGGCCAGCGCCGCCCTGGCGCGCCTCGCATCCGGCTTCGCCAAAGTTCGGCAGGAGACGATCGATTCCGCGCGCATCGGCGGCGTGCCGGTCAAGGAGCTAGCGCTCGTCGAAAGCGTGATGAAGCGCGTCGGCGCGTCCGCGGAAGATGGTCGCAAGTTCGTCGCCGGCTTCGTCCAGAAGCTCCGCGAGGGTGCCAAGGACGGCGGCGATTGGGCCGAGACGCTTGGCAAGGCCGGCGTCAAGATCAAGGGCGCCAAGGGCGCGGTGAAGGCCTACAGCGTCGTCATCGACGACATCCTGAAGGCCGCCGACAAGATCCGCGACCCGGAAAAGAAGCGGACGTTCCTGACGGAGGCGCTGGAGGGCGCACCCGATCAGCTCGTCTCGCAGCTGCTCGGCGCCGCCAGCGCGTTCGAAGCCTACAAGAAGATCGTCCAGGAGACCGCGAAGACCGCCGGCGTCATGTCGTTCGGCGACGTGCTGAATGCTGAGGACATCACGACCGGCATGGGCCGGATCCAGTCGGTGATGGACGGCTTCAAGAACGCCTTCGGCTCCGGCATCATGGCGAGCTTCTCGCAGGAATTCCGCAAGCTCGGCGAATATCTCCGCGATCTGCCGCTGCAGGAGATCCAGGCCAACATCCGCGCGTTCGGCGGCGGGCTCGGCGACTTCCTGAAGGACGTCACCCGTGGCGGCTTCATTGTCCTGACGAAGGTCGGCGAGGCCCTGCAATCGATCGTGTCGGCGATGGCATCGGTCAATGATGCTACAGGCGGGAACCTTGGCAAGATCGCGACCGGGCTGGGCGCGCTCGGCGCGGCCTTGGCGATCATTGCCACAAGCCCGGCCGCGGCCATCGCGGCTGGTATCACTGCGCTGCTTCTCGCCGTGGCCAAATTCCAGGAATGGAAGGAGGGGGGAACCAATTTTCTCTCGGACTTCTTCGACACCATCGCCAGCGCGGCGACGAAGGCCAAGGAAGCCGTCGATGCGCTGCTCAGCGCGTTGAAGGCCGTTCCCGGCATCCAGATTTCGCCGGCGGCCCCCGCTGGCGCAGCGGACGCCGACACGCCGGCCGCCCGCCGGCGCAAGACGATCCAAGACGGCATCGACGGGCTTGAGCGCTTGCGCCAGAAGCAGGGCGAGATGTCCCCCGGCACGCAGGCAACGAAGATGGCCTCCGATCGCGCCGCGACGGTCACGAACGACAACTCGACCGTCAACAATGAGCAGAACAACAGCTTCAGCGTGTCGGTGACGGCGAATGGTCTGGGCGAGATCGCGGGAGCGGCGGCAAATGGCGTCCGCACCGCTGCCGCCAACATCCGCATGCAAACCGCCACCGGCGGAGGGGCTGCGCCGTGACCTGCATCCTCGTCAGCCGCTCGATCGGCGGCATTTTCGTCGACGTCGTGATCTCGGAAGAGCACGTCGCCTCGATGGAGATCGCCGAGCACCCCGTCGAAAGCGGGGCGAAGATCAGCGATCACGCCTGGCGTATGCCCTATTCGGTGACGCTGGAATCGGTGATCGGCAGCGACCGGGCCGTCTCGTCCTATCAGGCGCTGCTCGCGCTACAGGAGAAGGCCGAACCTTTCGCCCTGGTCACTGGGCTGAAGGTCTACAGCAACATGCTGGTCAAGGAGATCACGGCCACGCGTGATCGCGAGCATTCCCGCGTCCTGAAGTTCACCGCCGAGCTTCAGGAGGTGATCATCGTCGACACGCAGGCCAGCGGCTCCACGGGCGACACCGACGACGATAAGGCCAAGGGCACGACGAAGCGCGGCCAGGTGTCGGCGCGGACGTCGACGCCGCCGGCCAAGACGAGTTCGGTTCTCTCCGACGCGGTGCAGTGATGATCTATCGCGAGCTCCCCATCATCGACGCGCCGTCGCAGTCGTTCACGACGACCCTTTCGGGCCGGCGCTGCGATTTCGTGGTCAACTATTCGACCTGGGCGAACCGCTGGTCCTTCGATCTCGACGTCGATGGCGTGCGGGTTCTGTCGGGCCGCAGGATCGTGCTGGGCGTGGATCTGGTCCAGCCCTTCGCGCTGGGCATCGGCAGCCTTGTCGCGGCGCCCTGGGGCGGTGACGTGGCCGAGCCGGGCCGCACCGAACTGCCTAGCGGCCGCGTGCGGCTGTTCCATGTCGAGCCCGACGCGGTGGCGGCATGAGCGTCCGGCAATGGGGCCGGGTCGTCGAGGTGACGGTAACCGGCAAGGCCGGAACGCTCACCATCCGCGACCTGAAGGTCGACTTCAACATCACGAAGACGATCGGCAGCAAGACGAACAGCGCCACGATCGCGATCTGGAACCTGACGAAATCCCATCGCCGTCAACTCGGCGAGGAGTTCGACAAGATCGAGTTGAAGGCCGGTTACAAGGACGGGCCGCTGTCGACCATCTTCAAGGGCGACATCGAGGACGTCGAGCACACCAAGGAAACTGCCGACGTCAAGTCGGAGATGACCTGTGGCGACGGGAACGAGGGCATTCAGAAGGGGGCCGTGTCCAAGACCTTCCCGGCCGGCACGAAGCCCAAGGCGATCGTCGAATACCTTCAGGGCGAGATGCCTGGCACGACCAAGGGCGAGATGAAGGGGATCGACGATCTCCCCGCCTACAAGCGCCCGGTGAGCCTCTACGGTTGGGCCGGGCGCGAAATGGATAAACTGGGCCGCGAGCACGGGTTCTACTGGAGCATCCAAAATGGCGCGGTCGAGGCGGTCAAAAACGACCAAGTGCTCTCGCGCACCACGGTCGTCTCGAAAGAAACCGGAATGATCGGCATCCCGACGGTTACCGACAAGGGCGTACGGATCAAGGCACTGCTCAACCCGGAGATCGCGCCCGGTCGCACGATCGATGTCCGATCCGATTTTCTCGACGAGAGCAGCGGCAAGGACAAGCGGGCGAGCGACGACGGCGGCGGCCTTTTCCGGGTTTCGGAAGTGACGTTCAGCGGCACGAACCGCGGCGAAGAATTCTACGTCGAAGCGGAGGGCAACCGCATCGAGGGCGGGAAGGTGGTCAAATAGCATGGCTGGCTATCAGGGATCATCGACCCGCAAGGACGCGGCCGAATTGCTGGCTGCCGTCACCGAGTCCGAGCGCCGAGAGATCGTCACCACCTTCGACGCGACGATCGTCAGCTATGACCGTGCCACGCAGATGGCGACGATCCAGCCGAAGTTGAAGCGGAAGTTCGGCGACAAGCAACTGACGGCCCCGCCGCTGCAGAAGATCAAGATCGTCCAGCCGAAGAGCGCGGGCGGCGGCGTGCACGTCGACCTGCAGCCTGGCGACCCCGTGGTCGCCCACGCGAGGATGCGCAACACCGACACGAGCCAGACCGAAGGCAGCGATGCGGACGCGGCGCCTGGCCGGATGCATGACCTGTCCGATTCCATCGCCTACCCGGGCGGCGGGCCGGACAGCAGCGTCCAGACCAACATGCCGGCCGGCGGAGTTCACTTCGGCGGGAACGACGGCAAGAGCGGGGTGCAGCGCCGCGCTGACGGCTCGACGGCTATCGTCGGCGGGCCGAGTGGTGGCGACAAGTTCACGGTCGATGCGGCCGGAAAGATCGACATGAAGTCCGAGAGCGGCGACAGCCTGCTCCAGATCGTGCGGGATGCGCTGGTTCTGATCCGGGATCACCTCAACGGCGGCTCGCCGACCGATTCCGCAACGCAGACTGCAGCGACGGCGCTGATCGCCAAGATCGACGGGATGAAAGCCTGACGCCATGGTCGACTTTGTCGGGCTATCCATCGAACCGCACAACGACCTGCGGGTCGACGCGACGGGCTCGCCCGTGCTGGTCTACGACGCCGAGGCGATCGGCGAACACATCCGCCAGCGGCTAAAACTGTGGCGGGGCGAGTGGTTCCTGAACACGGCGGCCGGGGTCGACCATCTTCGTTTCATCCTTGGCCGGCCGCCTTCGGAATTGCCGATCGCCGAGAGCGTGATCAAAGCCGAGATCGCGGCCACGCCTGGCGTCTCCGAGATCCTTGAGTTCAGCGCGACCTACGACCGGGCCTCGCGCGG
>JAIYAJ010000383.1 GCA_027489105.1 Zymomonas sp. | reverse complement strand
CGGGCTCTGGGAGAGAGGCTGTCGCTGCAGACGCGGGCGACGCTGATTTCCAGCCTGCTGATCATGCTGGCGATCATCGGCGGTTCGCTGCTGAGCCTCCAGATGATCAGCGAGGATGGTCATGTATCGAATCAGGCGCTGTCCTCAGCGTTGCTCGAAAAGGATTTCGCGTCGCTCGAGCGCGACGTGTTCCGCAATGCGCTGGTCCGTTCCGAGGAAAGCCGCGGAGATGTGGTGACCAACCTATCCGACATGTCGAAGGCGATCGCAGCCGTGCGCGCCGATTCGGACGAGGCCGACCTGCCGCTGATCGACGCGATCACCGCCGCGCAGGCCAAATATTCGTCGCTGGTTTCCACCTCGATGGAAAATGGCGGACCGAGTCCCGTGGAGCTTGCCGCGATCATGGCCGCCGGCAACAAGGTCGACGACTCGATCGAGGCGATCCGCAACCCGATCATCGCCCGTGCCGAGGCGATTGCCGCCAAGCAGATGGCGCTGGCCTTCGTCACCATGGCGCTGACCGCGCTGATCGCGCTCGGCGGCGGCTGGCTGGCGTACAAGATCGCCCGTTCAATCCGCACCAGCGTCGGCGAGGAGTTGGCCGAGGTCAGCGGTGTCATGACCCAGATCACCAACGGCCGTTACGACGTGACCGTGCGCCATTGCGAGCGCGGTGACGAGATCGGCGACCTGGCTCGGGCTGCCGTCCGCCTCCGCGACGCCAGCCGTGAGCGCGATGAGGCCGAGCAGGCGCTGCGCAACATGATCGACGTCGTCGGTAGCAGCCTGCGCCAGCTCGCCGATGGTGACCTGCGCGTCGTCCTGCCGCCGCTCGGCTCGGGCTATGAGACGCTGCGCGACGACTTCAACCGCACCATCGCCGCGCTGCACGACGCCATGGCCGAAGTCGCCCGTTCGGCCGAGTCGATCCATGTCGGTTCGTCCGAAATCAGCCGCGCCACGATCGATCTGGCGCAGCGTTCCGAGCAGCACGCCGCCGAACTGGCCGTGACTGCGGAGACCATCTCGGGCGTGACCGCCGCCGTCGGCGCGACCTCGAACCGCACCGCCCAGGCCGACGACTTCGTCCGCTCGGCGGTCCGCGAGGCCGATGCAGGCTCCGAAGTGGTGCAGCGCGCCGTCAGCGCGATGGCAAACATCGAAAAGTCGACCGCCGAGATCGGCCAGATCATCTCCGCGATCGACGCGATCACCTTCCAGACAAACCTGCTGGCACTCAACGCCGGTGTCGAGGCGGCACGTGCCGGTGAAGCCGGCAAGGGCTTCGCAGTCGTCGCCAACGAAGTCCGCGCGCTCGCTCAGCGTTCGGCCGACTCGGCAGCCGACATCCGCGCGCTGATCGACACCAGCGTGACGCAGGTGGCGTCGGGCGTCGAAATGGTCCGCCAGGCCGGTACCGCCTTCGACAGCATCGGATCGCGCATCCGCGAGATCACGACGATCGTGTCGGAGATCAGCGAGAGTGCCGCCGATCAGGCCGCCAAGCTGTCGAGCAGCAACAAGGTGATGGCCGGCATGGATGGCGTCACCCAGCAGAATGCGGCGATGGTCGAGGAGAGCACCGCCTCGGTCCGCCAGCTGGCCGACGAAGCCGATACGCTGGCCGAGCTCGTTACCCGCTTCCGCCTGCGTGAGGCCGAAAAGAAGGCCCGGATCGTTACGCCAATGGCTCCGGTCGCCGCCCGTGCACCGGCAAGGGCCGCCAGCCGTCCGGCGGTGAGCGGCAATCTCGCCCTGCGCGATGAACAGGACTGGGCCGGCTTCTGACGCCTTCTGGCCAGACGGCGTCGTCCCGAGGGGGCGGTCGGAGCGATCCGGCCGCCCTTTTCCGTGTCGGGATACTTGACAGGAACGACAGGGCATTAACCAGCCGCTGCCGCACTTCCCCCGGAAATACGCGCTTTCCAGGATTTGGCACGCTTCTGGCTTAACGATTGAAGAACCCGTTTCGGCTCGTCGCGAGGGCAGTGCGGGGGAAGGAGAACCGATCGTGGGTATCGCAGTCCGGGGGGTTTTTGCGGTGCTCGCAGCGGTCGCTCTCGCTTTCCCCGCCATGGCCCAAGCCGAGACGGTTTCGGATTGGCTGGAGTATGTACCCCAGCCGAGTGCGTTGATTTTGCTTCTGGTCGCGGTCGCCGGCGTGCTGGTGGGGCGCATTGCAAGCCGCCGGCGGCGCGACCCCTGAAGCGAAGTCCCAGTAGTGTTCACCAGTATAGTGTCGAGTGGATTTGCGTACGAGTTTGCTTTTTCCCCTGTAGCGTTGCGCGGCGTGTTCGGCCCCCGTCCGCCCTTCCCCGAGATACTCGGCGAACGGCAGGCGGGGGCCGTGCCGTCTTCGGCGCCCGCGCTTCGACATTGACCTGACGCGCCTGCCGGGCTTTGAAGCGCGGTATGACCTCGACACTCCACACGCTCGAATCGACCATCGCCGCCCGGCGCGGAGCCGACCCGTCTGCGTCCTATGTCGCCTCGCTGTTCGGCAAGGGACTGCCGAAGATCGCGCAGAAGCTGGGCGAGGAGGCGGTCGAAACCGTGATCGCCGCGCTACAGGGCGACTCGAAGGCCGTCATCGGAGAGGCTGCCGACCTGCTGTTCCACCTGCTCGTCCTGCTCAATGAGACCAAGGTGCCGCTGTCGGATGTCCTTGCCGAGCTCGAGCGGCGCGAGGGACTGTCCGGGCTGGCCGAAAAAGCCGCCCGCACAGCCTGAATGACCGGAGATACCGATGCCTATCGATGCGACCCAGCCCTATGACGACGGCAACATCTTCGCCCGGATCCTGCGCGGCGAGCTGCCGTCGAAGACCGTCTATGAGGACGAGTGGGCGCTCGCCTTTCACGATATCAACCCGCAGGCGCCGCTGCACATCCTGGTGATCCCCAAGGGACGCTATGTGTCGTGGGACGATTTCAGCGAGCGCGCGAGCGAAGCGGAGATTGCCGGATTTATCCGGGCCGTCGGCAAGGTCGCGCGGGATGCCG
>JAIYAJ010000074.1 GCA_027489105.1 Zymomonas sp. | reverse complement strand
GAACTGTTCGACTTCGATGTGCGCAGCCTCAGCCAGGAGGAGCCCGGTGGCGGTGCTGCCGCGATGCGTCGGCGGCTGGGCGATCCGCTGTTCGCCGACATATCGGTCGATCGCGCCGAGCTGGAGGCGTGGATGGACAATGCACCGGGGGCCGCCGAGGCCTTCGCCCGGCTGTTCGACCGCTGGCGCGAGGGCGGTGGTGTGGTGGAGGCCGATGGCCCATCGCCGGTCGCGCGGGTCCGACGGGAGATCGAGCGCTGGCGCAACCATTTCGCCGACCTCGACGCCGAGGCGGAAGCGCTGGCCGACGAGCTTCGCATCGGCGCGGGTGATCTCTATGGCGCGATTGCCGAAAGGTTGCGGGTGCGCCACCAGTTGGCGATCCGGATCCTGCCGTTCGACGTGATGCCCGACCGGTTGCGCCGGCTCGACCTGCACGCGCGGCAGCTGCAGCTGTCCGAGTTGCTCGATCCGGCGGCGCGAACCTTTCAGGCGGCGTTTCAGCTCGCCCAGATCGAAGCCAAGGCCGGGATCGAGGCGCTGGTGTCGGGCGCGGCGTTCGGCGATCGCCCGGCCGAGCGGCTCTACCGGCAGCATGTGACCTCTTATGTCGCAGCGGCGTTGATGATGCCCTATGGCCGCTTCCTGCGCGCCTGCGAGGCGAGCGGATATGACATCCAGCTGCTCCAGCGGCGCTTCGGCGCCGGCTATGAGCAGGTTGCCCACCGGCTCACGACCCTGCAACGGGTCGGCGCGCGCGGGCTGCCCTTCTTCATGTTGCGGATCGACCGGGCCGGGCAGATGTCCAAGGGCTATCCCGGTGCCAGCGGCGCGGCGCTCGTCTATGCGGTGCATCGCTGCCCGCTCTGGATCATCCACCACAGTTTCAGCCAGCCGGGGCGGCTGCTCCATCAGCTTGCCGAACTCGAAGATGGCTCGCGCTGGTTCACGATCGCGCGCAGCGTTCGCCACCATGGCGGTGCGGCGGGCGTACCTGCGGCCGAGCATGTCGTGGCGGTCGGCGTCGCGGCCGAACATGCGGCGTCGCTCGCCATCGCGCGGGGCGTCGACCTGTCGGGGCCCGCAGAACGGATCGGATTGGGCTGCACCCACTGCCAGCGCCCCGACTGCGTCCAGCGCGCCGCGCCACCAGCGGGACGGGCGGTGACGATCAACGAGCGCGAAAGGGGGCTGGCGCCTTTCTCGTTCGTGGGCGACTGATCAGAACGGAATGTCGAGCGTGGCGTGGCCGGTCGCCTTCAGCCCCTCCACGATCTTCTTCACCTCCTGGCTCGATCCGCGCGGCAGGATCATCACCGCGTCACGGGTCGCCACCACGATCAGGTCGCGCACGCCGGCGGTCGTGATCACCGGGCCTTCGCTGCGCAGCAGACAGCCTTCGGTGTCGATCGCGAGCACGTCGCCCTTGATGACGTTGCCCGATCCGTCGCGGGCACCGAGCGTGTGGAGCGCGTCCCAGCTGCCGACGTCGGACCAGCCCATCTCGACCGGCACCACCGCCACGCGATCGGCCTTCTCCATCACCGCATAGTCGATCGACTCCGATCTGGCCGACAGGAAGGCGTCGGCCGCCGGGATCACCATCCGGCCTTCGCGGGCTGCATCGCTCAGCGAGGCCTTTACGGCGGTGACCATCTCGGGTTCGAATTGCTCGAGCGCCGCCAGATAGGCGTCGGCCCGGAACAGGAAGATGCCGCCATTCCAGCTGTAGTTGCCGTCGGCCAGATAGTCGGTCGCCCGCTCGATCGAAGGCTTCTCGACGAAGGCGTCTACTTTCTGGACCCCCGGCGCCACCGCGTCTCCCCGGCGGATATAGCCATAGCCGGTCTCCGGCTTGTCCGGCGTGATGCCGAAGGTGATGAGCCAGCCCTGCTCGACCAGGGGCAGGGCGGCGGCTATCGCCGCATGAAAGGCGGGCACGTCCTCGATCACATGGTCGCTGGGCATGACCAGCAGCGGGGTCTCCGGCGCCACCTCGATCGCTGCCAGGGCGATGGCGGGCGCGGTGTTGCGGCCGGCCGGCTCCAATATGATCGCGCGCGGCGCTTCCTCGGCCAATTGCTGCGCGATCTCGGTCGCGTGCAGAGCGTTGGTGACGATGATCGGTGCGGCGAAGCGCGCAGCCTCGCGGCAGCGGTCGGACGTCATCTGCAGCATCGTCCGCTCACCGGTCAGCGGAAGCAATTGCTTGGGCCGGCGCGACCGAGAGAGGGGCCAGAGCCGCGTACCCGATCCACCCGAGAGGATGACCGGGGTGATTATGGTGGTGGAAATGACGGGCTCCATGGTCCAGAAGAAGATGTCGTTATCCGACAGGTAGCGGACTGGCGGCAAGGGGGTTTCATGAAGGTGGGGGCTGAACCGATGGTATGGCATCGGCGATGGTGAGGCTGTTCAAGCATTATGTCGCTTATCCGGTCATTCTGCTGTGCGTGATCGACCTTGCGGTGCTGTTGCTGGTGGCGGAGGCCGGCTGGGTGCTGCGCCTGCGGCAGATCGGCAGCATTCCCGGCCCGGTTTGGGACAGGGCTCCTCAGCTGATCACCTTCGCGCTGGCCATTCAGGCGTCGATGATCGGGGTGGGCTGCTATTCGCCCGAGTCCGTCAAGAACATGCGCTTCGCCGCGGCCCGCCTGCTCGTCGCGATCTCGCTCGGCGTCATCCTGATGTCGGTGCTGTTCTTCATCCTGCCCGAACTGACCCTGTGGCGGTCCAACTCGCTCTATTCGATGGTGCTCGCCGTCGTGCTGCTGATGATGGTCCGCGTCCTGCTGGGTGGCTTCGTCAGCGGAGACGTGTTCAAGAAGCGGGTGCTGCTGCTCGGGGCTGGGCGCCGGGCGAAGCGGGTCGTCGACCTCGAACATCGCGTCGGCTCGGGCTTCCGGATCGTCGGCTGCGTCGACATGCAGGACGCGCCCGCTCAGGTGCCGGGCGCAGTGATCCGAACCGACGTCGCCAGCCTGCATCAGCTGGTCGACCGGGCTGAGGCACAGGAAGTGGTGCTGGCGCTCGACGAACGGCGCAACACGGTGCCGGTCGACGCGCTGCTGCGGCTGAAGACGACCGGCGTCCACATCATCGACATTTCCGATTTTCTGGAGCGCGAGACGGGCCGCATCGACCTCGATACCGTCCGCCCCTCGACGCTGATCTTCTCCGACGGCTTTTCCTCGGGTCGTCAATTGTCGGCGGTGCTGAAGCGGGGCTTCGATCTCGTCGTCAGCGCGCTGATCCTGCTGATCACCGCCCCTGTGATTCTGCTCACCGCGATCATCGTCAAGATCGACAGCCCCGGACCCGCCTTCTACCGGCAGATCCGCGTCGGCCGCTATGGCGAAACCTTCGAGATATTGAAGCTGCGTTCGATGCGGCAGGATGCCGAAAGCGGCGGCAACGCGATCTGGGCGCAAAAGGGCGATCCCCGCGTGACTCGCATCGGGCGGATCATCCGCCTGATCCGCGTCGACGAACTGCCTCAGCTCTGGACCGTGCTGAAGGGGCATATGAGCTTCGTCGGCCCGCGCCCCGAACGTCCCGAGTTCGTCGAGGAGCTGGAGCAGAAGATTCCCTTCTATGCCGAGCGGCATATGGTGAAGCCGGGCATCACCGGTTGGGCGCAGATCAACTATCCCTATGGCGCCAGCCTCGACGATGCCCGCCACAAGCTCGAATATGATCTCTACTACACCAAGAATTACAGCCCCTTTCTCGACGTGCTGATCATTCTCCAGACGATGCGCGTCCTGCTCTGGGCGGAGGGGGCGCGCTAGACGATGGCGCGGGGGCTCGAAGCCGCCATGCTGGCCCAGCAGACGGTCCAGCCCAGCGTCTATTCGAACGGACTGTCCGAGCCGCTCGTCTTCGGGACGATCCAGTGGAGCCATGCGCTGGCGGCGATCATGTTCGCGGCGCTGGTCTGCTGGCAGGCGACCGTTCGCACCGGTGGTGCGCGGCGCGTCATGCTCACCGTCGCGGGCGCGCTGACGGCGCTCTGGTGCGTGCTGGTGGCGAAGGACGGCGCGGCGAGCATTTCGGCCAATGTCGTCAAGAGCCTGGTCGATGCGGCCTGGCTCACCTTTCTCTTCGCGCTCCAGCCGCCGGTCTCGCGCGAGCATCGCCAGCCGTTGATCCTGACCATCTATCTGCTGCTCGGCGGGCTGATCGCGGCGACCGTGGTCATGAAGCTGTTGCCGCTGGCATTCGACGGCAGCCCCCGCATCCAGACCGGGCTGTTCCTGACCGACCAGTCGATCCGCGCCTTCATCGCGATCGGCGGGCTGTGTCTGCTGCACAATCTCTACGCGGCGGCATCGCCCGAGGCGCGCATCCGCATCGCTTCGCCGATGCTTGCGCTCGCGCTGCTCTGGGCGTTCGACCTCAATCTGGCGACCGTTGCCTATCTGATGAGCGCCTGGCCGATGTGGCTGTTCGGGCTGCGCGGCATCCTCCTGATGATGATCGCGCCGCTGCTGGTGACGGCGGGGCGCTTCGCCACGCTCGACCGCGTGCGCGTCTCGCGCGGGGCGCGCTTCCAGACGATTACGCTGGTGCTGAGCGGAGCCTATCTCGCGCTGATGCTGCTCGTGGCGCGCTTGCTCGCGGTCGTGGCGGCGGTTCGGTGGTTGCCGCAGCTGACGATCGCGGCGGCCGTGCTGGCCGTTGCCCTGTCGCTCTTCCCGTCGAGCCGCTATCGCCGCCGCCTCAAGAAGGCGATGGCGCGCCGCCTGTTCCAGCATCGCTACGACTATCGCGTCGAATGGCGCCGCTTCACCGAGACGCTCGGTCGTCCCGGTGAGGCTGCCCCCGCGCTCGCCGAACGCACGGTGAAGGCCGTGGCCGACATATTGGATGCGCCCGGCGGCTTGTTGCTGCTCGCGTCCGAGCAGGGTGGGCTGACGGCCTCCGCCCGGTGGAACTGGCCCGGCCTCGATGCACCGGTCAACGCGGCGCCGACCGATCTGACGCGCCATCTCGAGCGTGGGGAGATCGTCGAGCTCGCCGGCGAGCCCGATGGGGAACCCGGCGCGGTGCCGCTTCCCAATTGGATGCAGAGCGAAGCGACCGCCTGGGTGCTGGTGCCGCTGATCCATTTCGACCGGTTGGTCGGCGCGGTCCTGCTCGAACGGCCCGCAGCACCGCGCCTGCTCGACGAGGAGGACCATGATCTGCTGCGCGTGGCCGGGCGGCAGGTCGCCAGCTATCTGGCCGAAGCGCGCGGGCAGGAGGCGCTGTCGGACGCGCGGCGTTTCGACGAGTTCAACCGGCGCTTTGCCTTCATCATGCACGACATCAAGAATCTGGTGAGCCAGCTCAGCCTGCTCGCCCGCAACGCCGAGCGCCATGCCGACAAGCCCGAATTCCGCGCGGACATGATCGACACGCTGCGCAATTCGGTCGACAAGATGAACGACATGCTGGCCCGTCTCTCGCAACATCACCGCGCCCGCCCCGACGAGCCGGCGCCGCACGCGCTGCGCATGCTGGTGGAGGAGACGGTCAGGGACCGGGTCGACGCGGCCAGGGTCCATATCGTCAGCCAGGACGACGTCGCGGCCTCGGTCGATCCAGACCGTTTCGGCCAGGCGCTCGGCCATCTCGTCCAGAATGCGATCGATGCGAGCCCGCCGGGACGGCCGGTCGAGGTGCGCCTGCTGCGCCGTGACGGGCAGGCGGTCGTCGAGGTCGTCGACAAGGGGTGCGGGATGGCGCCCGAATTCATCCGCACACGCCTTTTCCACCCCTTTTCGTCGACCAAGCAAGACGGTTTCGGTATCGGCACCTATGAGGCGCGCGAGATCGTCGCGTCGATGGGCGGAAGGATCGACGTGTACAGCCGCGAGGGAGAAGGAAGCCGCTTCGCCATATTGCTGCCCGAAGTGCCGCTGACCGGCCCGGCCGCCGATCGGGCGGGGGGGCGCGCATGAGCGGTCCGCGCCAGCGCCTGCTGATCGTCGAGGATGACGAGGGGCTGCAGAAGCAGCTGCGATGGGCGTTCGAGGACTATGAGGTGGTGTCCGCCACGACGCGGGCAGCCGCGATCGACGCTTTGCGCCATTACGAGCCGGCGGTCGTCACCCTCGATCTGGGCCTGCCGCCCGATCCCGACGGGACGAGTGAGGGCTTCGCGACGCTCGACGCGATCCTGTCGCTCAAGCCGGACACCAAGGTCATCGTCGCATCGGGCCATGGCGCGCGCGAAGGCGCGCTGCGGGCGATCGCGGCGGGCGCCTATGATTATTACCACAAGCCGGTAGAGATCGACGAACTGGCCCTGATCGTTGCCCGCGCCTTCCAGCTGCATGATCTGGAGCGCGAAAATGCGCGGCTCCAGGCGCAGCAGGGCGTCGACGAGGATAGCGGACTGCTGACCAACGACCCCGCGATGCTCAAGGTCGTCCGCACAATCGAGCGCGTCGCCAATACCGACGTGTCGGTGATGCTGCTCGGCGCCAGCGGCACCGGCAAGGAGGTGCTGGCGCGGATGCTGCACCGGGCGAGCAAGCGCGCCGCCGGGGCCTTCGTCGCGATCAACTGCGCCGCGATCCCTGAGAATCTGCTCGAGGCCGAGCTGTTCGGCTATGAGAAGGGCGCGTTCACCGGGGCGATCAAGACGACCGAGGGCAAGATCGAGCTCGCGCAGGGCGGTACGCTGTTCCTCGACGAGGTCGGCGACATTCCGCTGCCGCTCCAGGTCAAGCTGCTGCGCTTCCTGCAGGAGCGGGTGATCGAGCGGATTGGCAGCCGCAAGGCGATCGCGGTCGACACCCGCATCGTCTGCGCCACCCACCAGAATCTGGAAGCGATGATCGGCGAGGGCCGTTTCCGCGAGGACCTCTATTATCGCCTTGCCGAGATCGTCGTGCGCATTCCGACATTGGCCGAACGGCCCGGCGACGCGCTGCTGATCGCCCGCGCGCTGCTCCGCCGGCTGGCGCGCGAGATGGGCTCGCCGGTCAAGGGCTTCGCCCCCGACGCGCTTGCCGCGATCGACGGCTGGCGCTGGCCGGGCAATGTCCGCGAGCTGGAGAACAAGCTCAAGCGCGCGGTGATCATGGCCGACGGCAAGCTGGTGACCGCCGACGACCTCGACCTCGCCCCCGAGCGCGAGGATGGCGGCTATCTGAACCTGAAGGCCGTCCGCGAGGTCGCCGACCGCACCGCCATCAGCCGCGCGTTGGCCCGCAGCGAGGGCAATATATCGAGCGCCGCCAAGATGCTGGGGATCAGCCGACCGACGCTGTACGACCTGCTCAAGCAATATGGGATGGAGGCGTAGGCTCGTAGTTTATGGTGGCGCTCTACCTGTTTTTGGCAGGGACGGTTTTAATCACCGTCTTACAGATTCACACTGGGCGGACGCTGACTCGACGTATATTTTGCGAACACATAACCCATAAGAATAATCCCGTTTTATATTGGATCAGCATAGGAAGTAATGTTGCCTTAATCTTATTTGTAATTTGGATCTTAATCTTGTGCAGCGGCTGAATATCGTCAGGTGATAACGGAAGATATTAGATAGATTATTTCAAGAGTTTCGCTTGTGGGAGTTTGGCTGGTGTTTCGGACAGCTGGCACATTGCCCTCTCGGCCAGCTTTCGCTGGAATGCCATCGGGGCGACCGCTATCTCGCTCCCATGACCGATCCTGACACGCTCCGCCGCATCGCCGACGCTCTCGAACGCCTCGCGCCCCCGCCTGCGCCGCATGCCGATCCGGCGGCCCATGCGGCCTATGTCTGGCGCGACCATGGGCTGGCGGCGGCGCGGGCCTTTGCGCCTCTGCCGCTCGACCTGCTGACGGGCATCGACGCGCAGAAGGCCGCTCTTCTGGAAAATGCGCGGCGGCTGGCACAGGGCGCCGCGGCGCATGACGTGCTGCTCTGGGGCGCGCGCGGGGCGGGCAAGTCGGCGCTGGTCAAGGCGGCGGTCGGGCATCTGCGCGGCGAGGGGCAGGACATCGCGCTGATCGAGATCGCCGGCGAGAAGATCGAGGATCTGCCGCGCCTGTTCGCGCTGATCGCGGAGGTGCCGCGCGCTTTCCTGCTGTTCATCGACGATCTCGGCTTCGACGAGGAAGCGGGCGGGCAGGGGCCGCGGATCCTGCGCTCGATGCTGGAAGGCGGCGCCGAGGCGCGCCCGGCCAATGCGCGGCTGCACGTCACCGCCAACCGCCGCCACATCGTGCCGCGCGACCTGAAGGAACAGGATAGCGCGATCAACCCGCGCGACGTGGTCGACGACAAGCTGGCGCTGGCCGATCGCTTCGGCCTCTCGCTGGGTTTCCACGTCTGCGACCAGGATGCCTATGTCGCGATGGTGAAGGGCTATGCCGACCGTTACCGGCTGGAGTTCGAGCCGCTCGACGCGATCGCCTGGGCCACCCAGCGGGGCAGCCGCTCGGGCCGGGTCGCCTGGCAATATGTGGTCGAACTGGCGGGGCGGGCCGGCAAGGCGCTCTGAGGCGCGATCAGCTTCCGCCGCCGGGCAGGCGCACGCGGATCTGAAGGCCGCCCAGATCCTCGCTCTCTTCGAGCGCGATCGACCCGCCATAGATGCCGATCACGTCGCGCACGATCGCGAGACCCAGACCGGTCCCGGGCTTGCCCGTGTCGAGCCGCGCGCCGCGCTCGAACAGCTTGCCGCGCTCGGCCTCCGGAATGCCGGGGCCGTCATCCTCGATCACTATCTCGATCTGCTCGGCCTTTCGGTTGCCGGGCAGCTCGCGAACCACGCGGCCGACCGTGACGAACACCCGGCCCTGACCATATTTCGCGGCATTCTCGATCAGATTGCCGAGGATTTCGTCGAGATCCTGCCGCTCGACATGGACGATCGCATCCTTGTCCCCGGCCAGATCGACGGTGACATGGCGGTGCATGCGGTTGACCGCGCGTTCGACCGCCTTGAGCGAAGGCCATACTTCGGCGCGGGCCTGGGCGTTGGCGCGACGCCCGACCGCACGGGCGCGGGCGAGATGGTGGTCGACCTGCCGCCGCATCATGCTGGTCGAGCGCACGACCGTCTCCGCCAGTTCGGGCGTGTTGGCGGTCGCCTCGTTCATCAGCACGGTCAGCGGGGTCTTGAGCGCATGGGCGAGGTTGCCGGCGTGGCGCCGCGCCTCCTCGGCCTGGCGCTCATTATGCGCGAGCAGTTCGTTGAGTTCGTCGACGAGCGGCTGGACCTCATTCGGAAAGCGTGCCTCGATCCGCGAGCTGATGCCCGAACTCACCGAGGCGACCGCCCGCCGCAGGCTGCGCAGCGGCCACAGGCCATAGGTTGCCTGCAGCGCGGCGAGGATGATCAGGCCGAGGCCCAATATTGCGAAGGAACGGACCAGCGTCCGCCGCAGCACCGCGATCTGATCGTCGAGTGCGGCGCGGCTGGCGGCGACCTCGAAACGCCATTCGGTGTCCGAACCGGGCAGGCGGATTTCGCGGTCGAGCACGCGCAGCGGCTCGCCGTCGAACTCGTCGCTATTGTCGACATGGAGCGCGCGGCCATGATGTTTGGCATCCTGTCGGAGCGCCCGGTCCCACAGCGAGCGCGATCGGAAGGGCTCATGGCCGGGCCCGGAGACCTGCCAGTAGAGCCCCGAATAGGGTTCCAGGAACCGCTGGTCGCCGAGCGGCCGGTTGAAGCGGACTTCGCCGTCCGGGCCGATTTCGGCCGAACCGATCATCGCGTTCAGCACATATTCGAGCTGCCCGTCGAAATTGCGTGTGATCGCCTCGCTCAGCACGCGGTCGAGCGCAAAGCCGCCGCCAACGAGCAGGACGATGATCCACAACGCCGCGATCGAGATCATGCGGCGGGTGAGGGAGCCGGTCGAATGGCGCCGTGGGCCGGCCTCCCGCGAGAACCAGCCCTTCAAAGCGGCCGGCATCGCCTTAAGCGGGATCATCCAGCGAATAGCCGAGGCCGCGGATGGTCGTGATCACGTCCTGGCCCAGCTTCTTGCGGATACGCGTGACGAAGACCTCGATCGTGTTCGAGTCGCGGTCGAAATCCTGATCGTAGATATGCTCGATCAGCTCGGTGCGGCTGACGACCTTGCCCTTGTGGTGGAGCAGGTAACTGAGCAGCTTATATTCCTGCGCGGTCAGCTTCACCGGCTCGCCGGCCAGCGTCACCTTGCCGCTGCGCGTGTCGAGGCGGACGTCGCCCGCCGTCAGTTCGGACGAAGCATTGCCCGACGCACGGCGGATCAGCGCGCGCAGCCGGGCGATCAGCTCTTCGGTCTGGAAGGGCTTGGTCAGATAATCGTCGGCGCCGGCATCGAGCCCAGCGACCTTGTCGGACCAGCTGTCGCGCGCGGTCAAAACCAGAACGGGCACGTCGCGGCCCTCGCGGCGCCAGCGATCGAGCACGGTCAGCCCGTCGACTTCGGGTAGGCCGAGATCGAGGATGATCGCGTCATAGCTTTCGGTGGATCCCAGGAAATGCCCGTCCTCGCCATCGGTGGCGAGGTCGATGGCATAGCCGGCACCTTCGAGCGTGGCGCGCAGCTGGCGGCCCAGATTCGGTTCATCCTCGACGATAAGGACGCGCATCACTTCCCCTTTGCAGAACCCCATCCGGGGTCGAATTCATTGTCCGACGCGACCCAGTTCGCGACCGGTGCGGCCGTCCATGTCCATCCATATCACCGAACCGCCCCGCTGAAACTTGAAACGGTAGCGTCCGGTTCCCGGATCGAATTCCGAACCGATCATGCGCCCTTCGACCCGACCCTGGGCGCGGGCACGCATTTCGGAATAGGGAAGATATTCGCCCGACTGCACCCCGGCGCGCAGCGCATCCTGTTCGGGCACGCGATTCCGGTCCGCCGAAGCGGGCGACGCGGCAAAGAAAAGCAAGGCCAGCGAAAGGGCGGCAACGGGGTTACGCATTGACATGGGGTATAGGCATAGGGTCATGGGCTTGAATAGGGCATGAATGTTCGTGCTTCGGCAGAAAGCCCAGACCTGTTGCATCAGTAAGACACATGTCCGCTCCCATCCTATCCTATCAGAATCTCGGCGTCGTGCAGGGCAGCGGTTGGCTGTTCCGGGGCCTCGACATCAATATCGCGCCGCGCGACCGCCTGGCCCTGATCGGGCGCAACGGCGCGGGCAAGACGACCCTGCTCAAGCTGCTCGCGGGGAAGATCGACTCCGACGAGGGGCTGCGCACGATCGTGCCCGGCACGCGCGTCATCATGCTCGAGCAGGAGCCGTCGATGGCGGGCCATGCGACCCTGCGCGATTTCGCGCTGGCGGGCGCCGATGCGCCGCCGGCCCATGTCGTCGAGGCGATCGCCAGCCAGATCGGGATCGATCTCGACCGGGAGGCGGCCACCGCCAGCGGCGGCGAGCGTCGCCGTGCCGCCATCGCCCGCGCGCTGGCGCAGGAGCCCGAGGTGCTGCTGCTCGACGAGCCGACCAACCATCTCGACCTCGCCGCGATCGAATGGCTCGAATCCTGGCTCGGCCGCTTCGGCGGCGCGTTCGTCGTGATCAGCCATGACCGCACCTTCCTGACCCGCCTCACCAAGCAGACGCTGTGGCTCGATCGCGGTTCCATCCGGCGCAACGAAGTCGGCTTCGGCGGCTTCGAAGCCTGGACCGAAAAGGTCTATGAGGACGAGGCGCGCAACGCCGAGCGGCTCGACGCGCGGCTGAAGCTGGAGGAGCATTGGCTGCATCGCGGCGTCACCGCGCGGCGCAAGCGCAATCAGGGCCGCCTCGCCAAGCTGATCGAGATGCGCGCGGCGCGCAAGGCGATGATGGGGCCGCAAGGCACCGCCAAGCTTTCGATCGGCGCCGACGACGTCAAGACCAAGGTCGTGATCGATGCCGAGCATGTCACCAAGGCCTTCGGCGACCGGACCATCATCCGCGACCTGACTTTCCGCATCACGCGCGGCGACCGCATCGGT
>JAIYAJ010000380.1 GCA_027489105.1 Zymomonas sp. | reverse complement strand
GCCGCCGCCAAATCTATGAAGGCAAGGCCAAGACTCTGTATGAAGGCCCCGAACCCGGCACGCTGATCCAGTATTTCAAGGACGATGCCACCGCCTTCAACGCCCAGAAGAAGGGGACGATCAACGGCAAGGGTGTCCTCAACAACCGCATTTCCGAGCATATTTTCACGCTGCTCGGCACGATCGGCGTCCCGACCCACTTCATCCGCCGCCTGAACATGCGCGAGCAGCTGATCCGGCAGGTCGAGATCGTTCCGATCGAGGTGGTCGTCCGTAACGTCGCGGCGGGATCGCTGACCAAGCGGCTCGGCATCGAGGAGGGAACCCAGCTTCCCCGCACGATCATCGAATATTATTACAAGGACGATGCCCTCGGCGATCCGATGGTGGCGGACGAGCATATCGCCTGCTTCGGCTGGGCGAGCCAGGAAGAGATGCACGACATCGCCGACATGGCGATCCGCGTGAACGATTTCATGTGCGGTCTGTTTGCCGGCATCGGTATCCGTCTGGTCGACTTCAAGCTCGAATTCGGTCGCTTCTGGGATAATGACTACAGCCGCGTCATCCTGGCCGACGAGATCAGCCCGGACGGCTGCCGCCTGTGGGACATGACGACCGGCGAGAAGCTCGACAAGGATCGCTTCCGTCAGGACCTTGGCGGAGAGGTCGAGGCCTATCAGGAGATCGCGCGTCGGCTGGGCCTGATGCCCGAGGGCGAGAACATGATTCTCGATCTCGAGAGCCACCGGAAGAACCGCGGCAAATAAGCTGTGCCTGCGCCGAAGCGGGATCCGACCCGCTTCGGCGCACGCCGGGCGCGGCTGGTCGCAGCCCGATTTACAACTCTATCGATAGACATACCATGCCGCTACGGAAGCTCTGCACCGCAGAGCGAGTCGTGGAGGCGCCCATGTCCGCCGACCGTTTCGAATATGCCGCGTTGGAGCCTACCGTTCTGCTGCTGCCCGATTTCGATTTCGGGCCGGGGGACTATTGGCAGGACCAATGGGCACAGCGGCGGCTCGACTGTCGCAAAGTCGACCTCGGCCATGCGCGCGCGCCGCGGCGCAATGCACTGGTCTCCTGGATCGATCGCAATGTTCGCAGCGTTCCGGGGCCGGTGTTCCTTGTCGGCCATGGGGTAGGGGCGCTCGGCCTGGCGGCCTGGTCCAGCCTGATGAGCATCGAGAGCGAGGCTGCGATCGTCGGGGCGCTGCTGGTCGCGCCGAACGATCCGAACCTTGCCGAAGATCGTCGCCTCGCCGATTTCCTGCCGCTGCCACAAAGCATTTTTCCTTTCCCCGCGCTGGTCGTCGCCAGCGACGATGATCCGCATCTCACTGCCGATCGTGGCTTCAGCCTCGCCCGGCAATGGGGATGCGGCTTTGCGCTCATGCCCGGCTGCGGACATTTCCGCCCGATCGACGGCATTGGCCGCTGGGTGCAGGGGGAGGAACTGCTCGACCGCTTTCTGGGCCTGATCGGGCCCGGCGCGCCGCGCGATCCTTATCCTGCCGCCCTTCTCGAACGCTCTTGCGCACCGCCGCCGTGGCTCGACCGGCGGTCCGCAATTCGCCCCTGAGTCGAAGCCGGCGGCTCGACCCGGGGCGGCGTCTCGCCTCGCCCATTTCCAGCTCCGGAGAAGTGGGCGAGGCGTTGCGACAGCAATACTGACCCGTGACAAGATTAGCTGTACCACGCCCAACGAAAACGGGTGTGGCAAGCGCGGCCCTTGGGCTCTATGGGACGCCTCCTGCGCCAAGGATCGGCGACCAGCGGGTTTGAAAGGAACGAGCTAATGAGCAGCCGTACGGAAGCGGTGAAGATCGCCCCGAACGACGCCTTCAACATCCAGACCGTGCTCTGGGTGAAGCATTGGAACGAGCATCTCTTCAGTTTCGCGGTCGACCGGCCCGCCTCGCTGCGCTTCCGCTCGGGCGAGTTCGTGATGATCGGCCTGCCGACCGAGGCGCGGCCGCTGCTGCGCGCCTATTCGATCGCCAGCCCGTCCTATTCCGACGAGATCGAATTTCTCTCGATCGCGGTCGAGGACGGTCCGCTGACTTCGCGCCTGCGGCACATCATTCCGGGCGACGAAATCTACGTCGCGCGCAAGACCACGGGCACGCTCGTCGCCGATGCGCTGACTCCCGGCAAACGCCTGTTCCTGCTGGCGACCGGCACCGGTCTAGCGCCTTTCCTGTCGATCATGCGCGACCCCGACATCTATGAGCGCTACGAGCAGGTCGTGATCGTGCACAGCGTCCGCCATCTCAGCGATCTCGCCTTCCGCGACGTGCTCGAGAGCCGCCTGGCCGGCGATCCGCTGGTCGAGGAAGAGGCCGCGGCCAAGTTCCGTTACGTTCCGATCGTCACCCGCGAACCCTTCCCCCGCCAGCAGCGCATCACCACGCTGATGGAGAATGGTGGCCTGTTCGATGGTGTCGACGGCGAACCCCGCCTCGATCCCACGACCGATCGCGTCATGATGTGTGGCAGCATGGACATGATCCGCGACTGCTCAGCGATCCTTGAACGGCTCGGTTTCGAGGAAGGATCGAACGCCAAGCCGGCCGACTATGTGATCGAAAAGGCCTTCGTAGGCTGATCGAAACAGACGGGCTCCGCCGCCGGTGGCGGCGGATGTCCGGTGGTCGGTTCAGACGTTCCGTACCGGTGGCAGCGCCGGCAGGTCGAACGTATCGAGCGCGGGCAGATCGAGGCCCGCCTGGCGCGATTGCATCCGGTAGCTTTCGGCGACCCGCATATGCCGCGTGCGGTTCTCGATCGAGACGGCATGGCGCGCCGCGTTGACCGCTTCCCAATAGCGCCAGCGCAGATATTCGCCGTCGTCGGCATTTTCCAATATGATCACGTCGACGCCACGCCTGTTCCACAACAAGAGGGGCGGCATAGGCGCGGTGCGAGCGCATTCCAATTAGACCATTGTCGCACCGCTGATTTTGCAAGGATTGCCTGCTTCGGCTGACAGGCACGAAAGCATCTCCCGCTTTCATGCCCCCAACTGCAATCTCAGCCCTTTGGCGCGAGCAGCTCGTCGAGCCAGCCGCTGCGCGATCCGGCCCGTTCGAGGCGTGGAAAGCGGTTGCCGCCAAAATAGGGGATGCTGACGACGCGATATTGATCGCCCCGCCGGACGATCATTTCGATCGGCTTTTTCGACGCGGCCGCCGCATCGATCAACGCCGTCATGCGGCCGCCGTCAAACGCCTCGCCTTCGACCGCGACGATATTGTCGTTGTTGGTGAGGCCTGCCGCGAAGGCCGGGCTGTCCCAGATCACCTGCTCGATGCTGCGGTCTGCAGCGTCGACCACGAGGCCGAGCGAATAGCTGTAATCGGCGACCTTGCGGCGTCGCTCCTCGGTTCGCCAGTAGCTGGTCGGTTTGCGGTCATAGACCAGTCGATATCCGCCACGCTCGATCCAGCCGAGCGGTGCGCGGTCCTGCGTGCGGTCGACGCGGCTGACAAGGAAGTCGCGCCAGTCATAGGGCGCGACGGCGTTCAGCGTCGCCACGATCTCATCGAGCGTATAGGGCAGGGTGCCCCAGTCGCCGTCGCGCATCCCGAAGAAGGCGCGGGCAAAGTCGTCGAGCGATTTCCTGCCCTTGGTCAGCGCCCGGATCTGCATGTCGGCATCGAGCCAGATGAGCATGCCTTCGGCATAATAATCCTCGGACCGTTGCAGGCTGGTCCAGGGCTGCGGCCGGCGGGCGGCGATGACCGGATCGCTGGTCGTGTCGATCAGCGGCCGCCAGCGCCGGCCCGGCCGGTTGTCGAGTTGTGCAGCAATCATCGCCATGGCGGCGAGCGTGTCGTCGGCGGAGACGAGGCCCGAACGCGCCTGGAGGATATAGCCCCAATATTGGGTCTGCCCCTCATAGACCCACAGCAGTGAGTTGCGCATCGGCGTGCTGTAATCGGGGGTGAACAGATCGGCGCCCCGGCGATATTTGCCGTTCCAGCTGTGCGCATATTCGTGCGGCAGCAGATTGCGCCGGGCGGTCTGTTCGTCCCACCGGGTGAAATAGCCGGTGGCCACGCCATTTTCGCTCGAACGCTGATGTTCGAGGCCGATGCCGCCGAGCCGGTCGCTGATCGACAGCAGGAACTCGTAATGGTCATAATGTTCGGCGCCGAACAACTTGACCGCCTGATCGACCAGGTTGCGGTGGAGCGCGATCTGCTCGTCGGTCGCGCGCAG
>JAIYAJ010000180.1 GCA_027489105.1 Zymomonas sp. | reverse complement strand
CTTTCTGGACGTCGCCAAGACCGCCTTCGAGACGCCCAACCCCTATGTTGGCGCCGCCCAGTCCGCCGCCCGCGATATTTTCGAGGGACGACGCACGGTTCGATCGGGCCAGCCTGTCTATGACCAGCTGATGGCCGGAGCCGGCGGGCGCGGCGGGACCGGCGACATGCCCGCCAAGATCCCGGTCGGCGCGGTGGGCCAAGCGGTCGATCCGTCGCGCGGGATGCTGTCGCGGATGGCGACCGGCAGCCCGGTGGCTGCTGCTATCGCATCTGGCGGGCCCAATCCCGGCGATGCCTATGCGCGGCGGACGGCGGAGGGCGGCTATCTGAACGCGCAGCCGTCGGCCGGCTATTATGCCTCGATGCTGGCGCCCGAGGCTTTGCGAGGCAATCCCTATCTCGACGGCGTGATCGAGCAGAGCAACGCCAATGTCGCGCGGCAGGCCAACCGAATGTTCGGCGCGCGGGGCATGGGTAGCGGGATATCCTCTGCCTTTGCTGATGTGGTTTCGCGCAACCTGGCAGAGAGCGAAGGCCAGCTTCGCTACCAGAACTACAATGACGCGGCGAACCGCCAATTGCAGGCGGCGGGCCAGTCCGACGCGGCCTGGGGCGGCGAGCGCGACCGGATGGGGGCCGCGACCGGGCAATTGTCGAGCAACTACGATGCGGCGCAGAACCGCGCGCTGGAAGCCGCGCGGGCCGACGTGCAGAATCGTCTGGGCGCTGCCCAGTCTCTGGTCGGTCACTATGGGCAGCAACAGGATCGTGCGCTGGAGGCCGCGAAAGCGTCCGACGCGGCGGGCAGCAGCAATGTCGCGCAGATGCTGCAGGCGCTGGGGCTGACCGGCGAACTGCGCAATGCGGATTACAGTGGCATCGCTCCGGCGCTGTCGTTGCTGAACAGCGCGGCGGACATTCCCTATGTCGGCACGGCGGCGCTCAACGGGCAGATCCGCGAGGCTTCGAACGGCTACAACACCGTGACCAAAACGAGCAGCCCCGGCATCGGTCAGTTGCTCGGGTCCGCCGCCGGCAGCTTTGCGAGCAGTTTCGGCGGTGGTTTGGGCACGGCAGGTGCCAGCAAGCTGAGCGGCAGTTTCGGCTGGTAGCCTGCCGCGCTCCGCATCCCCAATGAGAAGGAGGCATCATGCCCAAGTCAAACGTGGCGGCCTTCGATGTCGTCGCCGCCAACAATAGCGACATCGGCGGGATCAACATTGCCGAAGGCTGCCCGGCCGCAGGCCTCAACGATGCTCTGCGCGAGATGATGGCGCAGATCGCCGCGTGGCGGGACGGGCCGATCGCGGCGCTGTTGCCGAAGAGCGGGGGCGCCATGACGGGCGCCATCACCGATCTTGGGGCGGAGTCGACGATCAAGGATCCGGGCGGGACCGCGCGCAGGATCGGCTATCGCAACGTCCCGCTGCGCACGGCCGCATCGAGCCAGACCCTGTCGCTGAGCGATGTGGGGCAGTTGCTCTCGCTGTCGGCGGGGGACGTCACCCTGCCGACCAATGCAGCGGTGGCTTTCTCGCTTGGCGACGCGGTTTCGATCTACAACAATGCCTCGGGTAGCCGGACCATCTCGGGCGCGGCGGGCGTTACGCTGCGCCTCGCCGGGTCGACATCGACCGGAAGCCGCACGCTGGGCGCGCGCGGCCTGTGCACCGTCATCAAGATCGGCACCGACGAGTGGGTGATCGCTGGCGCAGGGGTGTCGTGATGGCGGGCCTGCTGCAGACGCTGGTCGCCCGGACCACCCCGCCGCCGTCGCCACCGCTTAGTGCCAGCGCATCGGTGATCGGCGGTTCCGTTCCGGTCGACGTGTCGACAGCGTCCGGCACCAGCGATGTCCTGCCGGGAGGCGGCTTTCGCTATTTCGACGCGAACGGATCGGGCGGATCGCCGCCCTATCGCTATCGCTGGAGCCGCCAGAACGGCGTCAACAAGACGGTGCTTCTCGACGCCGAGAGCGAGCGTGCGCGGGTCCAGTGGAGCGATATGGTGGTCGGCGAATATCAGAGCACGACCGCCCGCTGCGAGGTGACCGATGCGAATGGCGCGACTGCGACATCGAGCACGATCGTCATCGGCTTCAACAGGATCGCCTGAGATGGTCGCGTCGCAGCCTGACTGGTTGATCCCCTTGCTGGGCGGCAACACGCTGCTGAGCGCGGCACTCGGCTATCTCGTACCCGCCATGGTCACCCGGCGGAAGGACGCAGGCGATCTCGCCTCCGATCTGCTCCGGCAGGCGCTGGAACGGATCGACAAGCTGGAACGGGAGAACGCGGCCTGTGCCGAAAAGGCCGCGCGACTTGAACAGCGCTGCGACAGGAATGAGCTGGTGCTGCGGCTGACCCTGTCGGATCTGGGGGCCAGGGCGCCGGACTCGCCCGCGCTCCGCCAGGCGCGGACCCTCTGCGGCGCGACCTTCGCCGCCGAGGCCTGACCGTCACTTTCCCCAAATGCCCAGAATATCGGAGGTCGCATGCCGGAGTCTGCTTTGGCCTGGATGGCGCACGCCCTGTCCCTGATCGGCGTGCGCGAGATTCCGGGGCCGCGCCACAATGCGTCGATCCTCGAATGGCTGCGCCGGCTTAAGGCTTGGTGGCGCGACGACGAGACGCCGTGGTGCGGGACCTTCGTCGCGCATGTCCTGAAGAGTGCGGGCCTGCCGCTGCCCCGGCATTGGTATCGGGCCAAGGCCTGGCTCGACTGGGGGGTGCCCTGTGCGCCCGCTTATGGTGCGCTGTGCATCCTCGAGCGGCCGGGTGGCGGCCATGTCTTCTTCGTCACGCGCGCATCGCCCGGCTTTTTGTGGGGGATAGGCGGCAATCAGGGCGACCGCGTGTGCGAGGCGAAATTCGCGCGCGAGCGGGTGCTGGGCTGTCGCTGGCCGGCGGGTGTGGCGCTTCCGCCACCGCTGGCTCTCGCAGCGGACGGCGCGGACCGGCCGTCGGAGCATGAAGCATGATCGGCTATCTCCGCTGCCGCCTCCGCGAACGCACCACATGGGTGGCGATCGGCGCTGCCGTGACCGCCGCCGCCGCGCTGCCGAGCCCCTATAGCTGGATGGCGATCCTGGCAGGCGTCGTTGCCGCGCTGTTGCCCACCCCCGGCGGGAAGGGTGCCGCATGAGCCCGCCCTTGCTGTTGGCGGGCGCCGCCATTCTGGTCGTGAGCGCCTTCGGCACCGGCTGGTCCGTCCGCGACCTGATCGCTGACCGGGCCGAGGCGCGGGCGGCGG
>JAIYAJ010000176.1 GCA_027489105.1 Zymomonas sp. | reverse complement strand
GAATCTAGGGCTGTTGCGCTTTCTGTTCGCCACAAGCGCGGCTGCCTCGGTTGGCCTCGGCTGGCAGCAATTGCCGACGCTGGCCGTCGGGTTGTTCAGCGGTCCAGCGGGGGCCGGGATATATCGGCTGGCGGCGCAACTCGGCACCGCGCTCACCAAACCGGTCACTGCGCTGGCTCGCGCGCTGTTTCCGGAGCTGGTCATCGCAGTCAAGGGCGGCTCGCCGGCCGCCTTGCGACCCATGCTCGCCCGCATCGTCGGCGGCACCGCAGCCTGCGGGCTGATCGCGCTCCTCGTCGTCGCCCTTGTCGGCAAGGCAGCTCTCGGGCTGATCGGAGGGGCATCTTATGTCGAGGCCTATCCGGTGTTGCTGCTCCTTACGACGGCTTCGGCCGTGACGCTTGCAGGCTTCGGTCTGGAACCGACTCTCGTGGCGGCCGGCCGGCCATGGACCGCCTTTGCGGCGCGCAGCCTGGCGACGGGCTGCTATCTCGGCCTGATCTTCGCCCTGGTTCCGCGCTTCGGGCCGGAAGGGATGGGTTGGGCTGCGATTATCGGCTCGTTCCTATCGACCCTTTTCCTGCACCTCGCCTTCATCCGCGTCGCGCGGTAGCGCGGGTGGGGTCGCGTCTTCCGGTGCCCGCTGTTTCGGAAGCGACTTGAGACGGCGGACGCCGGCAAACATCGGGAGCAGCAGCAGCGACAGCAGCAGAAGGGCGATGATTTCCCGCTTCATCGCGCAATCTCGATCGCGGCTTCGGCGATCGCGCCGTAGATCCGATCGAGATCCTCGTCGTCGATGCAATAGGGGGGCATCACATAGACGGTGTTTCCCATTGGCCGCAGCAGCAACCCCCGCGCGCGGAAGAAGCGGTTGAGCAGCGGGCCCAGCGCGGACAGATAGTCGCCATAGGGATCGACGAATTCCATCGCCGTGATCGTGCCCAGCTGTCGACGCTGGACGATCTGCGGGCTGTCCAGCCGGTCGAGCCGGTCCGCCTGACGGCGCGCCAGGCTGGTGATCCGGTCCATCACCGGCTCTTCGCGCCAGATGTCCAGATTGGCGTTGGCGGCAGCGCAGGCGATCGGATTGGCGGTGTAGCTCGACGAATGGAAGAACATCCGTCCCCTGTCCTCCGACAGATGCGCGTCGAATATTTCCCGCGTGGCCAGAGTGACCGCCAGCGGGATCGCGCCACCGGTCAGCCCCTTGGACAGGCACATGATGTCCGGGGCCACGCCAGCGTGCTGGCAGGCGAACAGCATGCCCGTCCGGCCCCAGCCGGTCATCACCTCGTCGGCAATGAACAGCACGCCATGGGCGCGGCAGATCTCGCGCATAGCGGCGAGGACATGGGCGGGATAGATCAGCATGCCGCCCGCGCCGAGAATAAGCGGTTCGACGATCAGCGCGGCGGGCGGCGGACCCTGTCGGCACAAGGTTTCGAGCGCCTCGAGCGTGTTCGCGCCATCGTCGCTCGGGAAGGGCAGGGTGTCGACGTCGAACAGCAGCGGCTGATAGGCGCGGTTGTAAACCCCGCGCTCGCCGACCGACATCGCGCCGATCGTGTCGCCATGATAGCTGTGCTCCATCACGATGATGCGATGGCGCGGCTCGCCCCGGTTGAGCCAATAGCCGAGCGCCATTTTCAGCGCGACCTCGACGCTGGTCGATCCGCTGTCGGAGAAGAAGACGTGGGCGAGGGGCTTCGGCGCGATCTCGATCAGCCCGCGGGCCAGCCGTTCGGCCGGTTCGTGTGTCCAGCCGGCGAAGATCAGCTGGTCGAGCGTCTCGGTCTGTGCGCGAATTGCGGCCATGATGCGCGGGTGGCAATGGCCGTGCGTCGTTACCCACCAGGACGAGATCGCATCGACATAGCGCTCACCATCGACCGTGTGGATGCTCGCCCCGTCCATCCGCGCGACCTGCGGAATGGGCTCGTTCAGGCCGTGCTGGGTGAAGGGGTGCCAGACGGGCGAACTCATACGGCAAAGTCCGCGATGTCGAACGCCTGCCGGAAGGCGGCTGCGAGCGTCGGCGCGTCCAGCGGGTCGAGACGCGGGAGGCGGCCCAATCCGCGGACCTTGCCGAGTGCGGGAATGATGCGCTCATTCTCCTCATGCGCATCGCCGACGAAGGCGACGCCGATGATCGGTATGCCGCGTGCGCGCAGGGCTTCGATCGACAGCAGGCTGTGGTTGATCGTGCCGAGCGACGTCCGGCAGACGAGGACGGTGGGCAGCTTCCAGCGCGCGAACAGGTCGGCGGTCAGATAGTCGGGGGTCAGCGGGACGAGCAGTCCGCCCGCGCCTTCGATCACCAGAGGCCGATCGACCGAGGGCGGTTCAAGGCGCTCATGGTCGATCGTCACTCCGTCGATTGCCGCTGCCAGGTGGGGCGAGGCCGGGGTTTCCAGCCGATAGGCTTCGGGCAATATCCGGTCGGGTGACAGGCCGGACAGGCGGCGCACCGTTTCGCTGTCGGTGCCGCCGTCTATGCCTGCCTGGACGGGTTTCCAGTAGATGCCGTCGAGCGCGCCAACGAGCGCGGACGAGAAGATCGTCTTGCCGACGTCGGTGTCGGTGGCGGTCACCACGATCCTGTGGGTCATTGCATCAACTCCTCGATGGCGTCGGCAAGATCGCGCACCGCGTCCTCGTCGACATTGAGCGTAGGCGCTAT
>JAIYAJ010000589.1 GCA_027489105.1 Zymomonas sp. | reverse complement strand
TCCTCGCCGATCAGCCCGGCGCGGCGGGTGACGGCGACCAGCGTGCCGACATTGTCGAACAGGTCGACGAACAGGAAGACGAAGATGATCTCGAGCAGCCCGAGGCCATGGCCGCCGAACAGGCCCGGCAGGTCGAGCTTGAAGGCGGTGTCGCCGATCGCGCCGAGGTCATAGGGCTGCGGCGCGAAGCTGACGATTCCGATCGCCCAACCCGCGAGCGTGGTGACGACGATGCCGATGAGCATCGCGCCCCGGACGCGCCACAGGGTGAGGGCTGCGATCAACAGCAGGCCGAACAGCGCTAGCGCCGCGCCGGGCTCGGTCAGCTTGCCGAGCGTGACCGACGTCGCCGGGCTCGAAACCACGATGCCGGCATTTTTCAGCCCGATGAAGCCAATGAACAGGCCGATGCCCCCGCCGACCGCCGCGAACAGGTGGAGCGGGATCGCCTCGATGATCAGCTGTCGGATGCCGCCGAGTGTCAGCAGCAGGAAGACGACCCCCGACAGGAAGACGCAGGCCAGCGCCACCGGCCAGGGGATGCCCATGCCCTGAACGACGGTGAAGCTGAAATAGGCGTTGAGCCCCATGCCGGGGGCGAGCGCGAGCGGGACGTTAGCGACCAGCCCCATCAGCACGCTGGCGAAGGCCGCCGCCAGGCAGGTCGCGGCGGCGACCGCGGCCACCGGCATCCCCGCCTGACCCAGGATCGCCGGGTTGACCAGGATGATATAGGCCATGGTCAGGAAGGTCGTAGCACCTGCCAATATCTCGGTGCGGACGGTCGTGCCGCGCTCCGTCAGCTGAAAATGGCGGTCGAGGCGTTCGCGTAGAAGAGGCAATGGGCGGTCCCCCGGTCGCTGAATGATCCTCTCCGCTGCGATCCTAGCAGCGCCGCAAGGGTGCGCAATGGCGCTTCAGGCGGGCTCGTCTTCCGCCGCGCGGGCATAGCGGCCCGCCGCCACCGCGCAGACGAACAGCTGGAGCTGGTGGAAGATCATCAGCGGCAGGATGATGATCCCGACCTGCGCCGGCGCGAAGATCGCGCCCGCCATCGGAACGCCCGAAACAAGGCTCTTCTTCGACCCGCAGAACAGCAGGACGATCTCGTCTTCTCTCGGCAGTCCGATCCGCCGGGCAAAGAGCAGATTGGCGCCCATCACCAGCGCGAGCAGCACCACGCTGAGCAGCAGGATGGCGAGCAGATCGGCCGCCTCGGTCCGCTGCCAGATCCCGCCGACGACTGCTGCGCTGAACGCGGTATAGACGACCAGCAGGATCGACGAGCGATCGACATAGGAGAGAATCGCGCGATGGCGCGCGACGAAGCCGCCGATCAGCGGACGCGAGAGGTGCCCCGCGACGAAGGGCAGGAGCAGCTGGAGCATGATCGAGACGATCGCGTCGGTCGATATGCCCGGCGCCTGCCCCGGAACATGGATCAGCAGGCCGACCAGCACCGGGGTCAGCACGATCCCGACGATGTTCGACAGCGACGCGCTGCAGACCGCCGCCGGCACATTGCCCCTGGCCATCGCGGTGAAGGCGATCGACGACTGTACCGTCGATGGGAGCAGGGACAGGAACAGCAGGCCCGACGCGATTTCCGGCGTGGTGACCGCCGTCGCGCTCTGCGCGAGCGTCCAGCCCAGCAGCGGGAAGAGCAGGAAGGAGGAGGCCAGCACGAGCAGGTGCAGCCGCCAGTTGCCGATCCCCGCCAGGATCGCCTCGCGCGACAGCTTGGCCCCGTGCAGGAAGAAGAGCAGCACGATCGCGGCATCGGTCGCGCCTTCGAACCATGCGACCGCCAGCCCCCGCGCTGGCAGCAAAGAGGCGATGACGACAACCAGCGTCAGCAGGACGAGGAAGGGGTCGAGCCCCTTCAGCAGGCGAAGGAGGAGGCGCATCGGTCGGGGCATGTCGTCGCGACCGGCCAGCGTCAACCCGCGATCCCGGACGCGATTGCGGCCGGGCGGGCGGCACGGGGCTTGGTCTGGCGCCCGACAGCGCCTATCGCGGGGGCATGGCAGAACCGCGCAGCTATTCGATCGATGCCCCCCGCATCCGGCTCAACATCGTCGAATGGGGCTATCCGTCGGCCCCGCCGCTGATCCTCCAGCATGGCGGGCGCGATCATGCGCGCAGTTGGGACTGGGTGGCGCGGGCCTTCGCCGACAGTCATCGCGTGATCGTTCCGGACCTGCGCGGCCATGGCGACAGCGAATGGTCGCGCGACGGGGGCTATGACCTCTTCGCCTATCTGGAGGATTTCGCCGCGATCGTCCGCCTGCTCGATCTGCCGCCCTGCGCGATGGTCGGCCATTCGCTCGGCGGCAATATCGTCACGCGTTTCGCGGGCCTCTATCCCGATCGGGTGACGCGCCTCGTCAATATCGAGGGGCTGGGCGACTCGCCCGAGGTCGTCGCCCGCCGGGCCGCGCAGGACCAGCTGGCGCTGCTGCGCGACTATCTGGAGGAGCGGGCGCGCCATCTCGCGCGCCAGCCGCGCGACTATCCCGATCGGGGCGCCCTGTTCGAGCGGATGCGCCAGATCGATCCGCGCCTCACCCCCGAGACGGTCGAGCATCTCGCGCGTCACGCGGCGCGCGACAATCCCGACGGCACGGTGCGCCTGAAACATGATCCGGCGCTGTTCCCGCCCAATGGCGTCGACATCCCGCACGCCACCAAGGAGCTGATGTGGGCGGCAATCAGCTGCCCGGTGCTGCTCGTCTACGGCGCCGACAGCTGGGCGTCGAACCCGGCGGGCGACGGGCGGGCGGCCCGCTTTCGCGATGCACAGGTCGAGCTGTTCGCCGATGCCGGCCACTGGGTCCACCATGACCGGCGCGAGGATTTCATCACGCTGCTGCGCGACTTTCTGGGCTGAACCGCTCTCAGTCCGCCGTGATCAGGTGGCGCGACAGGAAGTCGCGGGCGTCCTGCGATAGCGGGCAGGATTTGCGGGTCTGTTCATCCATCTGGACGATCACGGTTTCGGCCGAGGCGACCCGTCGCCCTTCCTGGAACAGCCCCTGATAGAGGCCGAGCGAGCTGGTGCCGACGCGCAGCACCGCCGTGCCGATATCGACCTGACCCGGCCAGCGTATCTCGGAGACGAACTGCAGGTTCAGATTGGCGATGACGAAGGCCGCCTGCGCCGCCAGCAGCGGGCGCACCGCGTCATAGAGAAACTCGACCCGGCCGGTTTCGAGAAAGGTCGAGAAGACCGCATTGTTCACATGGCCCTGCCGGTCGGTGTCGGAATAGCGCAGCTTGTCGAAGGTCCGGAACGGGAATTGCTCGAAGGACAGGTCCTGGAGGTTGGTCATGGGGCGCGTCTCCTTTGGTCGGGCCAGCCTCTAGCCGCGGTGCGCCGCGAATTGAAACAAGATCGGGCCTCGTGGCCTCATTCGGGCAGGTCGTCGAGCGCGAGCAGCGCGAAGCTCGCCAGCCAATGCTCGCCCATATAATCGTCGCCGAGATGGGGTAGGGCCGCTGCGACGTGGCGCGCAGCGGCGTCGGCGGCGACCTGCCGAACGGGATGATCGGGCGGCAGGGCCGAGGCGATGGCGCGCCAGTTCCACGCGCGGCTGAGGTTGAGGCCGTCGAGATGGGCGATCTTGCCGTCGCTGCGATCGGACACGAAAGCGGGCGTGAGCAGCATCTCCGGAACCACCGGCAGGAAAACGTCGAACCAGGCGATGAAGCGATCCGGTGGCAGGACTTCGCGCATCAGATGCGCCTCGCTGAGCGCGGGGGAGAGGAATTCGTCGCCGCCGGGTTCCCACGCCTGGCAGCCGCGATCCTCGCCGAACCAGTCGAGCGCGCGCGTTTCTATCCGCGTGCGGAGTGCGGGATCGTGGCGCCTCGCCCAGCGATGGGCGTGGACCAGCGCGAAGCTGCTGTTGAAATGGGTGCCCACCCGGATCGGATAGGTCAGCTTCGGCAGATAGGCAGTGAAGCGCGCGGCGAAGGCTTCCGCCAGTGGGGCAAGCGTTCTGGCCCAGCGATCCTCGGCATGGCGGCCGAGTTCGTCGTGGAGCGCGAGCAGCCAGCCCCAGCCATAGGGCCGCTCGAATCCGCCCGAGGCCGGGCGCGCCAGATAGGCGAGTTCGCCCGCGACCTTGTCCGGGACCAGCATCGCATCGGCCCGCGCGCGGATTTCATCCGCCTGTGGCAGATACGGGAAACGGCGCAGAAGCCGCATCACCTGCCACCAGCCATGGACGCAGCTGTGCCAGTCGAAGCTGCCGTGGAATATCGGATGGAGGTCGATCGGCGCGCGCACGTCCTCCGGCCCGGTCATCACATGGTCGAGCTTGTACGGCCATTGACGGCCAAGATGGCCGAGCGTCATGGCGGCGAAGGAGGAAGCGAGCGCGGGGGTGAGAGTCACCGTCATAAGAGATTTCCGGGCGGGGCCAGCGGAAGGCGAGCCAGTAGAGCAGCGCGATATTGACCGCGAGCAGCGGCAGTGCGGTCGGGATCTGCGCGCGAATGACGGCGTTGCGGTCCTTCAGGTCGAGCAGCGCCGCCGGGACCAGATTGAAGTTGGCGGCCATGGGGGTCATCAGCGTGCCGCAGAAACCGGCGAGCATGCCGATCGCCGCGACGATCGCGGGATCGCCGCCCGCACCCTGGATCAGCAGCGGGATGCCCACCGCCGCCGCCATCACCGGGAAGGCGGCGAAGGCATTGCCCATGACGATGGTGAACAGCGCCATGCCCAGCGTGTAAGCGAGCACCGCGCCGATCAGGCTGCCCTGCGGGATCATCGCGCCGACCAGCCCGCCGACGACCTCGCCGACTCCGGCGAGCGCGAAGACCGCGCCGAGGCTCGCCAGCATCTGCGGCAGGACGGCGGCCCAGCCGACCCCGTCCATCAGCCGCCGGCCCTCGTCGAAGGCCGTCATCGGGCGCGGCCGAAACCAGAGGAGGGCGGTGCCGAGCGCGAGGATGACGCCCAGGCTCAGCGCGACGAGGGTTGCCTGCTTCGTGTCGATCGCGCCCGGCAATTGCTTGAAGATCAGCGTGCCGACCAGTGCCGTGATCGGGATGATGAGTGCCGGCACGAACAGCCGGTTGCGCCGCCGCGCTGCTTCTGCGCTGCGCTGCTCGGGCGAGGTCGAGGCGGATGCGCCGCGCCCCATCAGGCCGAGGCCGGCGATGGCGACGAGACCCAGCACGAGGGCGCCATTGCCGAGATCACCGAGACGGTCACCGGCGATCAGGCTCAGCGCGATCAGCGCGTAGAAGCCGGCATTGCCGAGCCGCTTCGCATTGCTGCGGTCGCGCAGCGCCGAGGCGGCGAAGGCGAGGAAGATCAGCCCGGCGAAGGGATAGACCACGTTGAGCCCGATCATCGGCGCGTCCTCCGCCGGTCGAACAGCCACAGGCGCAGGCCGTGGATCAGGAAGGCGGCGATCGCGGTAGGTATCGCCCAGACCGACAGGTGCAGCGGCTCGATCGCATAGCCATAGCCCTCGAGCACGCCCTTCATCAGCAGGATCGATCCGATCGCGATGAAGATGTCCTCACCGAAGAACAGGCCGATATTGTCGGTCGCGGCGGCCATAGCGGCGGCTTCCTCGTCGCGCTCCGCCTCGCCGCTCTGCTGTTGTGCGGCGGCCTCGGCCATCGGCGCGACCAGCGGACGGACGGTCTGCGCATGGCCCGCGACCGAGACGAGGCCGAGCGCCGCCGTGACCTGCCGGAAGGCGAGATAGCCGAGCAGCAGCCGTCCGACGGTGAAGCCCTTGAGCCCGGCGATCAGCGTCCGCGCACGCTCCTGCAGCCCGTGGCGTTCGAGCAGGCCGATCACCGGCAGCACCATGTAGATGACGGTGACATAGCGGCTGTCGTTGAACGCCTTGCCGAAGGCGGCGAGCAGGTCGAGCGGCCCGATCCCGGCGGCGAGCCCCGTCGCCATCGCCGAGGCGAGCACGACCAGCAGCGGGTTGAAGCGGAGCAGGAAGCCCGCGACGATGATGACGATGCCGGACAGGACCAGCATCAGGCGTTCCTCAAGCCGCAGCCACCACCGCCGGGGGTCTCGATCACGAACAGGTCGCCCGCCGCCAGCTCGACCGAGGCGGTGGCGGGCAGTTCTTCCACCCTTCCATCGGCGCGCTCGATCCGGTTGATGCCGGGCCGACCGTCTCCCCCGCCGTCGAGGCCCGGGGGCGCTGTCCGGCGGCGGTTGGAGAGAATGTCGACATGCATCGGTGCGCGGAAGCGGATGTGCCGGACAGCGCCTTCCCCGCCATGCCATTGCCCGGCCCCGCCCGATCCGGCCCGGATCGCGAAACGCTCGACCAGCACGGGGAAGCGGCTTTCGAGGATTTCCGGGTCGGTCAGGCGGCTGTTGGTCATGTGGGTCTGCACGGCGGCGCAGCCGTCAAAGCCGGGGCCTGCCCCCGATCCGCCGGCGATCGTCTCATAATATTGGTGGGTCGCGTCGCCGAAGGTGAAGTTGTTCATCGTCCCCTGGCTGCCCGCCATCGCGCCGAAGGCCAGCAGCAGCGCGTCGGTGATCGCCTGGCTGGTCTCGACATTGCCGGCGACCACAGCTGCCGGGTGGCGCGGGTTGAGCATCGATCCCTCTGGAACGTGGAGCGCCACCGGGCGCAGGCAGCCGTCGTTGAGCGGGACGGGCTGGTCGATCAGAAGGCGCACCGCATAGAGCGCCGCCGCGCGCACCACGGACAGCGGCGCATTGTAATTGCCGGGCAGCTGCGCACTCGTCCCGGCAAAGTCGATGTGTATCGCGCTGGCCTCGCGGTCGATCCGGACAGCGACGCGGATGACTGCGCCATTGTCCATCTCCACGGCCGCCTCGCCGTCGCGCAGGTTCGGGATCAAAGCCCGGACGGCGGCCTCCGCGTTCGCCTGCACATGCTCCATATAGGCCGATACCGTCGCGCGTCCC
>JAIYAJ010000445.1 GCA_027489105.1 Zymomonas sp. | reverse complement strand
GACGAGGAGGCGCTGATGGCGGCGCTCGTCGATGGCCGGCTGGGCGGGGCAGGGCTCGACGTCTTCGCGCAGGAACCGCACGTGCCCGAAGCGTTGCGCGCGCTGGAGAACGTCGTGCTGCTGCCGCACCAGGGCAGCGGCACGATCGAGACGCGCGCGGCGATGGCGGCACTGGTCGTCGCCAATCTCGAAGCCTTCTTCGCGGGCGAGCCGCTGCCGACGCCGATCGGCTAGAGCGAAATCCGTTCCGATTGCATCGGACGGATCGCTCTAGATTATTGTTTTACCGCGTTTTCCGAGTCACCAGATGATTCCGTCTGGTTCGAAAACGCTCTAGCGCCTATTTGGCGGCCTTGCGCAGCGCCAATCGGACGACCGCGTCGAGTGTCGCCGCAGGGCCGAGCTCCTCGACCGCCGCGCCGACGGCGTGGCTCGCCTCGGCAGGCTTGAAGCCGAGATTGCCGAGCGCCGAAACGGCATCCTCCGCGACGCCGCCTTTGGGGAGGGCTGCCGGCGAAAGGCCGGCCGCCAGCCCGACGACGCCCATCTTGTCCTTGAGTTCGTTGACGATCCGCATGGCAAGCTTGGGGCCGACGCCATTGGCGCGGGCGACCATCGCCTTGTCCCCGGTCGCGACCGCGCGCGACAATTCGCCCGCATCGAGCACCGACAGGATCGACAGCGCGACCCGCCCACCGACGCCCTGGACGCTGGTCAGCAGGCGAAAGGAATCGCGCTCGCCGGCCGAGCCGAAGCCGTAGAGGGTGATCGCGTCCTCACGCACCTGCATCTCGGTGAACAGCAGCACGTCGCCGCCGACCTCGCCGATCGCCGACAAGGTCCGCGCCGAACACCAGACGAGATAGCCGACTCCGCCGACGTCGAGCACGGCATGGTCGGCGGTGCTTTCGGCGCGGGTGCCGCGCAGCCGGGCGATCATGGGATGATCCGGCGCATGGCGCGCGCGCTGGCGAGATGATGGGCATGGGTTATCGCCACCGCCAGCGCGTCCGCTGCATCCGGACCGGCCAGCTTCGCCCCCGGCAGCAACACCTTCACCATCGCCTGCACCTGCCTCTTCTCCGCCCCGCCGGTTCCCACGACCGCCTTCTTCACGATCGAGGGGTGATACTCACCGACGCTCACTTCCGCCAGCGCCGCCGCCAGCAACACGACGCCACGCGCCTGACCGAGCTTGAGCGTCGACTGCGCATTGGAGTTGCCGAGCACCTCCTCGACCGCCGCGCCCTCGGGCCGGTAACTTCGGATGATCTCGGACAGTGCGCCGTGCAGGAGATAAAGCCGGCGTGACAATTCCATCGACGGCTCGGTCTTGATCTGCCCGTTGGCGACGTGACTCAGCCGGTTCCCATCAGCGGCAATGACGCCCCAGCCGGTGGTGCCAAGGCCTGGATCGAAACCGATGAGGATCATTAGGATTTCCTATTCCGGCTCGAACAGCCCCTCTCCTTTAGGAGCAGGGCGGCAGCCCTCTCCCCCGGAGAGGGCAAAGAGCCGCCATGCTGGGTTGGGGTGGGGCCACCGATCCGGGAGTGAGGCCAGTATTTTGCGATAAACTCCAGCACTCCGCCGATGTTGGTCATAACATCTTCGTTAGTGAATCGGATCGTCCGATAGCCTCGGCTGGAAAGCAAAGTGTCGCGACGCCGATCCGCCTCATCGCCATGCGTATCGCCATCAATCTCGATGACGAGCGCCTTGGCGGGGCAAAGAAAATCGACGACGAACCCATCAATCACCGACTGACGTCTGATCTTATGGCCCAGCTGAGACTTGGACAGGCTGCGCCAGAGCCGCTTTTCTGGCTCGGTCGGGTTGTTGCGCATTCCTCGCGCTCTGTCGCCCAGTCTCTCGATCTGCCCCACCCCTTCCCAGCATGGCGGCTCTTTGCCCTCTCCGGGGGAGAGGGCGGCCGCCCTGCTCCTGAAGGGGAGGGGCTTATATCTTGGCTTACCTCAGTAATCTGCGATTACCCCAGCTTGGCCATGACCTCTTCGGGGACGTCGTAATTGCCCCAGACGGTCTGGACGTCGTCATCATCGTCGAGCGCGTCGATCAGCTTCAGGAGCTTGGCGGCGTCCTCCTCGCCGACGCTGACCTGGGTCTGCGGGCGCCAGGCGAGCTTCGCTCCGTCGGCCTCGCCCAGCACGGTTTCGAGCGCCTTGGCGACTTCATGGAGCGAGTCGATCGCGGTCCAGATCTCATGGCCCTCCTCGGACGAGGTCACGTCCTCGGCGCCCGCTTCGAGCGCGGCCTCGAACACCTTGTCCGGATCGCCAGCCGAGGCCGGGTAATTGATCAGGCCGAGCCGGTCGAAGCCATGGCTGACCGAGCCGCCCGCTCCCAGATTGCCGCCATTTTTCGACACCGCCGTGCGGACGTTGGTCGCCGTGCGGTTTCGGTTGTCGGTCAGTGCCTCGATGATCAGCGCGACGCCGCCCGGGCCGAAGCCCTCATAGCGGATCTCTTCATAATTGGTGTCGTCGCCGCCGGCCGCCTTGTTGATCGACCGCTCGATATTGTCCTTCGGCAGGCCTTCCTTGCGCGCGGTGATCACCGCCTGGCGCAGGCGTGCGTTCATCGCCGGGTCGGGCAGACCCATGCGGGCCGCCACCGTGATTTCGCGGCTAAGCTTGGAAAACAGCGCCGAGCGCTTCTTATCCTGCGCACCCTTGCGGTGCATGATGTTCTTGAATTTGCTATGACCGGCCATTGCCGTCCCGTCCTGCGCTGTCCCTGGATGGCCGGCTCTCTAGCCTTGCGAGCAGGCGGGTGGCAAGCCGAGTCCGGACCTGCCACCCCACCGACAAGCGCTCAGTCGACGAAAAGCAGCGCGGGCGTCTCCACGAGGCGCTTGAGCGCCTGGACGAAGCTGGCCGCGTCCCAGCCGTCGACGACGCGGTGGTCGCAACTGATCGACAGGTTCATCAGCTTGGCAGCCACCACCTGCCCGTCGCGGAACACCGGTCGCTCGACCACCTTGTTCGGCCCGATGATCGCCACCTCGGGCCGGTTGATCACCGGCGTCGTCGCGATGCCGCCCAGCGGGCCCAGCGAGGTGATCGTCAGGGTCGAGCCCGTCAGCTCGTCCGACTTCGCCTTGCCGCTGCGCGCCGCTTCGGCCAGCCGCACGATCTCCGACGCCAGCTGCCAGACATTGCGCGCCTCGGCGTTGCGGATCACCGGAACCATCAGCCCGGCGTCGGTCTGCGTCGCCATGCCGAGATGCACCGCGCCCGAGCGGGTCACGACCCCCGCCTCGTCGTCGTAGCGCGCGTTGATCATCGGGAAGTCGGGCAGCGTCCTGCAGATCGCCGTGATCAACAGCGGCAGCATCGTCAGCTTCGGCTTGGCCCCCCGCGTCGCATTGAGGTCGGCGCGCAGTGCCTCCAGCTTGGTGACGTCGATCTCCTCGACATAGGTGAAGTGCGGAATGGCGCGCTTCGCAGCCGCCATATTCTCCGCGATCCGACGGCGCAGGCCGATCACCTTGATCTGCTCGTCGCCGCGCGCGGCACCGGGCGCGCGGTAGCCACTGCCGGCATTGTAGGTCAGGAAGGCGTCCAGATCGGCATGGCGCACGCGCCCGTCCGCCGCCGCCTTCACCTGCGCCAGATCGATGCCCAGATCCTTCGCCCGCTGGCGCACCGCCGGGGACGCGAGCACGCGGTGACGCTCGATTGGTGCCGGTTCGGGCTCCTGAGCCGCAGCGACGACGGGCGCAGCCTCGGGCTTCGCCTCGACCGGTGTCGGCACGGGATCGGGCCTGACCAGCTGTGCGGCCTCGACAGGGGCGACCTCGACCGCAGGCGCAGGCGCCTCTTCGACCTCTCCCTCGCCCTCGACCTCGAACACCGCCAGGATCGAACCGATCGCCACCTGCTCGCCGACCTCACCGGTCAGCCGCACCACCCGGCCCGCCACCGGCGCGGTCATCTCGACCGTCGCCTTGTCGGTCATCAGGTCGGCCAGCGGCGCGTCCTCCTCGACCATATCGCCCACCGCCACATGCCAGGCGACGATCTCCGCCTCGGCTATGCCCTCGCCGATGTCCGGCAGCTTGAATTCATAGGTCGCCATGTCGGATCAATCCTGCATCACGCGCTTGAGCGCCTGGGTGAGACGGACGGGGCCGGGGAAATAGGCCCATTCGAGACTGTGCGGATAAGGCGTGTCCCAACCGGTTACGCGCTGCACGGGGGCCTCGAGCCAGTGGAAGCAATGTTCCTGGACGAGCGCCGAAAGCTCAGCGCCATAGCCGGCGGTCTTCGTCGCCTCGTGCACCACGACGCAGCGGCCGGTCTTCTTCACCGAGGCTGCCACCGTCTCGATGTCGAGCGGGACGAGCGTGCGCAGGTCGATGATCTCGGCGTCAACGCCGCTCTCCTCGACGACGCCCTTCGCCACATGGACCATGGTGCCGTAGCAGAGGATGGTGACGTCGCCGCCTTCACGCACGACCTTCGCCTTGCCCAGTTCGATCCGGTAATGGCCCGTCGGCACCTCGCTTTCGGGAAAGCGGCTCCACGGCGCCACCGGGCGGTCATAATGGCCGTCGAACGGGCCGTTGTAGATGCGCTTGGGCTCGAAGAAGATGACCGGGTCATTGTCCTCGATCGCCGCGATCAGCAGGCCCTTGGCGTCATAGGGGTTGGACGGGATCACCGTCTTGAGCCCCGCAACATGGGTGAAGATGCCTTCAGGGCTCTGGCTGTGCGTCTGCCCACCGAAAATGCCGCCACCGAAGGGCGTCCGCACCGTGATCGGCGCGGTGTATTCGCCCGCCGAGCGATAGCGGAGCCGCGCCGCCTCGGACACCAGCTGGTCGAGCGCGGGATAGATATAGTCGGCGAACTGGATCTCGGGCACCGGGCGCAGGCCATAGGTCGCCATGCCGACCGCCACGCCGATGATGCCGCACTCGCTGATCGGCGTATCGAACACGCGAGTCTTGCCGTAGCGCTTCTGCAGCCCCTCGGTCGCCTTGAAGACGCCGCCGAAGAAGCCGACATCTTCGCCGAGCACGACGATGCCATCGTCACGCTCCATCGACACGTCGAGCGCCGAATTGATCGCCTGGATCATGTTCATGGTGCGGGTGTCGCCCGCCGCCGGTTCCGCGCTCATATGCCGGCCGCCTTGCGCTCTTCGAGCATCTGCTCGCGCTGCTCCTCCAGATGCCAGGGCATCGTCTCGAACACGTCCTCGAACATCGGATCGAAGGACTGCTTGAGCCCGTCGTGCAGCACGCCGTTCTTCTCCGCCTCGCGCTGGGCGGCCTTCACCTGTTCGGCGACCTCGCGGTCCATCGCTGCGTGGCGCTCTTCGTTCCAGATGCCGAGGCCGATGACATGCTTCTTCAGCCGCGCGATCGGATCGCCGAGCGGCCATTTCGTGCCTTCGTCGGCCGAGCGATATTTGGTCGGGTCGTCCGAGGTCGAATGGCCCTCGGCGCGATAGGTGAAATGCTCGATCAGTGTCGGCCCATGGTTGCTGCGCGCCCGGTCCGCCGCCCATTGCGTCGCCGCATAGACCGCCAGCGCGTCATTGCCGTCGACCCGCAGGCCGGCGATGCCATAGCCGATCGCCCGCGCCGCAAAGGTCGTCGCCTCGGCCCCAGCGAAGCCCGAGAAGGACGAGATCGCCCATTGGTTGTTGATGACGTTGAGGATGACCGGCGCGCGGTACACCGCGGCGAAGGTCATCGCCGAATGGAAGTCGCCCTCGGCAGTCGATCCCTCGCCGCACCAGGCCGCCGCGATGCGCGTGTCGCCGCGCGCGGCGCTCGCCATCGCCCAGCCGACCGCCTGCGGATATTGCGTCGTCAGATTGCCAGAAATCGAGAAGAAATTGGCGTCGCGCACCGAATACATGATCGGCATCTGCCGGCCCTTCAGTCGATCGGCACGGTTCGAGTAGATCTGGTTGATCATGTCGACGATCGGCCAGTCCCGCGCGATCAGCAGGCCCTGCTGGCGATAGCTCGGAAAGCACATATCGTCATAGTCGAGCGCATGAGCCGCCGCGATTGAGGTCGCCTCCTCGCCGGTGCACTTCATGTAGAAGCTGGTCTTGCCCTGCCGCTGCGCCCGGTAGAGCCGCTCGTCGAAGGCGCGGGTCAGCGCCATGTTGCGCAGCATCTTTAGCAGAGTCTCGGGCGACAGGCGCGGGTCCCATGGCCCCTGCGCGGCTCCATCCTCGTCGAGGACGCGGACCATGTCATAGGACAGGTCACGCATGTCGGCGGGTGCGGTGCCGACCTCGGGGCGACGGACGGCGCCCGCGACGGGCATCGGAAAGCTGCTGTAATCGGCCTCGTCCCCAGGTCGGAACGACGGCTCCGGAACGTGCAGCGACAAAGGCGGCAGATTGCGGCCGGTCATGCGCTAACCATCCTCTCATCCATTTCTGTCAGCAATACTGACTGAAATCATCTAATATGATTATGGAATAAAATTACAAGCCCTGTCGAACGCTTCCGCGAACATCCTACAACATGTCAAAGCGCCGGACAGCCTGTCGTTCGGGCGAAGGTCAGTCGCGAACGGGCATCCGGAAGAGGGCTTCGAGCCCGCCGCCCTCGCGATTGGCGAGGACGAGAGTGCCGCCATGCTCCTGCGCTATGGCGCGGGAAATGCTGAGGCCGAGGCCGATTCCGCCGGTCGTTCGGTTGCGCGAGGGCTCGCCGCGCTCGAATGGCCGGAACATCGATTCGAGCGCAGCGGGAGGGAGGCCCGGCCCCCGATCGGCCACGCGAATCTCGGCGACATCGCCATCGCGCCGGACCGACAGTTCGGCGCTGCCGCCATAGACGATCGCATTGTCGACGAGGTTCTGGACGAGTCGTCGCAACGCCATGGGATCGCCAAGCAGGGTGATGGGATCGACCTGCGACAGGCTGACGGCGCGACCGATTTCGCGTTCCGCTTCCACCAGTTCGCGTACCAGCCGGTCGAGCGAGAGGCTGTGCATCTCGGCGATCCCGCCCGTATCCCGCACGAAGGAGATCGTCGCGGCGATCATCGCGCGCATCTGTTCGATGTCGCCCTGGACCTTCTGGCGCATCTCGTCCGGGGCCGCTTCGATCCGGAAGGCGATGCGCGCCAGCGGGGTGCGCAGGTCATGCGCGATCGCGCCGATCATATTGGTCCGCTCGGTCAGATAGGCGGACAGCCGCTCCTGCATCCGGTTGAGCGCATGGGCGGTGACGCGCAATTCGGCCGGGCCTTCCTCGACGATCAGCGGTGCCTGGGGATTGGCGCCCATGCGATCGGCGGCATCGGCGATCCGCCGGATCGGCTTGGCCAGCGCACGGGCGAACAGCCAGGCGAAGGGGATGACCGCGAGCAGGCTCAACCCGAACAGCAGCAGGATGCGCTGCTGCCAGGCCGGGAAGAAGGGTCGGGGTGGCGTTCGGACGACACGCCAGCTACCCGCGTCGGTCCGATAGCCGGCGAGCACGGTGTCGAAGAAGAGCGGTTCGCCGCGCCGCACGATCACGCGCCGTTCCCTCCCCGACCGAAAGGGCATGCCGACGCGCTGGTCCGGGCCGAAATAAAGTCGCACCCGATCGGGCGAAACGCCCAGCCGATCCGCCAGCCGGTGCGAGAAGCGGCGCGATTCGATCATCTCGGGATCGGGGCGCGGCTCTGCCGACTGCTCGCGCGTCGCCAGCAACCGGTCGCGCGGCAGGTCGTCGAGCGGCGGCTGTTGGCGCCGGTCGGGGGGCGCAGGGGCTTCATGCCGCGCATCGGGCAGGTCGACCGCCTGCCATATTCGCTCGCGCGGCAGCCGTCGTCCGGCCAGCGCCTCTGCGATGTCGGACAATGAATTGAAATCAGGCCGGGGCGGTGGCGCCACGCTGAACAGGACGATGGTGACGACGAAGACCGCCGCAACGCTGGCGAGCAACAGCAGCAGCGTCTGCCAGAAGATCGACAGTCCAGGGCGCAGCCGCGCCGTCATTCGCCCTCGACCTTGAGGGTAAACATATAGCCTTCGTTACGGATCGTGCGGATCGGATCGTCGGGGCCGAGTTTCTTGCGCAACCGGCTGATCGTGACGTCGATCGCGCGGTCGAACACGTCGCTGTCGAGGCCCTTGCCGGCTTCGATGAGCTTGTCGCGGCTCAGCACACGCTGCGGGCGGTCGAGAAAGGCGGCAAGCACCCGGAATTCGGCGTCGGTGAGCGGCGCCGGCGCCGCGCCGATGCGGCGCACCTCGCGCTGGACGATGTCGAGCGTCCACGCGCCGAAGCGGCGCACAGCGCCCTGGGTGGCGGCGGCTGCCTCCTCGCTCTTGCGGCGCAGCACCGCGCGGATGCGGGCCAGCAGCTCGCGCGGGTTGCAGGGCTTGGCCAGATAATCGTCGGCGCCGACCTCAAGGCCGATGATGCGGTCGGTGTCTTCGCCCATGGCGGACAGCATGATGATGCCGGGGCTTCCCGGCTTGCGCAGGCGACGAAGGATCGACAAGCCATCTTCTCCCGGCATCATGAGGTCGAGAACGATCAGATCGGGGCGCTCGGCCGAGATCAGCGCATCCATTTCCACCCCGTCGGCGGCGCTTTCGACGCGCAGGCCGTTGCCGCGCAGGAAATCGGTCATCAGCGAGCGCAGGTCGGCATCGTCGTCGACGACCAGGATCAGGGGATCGCCGGCACTCATTTGCGTCTTTCTCTCGCTCTATCCTTGACCCGCTCGACGCACTGGGCGTTGGCGACGATCTGGGCCGGGGTTCGGGGCAGGTCGGCAAGCGCCAGATAGCCGCGTCCTTCCTTGTCGACATCGCGGAAGCGCTCGGCTGCAGCGGCGCGATACTCGCGCAGCGAAATGGCACGGTCGAAATCCCGGTCGGACGAGGCAACCGGATTCGGAACATTGACAAAGGAATAGCGCCCGGCACCCGCGGCACCGCCATAGTCTGGCGGTGCCGGTCGCTTACCGCCGCTCTTCGGGGGCTTACCGCCCGGTGGCGGCAAGGGCGGAGCATCGCCCGTTGCTGCGCCGGCACCGGTGCCGCGCGGCTCACCGCGAAACTGGTAGAGCCGGATTTCGGGCGCGACGTTCAGTTCATAGGCCGTGAGTTCGTCGGGCAGGATCTCGCCACTGCCGTCCTTGTCGAGCGCCGCGAAGAAGCGATCGGCGTCGAGCAGCATCTCCGCCATCGTCAACCGCCCGTCATGATCGCGGTCGGCCTGATCGAACCAGCGGCGCATGGGCTGATCCGCATCGTCCTTCGTCCGGAACGGCTCGCCGATCGGGGAGATGAACAGCGGCTGGCGGAACGGCTCCGAGCAGGGCGTGGCCGGCACCTCCTTGCGCGCGGACACCGTGCCGGAAAGGCCGATGAGCAGCAACAGGGCGATAACGCGTCTCATTCGTGCCGCAGCGCCTCGATGGGGTTCAGCGAGGCGGCCCGCCGCGCCGGGAAATAGCCGAACACCACGCCGATCAACGCCGAGAAGACGAAGGCGATCAGGTTGATCTGCGCATCGAAGATGAAGGGCACCTTCAGCACCGGGGCAAGCGCCAGCGTCGAAGCGAGCGCGAGCAACAGCCCGAGCAGACCGCCGAGACAGGCGAGCGTCACCGCCTCGACCAGAAATTGCAGCAGCACCTCGCGCGCGACCGCACCGATCGCAAGCCGAATGCCGATCTCGCGGGTCCGCTCGGTCACCGACACGAGCATGATGTTCATGATGCCGATCCCGCCGACGAGCAGGCTGACCGCCGCGACCGCGCCGAGCAGCGAGGTCAGGATCTGGGTCGTGCCCTGCAATGTCTCGGAAATCTGGCGCGTGTCGAAGATGTTGAAGTCGTCTTCGGCGGTAGCGTTCAGATGGCGGCGCTGGCGCAGCAGGTCGCGCAGCGACGACTGGATCGCCTGGCTGTCATAATTGGCGTCGACCGACACCATGATCGTCCGCACGTCGCGATTGCCGGTCATCCGCCGCTGCACCGCCTTGTAGGGCATCAGCACGATGTCGTCCTGATCGTTGCCGAACCCGCCCTGCCCCTTGGAGGCGAGCGTACCGATGATCTCGCAGGAGATATTCTTGATCCGGAAGCGCTTGCCGACCGGATCCTCGTCGCGGAACAGCCGGGTGCGCACCGTGTTGCCGATGATGCAGACGGCCTTGCCCGCCTGCTCTTCCGCCTCGCTGAAGATGCGCCCGCCGGTGAAGCTCCAGGGCTGCGCAACGAAATATTCGCGGTTGGTGCCGTTGATCGTCGTCGACCAGTTGGCGGCATTGTAGACGGCGGTGCCGCTCGACTGAACCAGCGGGGCGACCGCCGTCACCCCGACGATCTGGGTCCGGATTGCGTCGATGTCCTCGATCTTGAAATCGGGCGGCTGCGGGCCGCCGCCGCCGCGCCCGAAGCCCTGGCCGGGCCGGACCTGCAGCACATTGGCGCCCAGGCTCGAAATCTGCTCCTTGACCGCCGCCGTGGCGCCATTGCCGAGGGTCACCATCGTCACCACCGCCCAGACGCCGATCACGATGCCCAGGATCGTCAGGAAGGAGCGCAGCAGATGGCGCCGGATCTCGCGGACCGCGAGCAGGAAGGTCGTCGCCCACATCAGCAGCGCACTCCCGACGGAAGCTGGACCAGCATCACGCCTTCTCTCCCGCGTCGATCCGCTCGACAAGGCCGTCACGGAAATGGATGATCGTCCGCGCATAGGCCGCCATGTCGGACTCGTGGGTCACCATCAGCACGGTGATGTCGCTGTTGCGGTTGAGGTCGGTCAGCAATTCCATGATTTCGATCGACCGCTCGGTGTCGAGATTGCCGGTCGGCTCGTCAGCCAGAAGCACGTCGGGATGGGTGACGATCGCGCGGGCGATGGCGACGCGCTGCTGCTGTCCGCCCGACAGTTCGGCCGGGGTATGATCCCACCAGTCCGCGAGCCCCACCTTGTCGAGCGCGGCCATCGCGGCTTGGCGTCGGGCGGTCTTTTCCTCGCCGCGGTAGACCAGCGGAAGCTCCACATTTTCGAGCGCGGAGGTGCGCGCCAGCAGGTTGAACCCCTGGAAGACGAAGCCGAGATAGCGGCGACGGAGCAGGGCACGCTGGTCGCGGTCGAGCCGTTCGACATGATGGCCGCGAAACAGATACTCGCCCTCGGTGGGCACATCGAGGCAGCCGAGGATGTTCATCGTGGTCGACTTGCCCGACCCAGATGGCCCCATGACCGCGACGAAATCGCCCTTGGCGATGTCGATGTCGACACCCTTGAGCGCGGCGAAGGCGGTCGGACCCTCGCCGAAGATCTTGCGCACTCCGCGCAGCGAGATCAGCGTCCCGCCAGACGCGACGTCTCCGGGCATCAGTTGCGCGACCCGCCCGAGGCCGGACGGCCCGCGCCGCCGGCAAACCGGCCGATCACGACCTGCATGCCGGGCTTCAGGTCGCCGCCGATCACTTCGGCTTGCGAACCGTTGCTCTCCCCGATCACCACCTCGACTGGCTTCGGCGCGTCGCCGCTTCCGGACACGACATAGACGGTCTGCTTGCTGCCGCGCCCGATCGTCGCCTCGCGTGCGCCGCCACCGCCACGCCGCATCGGGCGGGGCGCGAGCACGCTCGTCAATCCGCCGCCGCTCGATGCACCGGCCTTGGCGTCGGGCGTGAATCGCAGCGCGGCGACCGGGATCAGCAGGGCGCCCTTCTTCTCGCTGGTGACGATGTCGGCGGTCGCGGTCATGCCCGGCCGCAACAGGCCGTTGGCATTGTCGACCGTCAGGCGCGCGGTGTAGGACACCACGCCGCTGGTCGTGGCCGTGGTCGTGGTGGTCGAGGACGAGCTGGAACCGCTACTGGTCGCATTGGCGCCGACATCGACGCGCTCGATGGTGGCGGGGAAAGTCCGCCCGGGGAAGGCATCGACGGTGAAGCTCGCCTTCTGACCCTTCTTCACCTGGCCGACATCGGCCTCGTCCACCTTCACCTCCAGCCGCATCTGGCGGAGATCCTGGGCAATGGTGAACAGAACCGGGGCATTGAACGACGCGGCGACCGTCTGACCGGGCTCGATCGAGCGCGACAGCACCTGACCATTGACCGGCGAGCGGATATAGGCGCGCGACAGAGCGACTTCGGCCGAAGACAGGCTGGCGCGAGCCTGCTCGACCGATGCACGCGCGGTCGCGATACCGGCTGTGGCGCGGGCCAGATCGGCGCGCGCCACGTCGAGTTCGGTCGCCGACGGCACCTTGCCGCCCGACAATTTCCAGACCTGCTCCTGCCGTCGCAGCGTCGCACGCGACTGCTGCTCGGTCGCCTCGGCCTGCTGGACGCTCGCCTGGGCGGAGGCGAGCGCCGCGCGCGCCTGCACGACCGCGTCCTCCAGCCGCTGCGGATCGATCTTCGCCAGCAACTGCCCGTTCTTCACGACGTCGTTGTTGTCGACATAGACTTCCATGACCGTGCCGGACTGTTCGGATCCGACCTCGACCTGGTTGGTCGGTGCGAGATTGCCCGTTGCCGACACGACCACCGTCAGGTCGCCACGCTCGACCGGCCGCGTCGCATAGGCGACCTTGTCGTCACCGCCGACGAACAGCCGCCACAGGATGATGACGACGACGAGAACGGCGAGGCCGATGCCGATCCGCCGGAACAGGGTCGCCCGCGGCGAGCTCGGCTCGACGCCGAGGAATTCGTCGAGGTCGTGATCGGTCTTCTTGTCCGAGTCGCTCATCGGTGTGCGGTTCCACTGGAGGCAATGTGGCCGGCCTCATAGGGGCCGGGACCGGGAATGGGGGCGTTCTGCCAGCCGCCACCCAGCGCCTTGTAGAGCTGGATCGTCGCGGTGGCGCGGGTCGCGCGGGCGATGGCCGAGGCGTCCTGGCTGGACAGCAGTGTGCGCTGAGCGTCGAGCAGCGACTGAAAGTCGATCAGGCCCGAGCGATATTGCAGCCGCGCGAGCGAAGCAGCGCTATTGGCGGCTTCGTAACTGACCGAAAGATCGGCCTCGCGCCGTTCGGCGACCTCGCGGCCCTTCAGCGCATTCTCGACTTCCTCCAGCGCGGTCAGTACCGTCTGGCGATAGCTGTCGAAGGCAGCATCGGCCGAGGCGCGCTGGCCGAGGATGGCGGCACGAATCTGTCCGCCCTGGAAGATAGGCGCCGTGATGCCCGCGACCAGACTGCCAAGGCCATCGCTAATCACATTACCGATCGACGTCGCCGATCCCGAGAAGGACCCGGAGAGCCGCAGCGCCGGATAGAGCTGCGCCTTCTGCACGCCGATCCGCGCGACTTCCGCCGCCAGCGTCCGCTCGGCAACGGCGACGTCGGGGCGACGCTCGACGACCTGTGCGGGAATGGGGGCATCGACGCCGGGGGCCAGCGGTATGGAAGAGGGTGGATCGATCAGCGGGGTGATGCTGCCGGGCGCCTCTCCCAGCAAGACCGCGATCCGGTTGACGGCGGTGTTGTAGTCATTCTCGATGGTCGGGATCGATGCCGCCGTCTGCGCGCGCAACTGGCGGGCCTGCTCGTAATCGAGGCTCGACACCAGCCCGGCCTGCCGCCGCCAGCCGACCAGTTCGAGCGTTTCGTCCTGCGCCGAGAGATTTTCGCGCGCGATCCGGAGCCGGATCTGGGCAAGGCGCGCCTGGACATAGTTGAGGGCGACTTCCGAGGCGACGCTCGCCTGGGTGAAGCGCAGATTGGCCTCGCTCGATTCCGCCGAGGCCCGCGCCGCTTCGATCGATCGACGGATGCCGCCGAAGATGTCGGCCTCCCACGCCACGTCGAAGCCGCCGCGATAGATGGTGGTGTCGCCACCACTGGTCAGGGTCTGGCCGGTCGTCGGATCGATGATCGAGCGGCTGTCGGCGCCGACACTGCGCGCGACAGAACCGCTGACACCTGCTGTGGGAAGGGCCTGCCCCTGCGTGCCGCGCAGTGTCGCCCGCGCCTGACGCAGGCGGGCGGCTGCAACGCCGATGTCGAGATTGGCCGTGAAGGCCCGATTGACCAGCTGCGAGAGGACCGGATCCTCGAAACTGTCCCACCAGCGCGCCAGATCGACCATGTCCTGGTCGGCCGCGATCGCACCGGACGAGCCGAACTGATCCGGGATCTTGAGCGCGGAAACGGCGGGCGGACGATAATCGGGTCCGACGCTGCACGCCGACAGCAGCACCGGCCCGATCAGCAGGGGCAGGCGCAGCGACGACAGGGGACGGGCGCGGTTGATCATGCGGGTGCTTCTACCGGGCATTTTTGACGGGGGATTTCATCGCTGAAATGCGGATGTCGTTTCGCACATAAAGCCTGTTCTCGTGCGATCGGAAACAAGCGGTGGCCGCGATGGTTCCGCTTAAGGAACGAACTGGGGACAGGAAGGTCACGCCTAAGCCTTGCCCAAAAAGCGAAACCCGCGAAAGCGGGAATCCTCGTCCGGTGCCGGGCTTGAGCCCTTTTGCACCCGAACCGGATTCCCGCCCTCGCGGGCCGGGACCGCTACAGGGGGCCGGTCGCCCGACCCCGAAGGTCAGCGAAGGGCCGCGAAAGATGCGGCCTGCTGACCCACCAGCGTCACTTCGACGCGACGATTCTGCTGGCGCCCGGCGACGTCCTTGTTGTCGGCCACCGGTTCGCTCTCGCCATGGCCGATCGCGGTGATGCGATCGCCGGCGATGCCCATCGATGCCAGCGCGGTACGCACCGACTGGGCCCGCGCCTCGGACAGCTGCTGATTATAGGCATCGCTGCCCTGCGAGTCGGTGTGACCGTCGATGCGGACCTTCACATCGGGATTGGCCTGCAGATATTGCGCGAGCGGCTGCAGGCGCTGGGCCGCTCCCGGCTTCAGGTCGGCCTTGCCGGTTTCGAACACGACATCCTGCAGCACAAGCGTCGCGCCGAGCTGGGTCTGGCGGAGCTGATAGTCCTTCATCTGATCGCGCAGGCGCGCGGCCTCCGCCTGGGCAGCGGCGGCGTCGGCCTGAGCGTTGGCGGCTGCGGCCTGGGCGGCGGCGACTTCGGCGGTGGTGCGGGCCGCCGAGTCCGCCTTGGCGACCTCAAGGTCCTTCTTCATCGTCGCGATCCTGGCGCGCGTCCGTGCGGTCTCGATCAGCGCGTCGATCTCACCAGCGACCGCCTTGGCCTGACCGGCCTTGTCGTTGTCGAGCTTCTTGTCGAGCTTGGCGATACGATCGGTCGCGCGGTCGAGATAGGCACCGCCGAATTCGGCGACGCCCGGCTCGGCGCGGGCGACGGCAATCTTCTCACGATATTGATCGGTGACCAGCTTGTCGGTCTTGTCGGCCAGCGCCGGGGTGGCGAGACCCGCCAGCGCGGTGGCACCTGCCAGCGTCAGCATGAACTTGTTCATCGGATATCTCCCTCTGACGATCGGGTCAGTTCGCGGCGAGCCTGGCGCGCTCTGTCTCGAGCTGGCGCATCTCGGCGGTGGCGGTGGCGAGATCCGCCAGCGCCTCGGCTTCATTGGCCAGTGCGCGCGCTGCGCGGTCCTCGTCCTTCTTGAACTGGACATTCGCTTCGTCGAGCGACGCACGGCTTCGGCTCAGCACGTCGGCGGCATTGCCACCCACGCCGGCCTTGTCGGCGGCGTCGATCTTGGCGCGCGCGGCTGCAATCGCCACCCGGGCCTCGTCCTCGTCACCGGCGAATGCCGCAGTCGGGGCGACCGCTGCCGTCATCGCTGCTGCGGCGACGGCGGTCAGAATCAGTTTCCTCATCCTTCGCTACTCCACTGTTAACTACCGGGGGCCAGAACCCGGAAATGCGGGCTCGGGTTCCCGGGCCGGCGATTGTGGAGGGTGCCGAAAAGGCATAGTCTGCGGACGATAACGGGAGAGGGGCCACGCAATGCGACAGCTTGCCTGCAAAAGATTCCTAGCCGTTACAATCGCTTGCTCCATATCCTGCACGGCCCCGGCTCAGCCGCTCGACACCGGTGCGGTCGAGCAGGTCCAGGGTGGAAAAGATTTGAGCCAGCGGCTCACCGTGCCGGTCATAATCGGCGGATCCGGCCCTTATGCCTTCGTCGTCGACACCGGTGCCGAGCGCACCGTGATCTCGCGCGAACTGGCTGACCGCCTGATGCTGATACCGTCCGCCAGCGTGACCCTGTTGAGTATCGCCGGAGAGGACAGGGTCGAGACTGCGGTCGTGCCCGGCCTCGCCCTCGCCTCCTCCCAAACGCGCATGGAACGCTTCGAGGCGCCGCTATTGTCGCAACAGCATCTGGGCGCGGTCGGCATGCTCGGCATCGACAGCCTCCAGACCAAGAAGGTCATGCTCGATTTCCGCACGATGCGGATGACGATCGCCGATGCGCCGCGACGCCCGCAGTCGGACAGCGACGAGATCGTCGTGACAGCGCGCCGCCGCCTCGGACAGCTGGTGCTGGTCGATGCCGAGGTCGAGGGCCAGAAGGTCAACGTCATCATCGACACCGGTACCGCCGTGTCGATCGGCAATCCCGCACTGCGCCGGCGGCTCAAGCAGCGTGGTCGCCTGACACCCGTCGTACCGATCAGCATCACCAGCGTCACCGGCGCACAGACCCCGGCCGAATATGGCTCGATGCGACTCATCCGGCTGGGCGGGGTGACGCTCAACAACATGCCGATCGCCTTTGCCGATGCGCGAATCTTTCACCGGCTGGGCCTCGACAATCGGCCCTCACTGCTGCTGGGCATGGATGCGCTCAAGCTGTTCGACCGGGTGTCGATCGACTTCCCCAACCGCAGCGTGCGCTTCGTGATGCCGGGCGACGCCTTCTTCACCCCCGCGCCGCGCCTCGCCGCACTGCTGCCGGGTCAGGGCTGATAGGACAGGGCTGACAGAGCAGAGCCGGCAGGGCGGCACTGGGACGCCTGTCCGAACGAACATACTGGACGCCGACCGGCAAGCGGCTAGTCTGTGGTCTTTCCGAGGAGATATCGATGCGTGCTCTGTTCAAATCGCTGACCGGGCTGGTCGGCCTTGCCCTGACCGTCGTCGTCGCCACACCTGCGACCGCCGCGCTCAAGGTCGGCGCGCAGGCGCCGATGTTCGACACCCGCGCCTCGCTCGGCGGAAAGGATTTCGACTTCACCCTTGCCCAGGCGCTGAAGAAAGGCCCGGTCGTCCTCTATTTCTTCCCCGCCGCCTTCACCTCGGGCTGTACGGTCGAGGCGCATGAGTTCGCCGAGGCGACCGACGATTTTGCCAAGATGGGCGCGACCGTGATCGGCATGGCCGCCGATCCGATCGAGAAGCTCAACAAATTCTCGGTCGAGGAGTGCCGCAACAAGTTCGCGGTCGGTGTCGCCACCAAGCCGATGATCAAGGGCTATGATGTCGCGCTCGAATCCGGTCTGCTGCCGAACGTCACCGGGCGCACCAATCGTACCTCCTACGTCATCGCGCCGAACGGCAAGGTGATCTTCACCCATTCGGCGATGGGCGTGGCGGGTCATGTCAGTGGCACGATGGCAGCGGTCAAAGCCTGGAAAGCCAAGCACTGAGATCGAAGACCGGGCGGTTGGAAGCGACCGCCCGGCACCCTATCTCCGGTCGATGGCCAGCCCCGCCCCCTTCCGCCTCTCGGTCCTCGACCAGTCCCCGGTGCCCGAGGGCAGCGACGCCGCGCAGACCGTCCGCGACACGGTCGACCTCGCCCGGACGTGCGACGCCCTCGGCTATGACCGCTACTGGCTCGCCGAGCATCATGCCTCGCTCAGCATCGTCGGCGTCGCGCCGGAGGTGCTGATCGGCCCGGTGGCGCTGGCGACCGAACGGATCAGGGTCGGCTCGGGCGGAATCATGCTGCCCCATTTCTCCCCCTTCAAAGTGGCCGAGACCTTCCGCCTGCTGGGTGCCATCGCGCCGGGGCGGATCGACCTCGGGCTCGGCCGCGCGCCGGGATCCGACCAACGTACCGCCTACGCGCTCCAGCGCGACCGCTCGCGCCGGATTCCGTCGGACGACTTCCCGCAGAGCGTCGCCGAACTGCTCGCCTATCTGTCCGACAGCCTGCCCGACGATCACCCCTTTGCGCCGCTCGCCGGATCGCTGCCCGACGGCACCGGCGGGTCGCCCGATCCGTGGCTGCTCGGCTCCTCGCCCGACAGCGCGCAATGGGCCGGCGAACTCGGCCTCCCCTATTGCATCGCGGATTTCATCAACCCGCACGCGGTTCCGCTCGCCGATCTCTACCGCAAGGCGTTCCGCCCCTCGCGCTGGGCCGCCGAGCCCTATGTGATGGTCGCCAGCTGGGCGATCGCCGCCGAGAATCGCGCGGAGGCGGAGGATCTGGCGCTCCCCTTCGGCATGATGTTCGCGCACCTCATGCGCGGACAGACGATCCGCGTTCCCTCGGTCGAGACGGCGCGCGCCTGGGCGGCGGACAATCCGGGCGTCTCGCGCCGCGATCGACGGATGCTGCTCGGCGACGGCCCCGGCGTCCGGGCGGCGGTCGAGGAGGTGGCCGAACTATATGGAGCGCAGGAGATGATGCTCGTCAACATCATGTCCGACCATGCGAAGCGCCTGCGCTCCTATCGCCTGGTAGCGGAGGCCTTCGACATGATATGCGAGGTCGAGCCGGCCTGACCGGCCGGGCTCAGCGCAGGCGTTCGATCAGCGCCATCGCTGCGGCAGGGTTGCGCTCCTTAGCCCCCGAGATCACGAACAGATAGACATCGCGCGGCCCGCCTGTGCCTGCCGAAGGCGTCCCGGCATAAGACAATCCTTCGGGCGTCGTTCCGCCGGCCCAGCCCCGCGCAACCGAGGCCCAATGATCGAGGCGATCCGCCGAATAGCCGGCCGGCTCCTCCGCCACGGTCTTCTGCAGTCGCGCATAGACGAAGGGCGCGGTCAGGTCGGCGATCTCCGGATAATCCGGATGATCCGCGAATATGATCGCGCAACCCCGCTCGCGCGCCAGGTCCACAAAGGCCGGGCAGGCGAAGCTCGGATGGCGAACCTCCAGCGCGTGGCGTATCGGCACATCCTCCTGCACCGGCGGCAACAGGTCGAGGAAGCGCGCGAAGTCCTCGGCGTCGAACGCCTTGGTCGGCGCGAACTGCCACAGGATCGGCCCCAGCTTGGGTCCGAGTTCGGCCAGGCCCTGCCCCAGGAATTTCGCGATCGACTCCCCCGCTTCGGCAAGCACGCGGCGATTGGTGCAATAGCGCGAGGCCTTCGCCGTGAAGCGGAAGCCATCGGGCACGGTCGCCGCCCATTTGCGCCAGCTCTCGCGCTTCTGCGTTCCGTAATAGGTACCGTTGATCTCGATCGCCGTCAGCTGGCGGCTGGCATAGTCGAGCTCGCGCGACTGGGTCAGGCCCTTGGGATAGAAATTGGCGCGCCAGGGCTCATAGGTCCAGCCGCCGACCCCGACATGAATCGCACCGGCCATCAGAAGCTGGCTCCGTCGACCGTAAAGGCGACCTTGCCGCAATGGCAACTGCCCTGATAGCTCATCGATATCTTCCCTTCAGCTGCTGACGATCGTCCGGAAGCCGCCGTAGATCATGCGCTTTCCGTCGAACGGCATCGTCTCCATATCCTGCTTGAGGCGCGGGTCCTCCATCACCTTCTTCATGATGGCGTCGCGGTCCTCGCGCGAAGCATAGGTGATCCAGGAAAATACGACCGTCTCATTTTCCTTCAGCTGCACCGCGCGGGGGAAGCTGGTCAGCTCGCCGACCGGCGTGTCGTCGCCCAGCGCTTCGACATAGGACAGCGCGCCATGCTCTATCCAGATGTCACGAGCACGCTCGGCCATCGCCTTGTACGCATCGATATGTTCGTTCGGCACCGCCAGCACGAAACCGTCGACATAGGTCATCCTGTCTCTCCTCTTCGCGCTGCGGCCGTGCATGGGTCCCGCGAGTAGCGCGGTGGCAGCATCGCAGCTTCCGGGGACAAGACGAAGCTTCCGCTACGGTTGCTGGACCGGTCGCCGCAGAAAAGGCTCCTCCGACCGGCTTTCGACCTGTGTGGCGAGCAGGCGGACCGAGGGCCGGTCGCGCATAGCCGCGTCGACATGGCCGCCGAACAGCAGGCCGAGGTCGCGGACAT
>JAIYAJ010000192.1 GCA_027489105.1 Zymomonas sp. | reverse complement strand
CTCGATCGCGGTGCAGTCGCTGGCCTTGGTGATGCGCTGACAGGTGAACGGCTTGGACCAGGCCCAGCACTGTTGGGTCACAGAGACGCCCTCGATCACGCGGGTCTCGGGACCCTCGGTGCAAACCTCCGGGCCTTGGGCGGAACAATTAGCATCGCCTTCGAGCGCGGCGCAGGTGCTGACCCGGCGAACGGCGACGGTCTTCGTGCCTTGCTTGGCGTACCAGCTATAGCCCGTCTTGCTCGGGCTGAAGGTCGCCATTTCGGGCAGGTCCGCCTTGCAGACATACTCGCGAGCAGTGAAATCGCCGCAAAACTTGTTGCGGGCGAAGCCGAACATGTCGTGTGCGATGCAACCGCCATAGGACGCCCCCGTAGGGCGGCACTGACCGGAGCCAACGAGAGGATCCACCTGCGACTGACGGGTAAGCGGCGTGCCATAAGCGTTGCTAGGGACCACCAGGTACTTGAACTCTTCGGTGTTCTTCACCTCGGTCTCGATGCGGCTCGAGCAGCTCTCCTGGCGTTGCTCCGGCTTCGAGCCCTGGTTACAGGTCGCCTCGTAATAGCCCTTCTGGCCGGCTCCCGGCGGCAGCGGCTTGCAGGTGCCCTGCGATCCGCCCAGGGCCTCCCCACCGAGGTAGCTGTTCGGATCCTGTTCGACCGCGGATGCTCGCTTGGTCGTATCGATCAGCTCGGCATTGGTGAACTGTGCTCGCGTGCCCTGCGTATCGACGACGGTATCGAAAGTCTCGTTGCCTTTCGCGGCGATCGTGCCGTCTGTCGTCAACTGGTCCGGGTTGTTGAAATAGCCGGTCTCGGGAAGAGCGGTCCCGGCGAACCCGGGCACCGTGTTCTCCATCCCGGTGGCAGGCTTGTCGGCGCCGGCGCGCGCGGCCTTACCGAAGGAATTGCCCTCATCCCGCGCCTGTTGCGTGGTCTGGCTCGCTTGCTGCGCCACGCCGGCGGCCGAGCCGAGCGCTATCGAGACAAGAAGTGAGAGGGCGAGGCGCTTCACGATCCGGCCTTCGCCATATTCGCGAGGGCGATCTTGGAGACTGCGGCGCCAGGACCACGCGCGTCGGAGAAGGTCTCGAGCGCATAGCGGACCGTCACATTGCCAGTCATGCTGTCATAGGGCGGGAGCTTGTCCTGGCAGGAGAAGCCCGAGCAAAGATCGAAGTCGGACGAGACCGCGACATAGGCAGGCACCGCCTGCACGTTGAAGGCGCGGAAGAGCCGAGGGTCGATGCCAACGTTGGAGAGCTGGTCATCCTTCGTCACGACGTTCCGCATCGCCGCGCTAAACGCCTTCATCGAGTTGTTCGGGAAGCCGCGAAAGACCACGACGCCGCCAGCCTTGGTGGTGTCGGCGATCAGGCGACGCAGCGATTCCGGCGGCATGGAAAGGCTGGCGAACGCGATGATTTGCGGAGCCTGGCCGCGCGTCGCGGTGGCATTCTGGCTCGCCCCCTGGATGATCTCGTTGAAATCGAAGGTTCCGGCAGGCCCGCGCGGCAGATCCGCCTTGGCAAGGTCGGTCAGGGTCTGGGGCAGCTTGTCCTGCATTTCGAGAGCCTGATCGCGAAAGGCATCGCCGCGGTTGCGAACGTGCTCGGCGAACTTGGCGGCATCTTCCTGCAGGGCGGCCGAGCGACGCTGGATGGCGTCGACGTCGAGGTCCTGGACTTGTTGCACCAAAGCGGGGGCATTCTGGGCAAGAGCCTGAATGCCAGCGCCGGCGGTGAGGGCGGCTGCGACGATCAGAAAGCGGCGCATATCTCGTCTCTCCTCAAAGCACGCAACAATTGCGCTTGCGCCACACGAGGTAGCCCATGTCTTCGCCGATGACGGGGAAGGCGCGGCCTGTCGTAGGGAGAAGCGTCGAGCCGCCGAGCGGCCCGCAGGATCCAGGACCGAAGACGGTCGGGATCGGGTTCGTCATCTGGACGCGGTACTGCTGCTTGCGCAGCACCGGCATGATGTACTTGTTGCACAGGCCTGCCGAGCCCATTGTGCCCCAGGCCAAGCCCTGACGATGGAGTTTGAAGGCAAAGCGGGTGAGGGCGAGGCGCGAGGCCTGCACATGATCGACATGCGCGGGCACATTACCGTTCACCGGGTACATTGGCCCCTGACATCCAGCGCACCAGAAGAGGGGGTCGAGGGGAAGCCCGACGGTGCCGGCTACACAGTCGGCAGCGCAAGCGGCTTGCGCGATCGGGCTCGAGAACAGCACCGCCTCCGGGTTGAGGAGCGTCGTAAGGGTGTCGTCCTGCCAGAGCGGATCGATCTCGGTGATGTAGGCGATATCGAAGCTGGTCTGCTCGAAGCACAAGAAGTCGGTGAGGATCTCCATCCAGTAGAGAAGAGGATAGACATACCAGTGGACGTGCCACTTGGAGGTGCTCTGCGACTTTCCGCCGATCTGCGACGGCCCTTGGACGTAGCCGTTGCCGATATTGAAGTTCGGCGCGATCTTGGCGCCGCCGAGCGACACGAAACACCAGGGCTTGGTCGAGACGTCGGCGAGGCGCACAGGCTCCCAGAAGCCGGCAGCGATCCCGATGCGGGGCACCGGCGTGCCGCAGGCGCAGACCGGCAGTGCCGGGTTGCTGGTGTCGGGCCGCGCGCTCGGCCAGATCGACAGACCGCCGATTGAAAGGGGAAACAGGCAAGACCAGCACACATCCGTTATCGGATTCACGAAGCGACCATGGCAGGTTGAGACCTGCGCGCTGGCGCTCGGGGTAAGTGTAGCGCCGGCGAACATTGCGAGGAACGCGACCAGGAGATGGCGGAGGCCCGTCATCGGCGCATATCCGCGACGCTGATCAACACGACTGCAGCCGATACGAAGGTGACGATCGCCGAGGCGACAGCCCAGGGATCGATGTGCCAGATCACAGAGCGTCATCCGCGGCCACTTTGGGATCGCGGTCGGGCGCCTTCACCGGGAGAAGTGCGACGATCGCGATGATGCCCGTGCAGAGCCCGAGTACACCACCAACGATTTCCGCTGCCGGATGACCGATGGCATGGGCCCGGGGGCCACACAGCAAAACTACGATAATCCCGGCGTTCAGGGCCAACGCAACTCCATACATGATCATTGCAGTTCCTCCGTCGCTGATTCGAGGTAGGCGTCGTCCGCCGCCTTTTTCCTCGAGAGGTAAAAGCCGGTTTTGATGAGCGTCATCACCAGGAGCGCACCGACCAGCACGGCAGAAGAGCTGCCAACGATCTTGGTCAGCGGAGCAATCAGCAGGACCGCGGCGGCGCTAGCGACGCACATCGTCTGCCAAAGGCGCCGATCGCGGCGTAGCCCGGCGCTTTCTGGCGCCGCCATCGGAGTGCGAAGCATATCGAGCCAAAGCGGCATCAGTTGGCCCCCTTCAGGACGATTTCCGAAAGCTTCAGCACGCGGCCCGACTGTTCGACGATCGCCGGCGTGTGGCGGATGCCGAGCTGGCCGGTGAGACGTCCTTCCTGGTCGAAGTAGAAGCGGCGCTGGTGGTTGGTCATCTCTTCGAGCGGGGATCCGCTGACGAGAATGATTTTGGCCTCGAGGTCGGTGTATCGCTGGGTAGCCCAGGCCATTTCAGCCTTGCTGTCGCCGTCAACGAAGACGAGCGTTTGATGCAGCGTCACGAAGTCGAGAGGGTTCACGGCCTGACCAGCGCGCGCGATCAAGTTGCCCTTTGGATCGCGGACGTCGTGATCCATCGAAACCGACGGATCATAGTCCCAGACCCGAGCCTCAGTTGCGCGGGAGATGCCGACTACCGGCGTCGGGCGGCGAACCTTGGCTTCCGCGCGCTTGGCGAACACCGCATTCATGCGGTCGATTTCGCCGGTGGCCTGCAGGTGCTTCAGCCGTCCCTCAATCGTCGCGAGGAGATCCGGCTCGATGATTGGGAAGGTCTGCCCCATCGTGCCATGATCGCTGGCGTGGATCGAGGACGTGAGGCTCACGGACAGGAGCGCCACAATCGCGACGGATTCGAGCATGCGCTTCACAGGATCGGCACTCCCGTGCCGATGATCCTGCCAACGCACGCATAGCCGACTTCGGCATAGCGGCTGTCAAAACCATCCTTGTGGGGCGTGCCGACATAGTAGCAGCCGGCGGGGATCGTACCCGTGGGGCCCTGCGTCAGAGGCTCACCACGCTTGGTCAGTAGCTTCATGTGCGCGACCAGCCTGCCGGCCACATACACGTCGGCGCCGCGGTGGATGACTGTGTCGCCGGGCATGCCATAGACAATCTTGCCGAACATCTCCGGCTTGTTCCCGAAATGTCGAGCGAGCAGCGGACTCAAGGGTGGCTTGAAAAAGACATACTGCCCGCGCGCTGGCATGTGGTTCTTGTGAATCCAGAAGGCCCAGACCGGCAGCGATTCCGTGCGATTGATGAGGAACGCATGGTTCTCCTGCCACTCGCTGATGCCTTGATAGGCGACCGTACCGCCAATCAGGAGCGCCATCGCGGCCCACAGATGCTTGCGGGGCCGCCAGCGCTCGCGCGGGATAGCAGGGGCCTCAATAGCCGCCGGCATCGGGGCCTCCGAAGGTCTGGGTGGCGGCACCGGGGGCGCCAAGTGGCGGCGTTGATGCGGCTGGACCTGCGGGCGCGGCATAGCCGTTCATGTCAGGTCCTACGGCTGCCGGGGTGGGCATCTCCGGCACAGTCTGCTGCTGCATGGGAGGCTGTCCCGACTGCATCTGCTGGCGCTGGATCGCGGCACGCAGTTCGGCTTCGCTTGCGGGCTTTGGCCGATTGACGCCGGAGGCATACACCGCCTTCGCGACGTCCTCGGTAATGTCGGGCACGCCTTTGGACAGGACCGCCTCGCCGACCAGCACGACCTGGCCCTTGGCACCGCGGCGGCCCAGCTCGGCATCCAGCGCCGCCATGAACTGCTTCATCTCCGCCTGCACACGCTCAGGCGGAGTCAGCGTGCGCGACTGTCCGGTCACATAGTCGCCCACGATGCGTGACAGGTCAGCGCGAACGATGTGCTGATCGCGAGGCAGCATGAGCGTGCGCGTTACCCAGATCGCCCAGATGGCCAGGACGAGGATGACGAGGCCGGTGAAGAGCTGAAGCGCCGTGTAGCCAGCGAAGATGGTCCGAGACCGCGCGCCTTGAACCGCGGAGGTCGCGGTCGGGGCTGACGAAGCGGCGGGCTCGGTGCTCTCGATCGCATCAGACATGGGCCTGGCCTCCTGCGATAGAGGATGCGGGGGTGCGCGGCGGCAAGATCGCGCCGCGACGGAGGAACATGATGGCGAGCGTAATCAACATGCCGGCGCCGCCGATCATGAGCTTGAAGCTGGCCACGCGGCCTGCATCAGCCGCGATGTAGCGCGACGACAGGTTGGCCAGATGCTGCATCATGCCGTCGATCGAGAAGTTGCCGATCGCGAGGAAGGCGAGAACGAACACGCCCAGCGTCATGAGCAGGGTGGTGGCGAAAAAGCCGCAGAAGTGGAGGAAGGCGTAGGCCACGAAGCCATAGTCGGGCTTCGACTGTGCGGGCTTCGGGTGCAGGCGCACGCCCTTGGGTTCGGTGTGGACAAGCGACATGTCGGTCACTCCGCTGCCATGGCGAGGCCAGGTGCGGCGCCGCTCCATTTTTCGGGATTGTCGGGAAAAGCGATCCGCTCGATCGCAGACTCCATCGTCAGGCCCTGGGCCATCAGCGACTTGATGTCGGCAAAGGTCTGGGGGCTCGAGGAAAAGACCGTCGCGGAATAGGGATCGAGGACGAGACGCCCGGTTGCGAGCATATCCGGCCCCTTGATGAGGATGTCGGAATACTCGCGGCCCTGGCGCTTCAGCGAGCGCAGCAGAGCGTCTGTGTGATCGTCCATCTCGAAGCGATCGTGCTTCTTGAAGTCGGCGATCGTCTCTTCCTTCTGCTGAAGGATGACGAACCAGTCCGAGTTCTCGAGCGCGGCCTTGGAGCCGTCCGACTTGTAATAGTCGTTGAGGCTCTGGGTGGCGGTGACGAGCGAAGCGCCGTATTTCCGACAGGTACGAGCGTAGGCTTCGATGAAGTCAGCCATCGAGCCGCCCTTCAGCATCTGCCAAGCCTCATCGAGGAGCAGCGCCTTCGGGATCGAGCGATCGATTTTGCGCATCATCTGCGAGGCAAGGAACATGATCGCGGTGAGGACCACCGAGCGCAGCTCCTCGCGCGACGCGAGGTCGGAAAGCTCGAAAACAGTGAGGTCCGCCTTCAGCTGGAAGGACACCTCGCCCTGGAAGAAACGGCCATAGGTGCCCGAGCCCGAGAAGGGGCGCATGGCGATGCCAAGATCCCGCGCGAGATCGATGCCCGCGTCGTTGAGCGCCTCGATCACGTCGTCGATCGAGCCCTGACGGCCCTTGGTCGACCAGACATGGTTGACCGCACCGTCGATCAGGCCGCGCTCGGTGTCGTTGAGCTTGTCGATGTGCCGGGCCATCTGGCTGATGATCGACTT
>JAIYAJ010000002.1 GCA_027489105.1 Zymomonas sp. | reverse complement strand
GCCGATGTCCGCACCATCGCTCCCGCGCGTGGCAAGCAGGCCTATCTAGGCCTGGGCGAAAATGCTGCCCCACCTGAGCGCATCCGCCTGGCCTCCGCCAGTCGCGAAGCCGATTGCGAATGGCCGGTGAACACCTGGCTGGATCCGATTTCGCCTGCCGAACTCAAGCTTGCCCAAAGGGTGCTGGGCGCAGGTCGCGCCAGTGTTCTGACCCAGAGCGCCTTCAGCGACACCGCGTTGCTCGGGCGCGATGATCTAAACGATTATCGCATCCTGCACTTCGCGACCCACGGCCTGGTGACCGCGCCGCGCCCCGAATGCCCTGCACGCCCTGCGCTGATCACCTCGTTCGGCGATACCAGTTCCGACGGATTGCTGAGCTTCAAGGAGATTTTCGACCTCAAGCTCGACGCTGATCTGGTGATCCTGTCGGCCTGCGATACCGCAGGGCTCGCCACCGTATCCGCCTCGCGCGAGGCAGGGATCGAAACCGGCGGCAACTTTGCACTCGATGGTCTGGTGCGTGCCTTCGTCGGCGCAGGTGCCCGCTCGGTGCTGGCCAGCCACTGGCCGGTGCCGGACGATTTCAACGCCACGAAGCGGCTGATCACCGGCCTCTTCACCGCGCCACCGGGGACGCCGATGGCGACCGCGATGCGCAATGCACAGGTGGGGCTGATGGACGATCCGAATACGTCCCACCCTTATTACTGGTCGGCCTTCGCGATCGTCGGCGACGGCCAGCGGGCGCTGCTTCCGGCGGCAAAGGCCGCAGGGGCAGCATCGACGGCGCAGTGATGGGGCGCATTCATACGGGCGGGTTTTGGTTCGTTTGGGGGATGGTATGACAAAGCGGGGCTCAGGGCGCGGTAACGGACATCTCGGCAGCGGACCGGGATTGCTGGGGCGGCACGCGGTCGATCCATCCGAACGCGCGGCGCGCGGTGGCGGCAACATGCGGACGCTTACGTCGGCGCTGGCGATGGCGACGATCCTCGCCTTCCCCACGCGCGAAAGCCTCGCGGCCAACGGCGCGTTCGCCGCTGGCGCACCGAGTCTCGGCGCTGGCGTCGTCCTGACGCAGAGCGAAAGCACCGATACGATCACGGTCAGCAACCCGACCTCGATCATCACCTGGACCCCGACCGACGTTCAGTCGGGTGGCGGCCCGATCGACTTTCTCCCGTCGGGCACGACCGCCAATTATCGCAACGACCCCTCGCTGCAGGGCGGCTTCACTGTCCTGAACCGCATCCTGCCCAACGACCCGACGCGCGCCGTCGCCCTCAACGGGGCGATCAACAGCCGGCTTTACGACGGCAACAACAATTTGATCGGGACCGGCGGCAATGTCTGGTTCTACAGCCCCGGCGGCCTTCTCGTCGGCGCTTCTGCCTCCATCGATGTCGGCGGGATCATCCTGTCCAGCGTGCCGATCGACTTCGGCGGCTTGCCCTCCGATCCCAATCCCGATGTCGTGTCGATCGGCGCGAGCGATGCGGGCCGCACGGTCGAAATCCAGACGGCCAATTTCCAGGCGTCCAACTATGTCGGCGTGCTCGCGCCGCGCATCGTCCAGTCGGGCAGTGTCGCGTCGCAGGGCAGCGTCGCCTATGTGGCCGCCGAGCGGGCCGATATCACCTTCTCCAGCGGCCTGTTCGACATCTCGGTGCCGGTCGGTACCGGAGCGGCCGATGCGATCACGCACAGCGGCACGACCGTGGTCACGCCGCAGGGTTCCGGCACGTCGCGCAACATCTATCTGGTCGCAGTTCCGAAGAACCAGGCGCTGACGATGCTGCTGACCGGCGGCTCGCTCGAATTCTCCGAGGCCGGCGGCGCTTCGGTCACCGATCAGGGGGTGATCCTGTCGGCCGGCAATAACGTGTTCGGCAACACGACCATCCCGAACAACCAGCCCGGAACCGGCACGGTTCGCATTCAGGGTGGGTCGATCGGGGCCGACGCAACGATCGGCGCCTCGCGCGATCTGACGCTGTCGGGCACGACCTTCCTCGGCGATGCCAGCATCGACGCAGACAATGGCGCGGGTGCCGACATCATTGTCGACACGACCTCAGGCAATGTGAGCGTGGCCGGCGCGTTCGCCATCGACACGAGCATCGGCGAGAGCAGCGGGACTGTCACCGGCGGCAATGTCTCGGTGCTTGCGGGCACCTCGGGCACCATCTCTGCGGGCTCGCTGGAGATAAAAACCTTTGCCAATGGCGGCGACGGGGGCACGGGCACGGCTGGCGATGTAACAATACGCGCGCAGGGCAGCGACTCGGCGATCAATATCGGCGGCCTGCTGACGATCGAGGCCGATGGCGGCGGGGGCGGGGCGCCTGTCTCGGGCAATGGTGGCGACGGTGTCGCGGGCACCGTTTTGGTCAGCGCGATCAGCGGTGGTGCGCTCAATCTCGGCGGCCTTGACATCACCGCGTCGGGCTTTGGCGGATTCTCGAGCCTAGGTGTGGCCGGCAACGGGCTTGCCGGCAAAATCCTGTTGGGGGCGACCGATGGTCAGATCGCGGTCGGTGGCAGCGGCCTTGCCAGCCTCGTTGCCAGGGGGAGCGGCGGCAACAGCAGCAACGGAACGGGCGGCAACGCGCTTTCCGTCTATCCTGGCGAGGGGCCGGAGCGTGGCTATGTCGGTATCACCGCATCGGGCGCAACCGCTTCGATCAATTTCGGCACTGCTCAGAATCCCTTGGGGCTCTTCGTCAGGACATCCGCCAATGGCGGCGATTCGCTGGGAGGTTCGTCCGGCAACGCCCGGGCCGGCGGATTCGACATCCTTGCGTCCAACGGCGCAACGGTCGCGGTTAGAGCCAATGTCACCTTCGAGGGCGATGCCACAATCGCCAATGGGGGGTCGAGCGGCGGTGGCAGCGCGACCGGCGGTCGCTTTGGCGCCAGCGCCGATGGCGGCACGCTCAATTTCTTTGGTCCGGTCGATGCTTCGATGGATGCGTCGGGTGGCGCGAACAGCGGGGGAGCAGGCGGTATCGCCGTCGGCGGTAACGCCAATATTGTCGTTGCAGCGGACGGCACGATCGACTTCATGGGCCCGGTATCGATCAGCGGCACCGGAACGGGCGGCTCGTCGCCGGCAACGAATGGTGGTGCAGGCACCGGTGGTGAACTGGTCTTCGGTGGCGGTGTCGGCACGATCAACGCCAATTCGGGAGTAAGCCTGTTCGCCAACGGTTTCGGCGGACAAGGCGAAACCGCGGGCGGCGACGGTCAGGGCGGCACCGCGAACATTGCCGCCATCGGCGGGACGACCATGACCCTGGGCAGCGTGCTGCTGATCGCCGATGGTGGCGGCGGCGATGCGGTGACTGGCGGCATTGCCCTCACCAATTCGACCGGAGGCATCGGCACCGGCGGCTTTGCCGGTGTCACGGTGCGAACCGGCAGCACGCTGAGCATGAGTGGCGGTACGATCCAGGCCAACGGCCAGGGCGGCGCCGGCTATAGCGGCGGCATCGGTCAGGGCGGCTTCGACCTGCTCAATGGCGGTGGCGGTGTCGCGATCACGGCCCAGGAAGGCACGATCAACATCAATGGCGTGGCGGTAACGCTCAACGCGAACGGTCAAGGGGGCCAGAGCTTTGCCGATGTCCTGGGCAGTGTCGGCAATGCCGGCTTAGGTATCGGCGGCGACGCGAACATCGCCGGTCTGACCGGGGGCAGCACGGTCGGCAGCGTCACGGCCAGCAGCACCGAATTTTTCCTCAATGCCAACGGTGCAGGCGGGTTCGGCGGAAATGCCGCCAGCGGCGCCACGGGCGGCTTCGGTGGTGCGGCAACGGGCGGCAGCATCTTCGTGGGGGCGCAGGCCGGACTGGGGCAACTCAATCTCGGTGGACCGATCACGCTTACCGCAGACGCTGCTGGCGGCGCGGGCGGAAGCGGTGGCCAGGTCCCGTCCGGGCCGACGCAGGGCGGTGCAGGCGGCGTCGGCGGCGATGCGACGGGCGGCTCCGTGCAGGTCGGCCTGGTCAGTGGTCCCGACACTGCGGGCACGCAGGGCCGCGTGCAACTGGGTGGCGTGACGGTTTCTGCAAATGCCATAGCAGGCAATGGTGGCGAGGGTGGCCCATCGATTCAGGGGGTCCAGGGCGATGGCGGCGCCGGCGGCCTGGCGACGGGCGGCCAACTCTCCCTCGATTCGCGTGGCTCGAACGGTTCGGACGCGGGTCTGAGCATCTCGGGTCTGGTCAACTTTGCGGCCACCGGTTCCGGCGGCAATGGCGGGAGCAGCGAAACGCCCGGTGCCGGCGGCAGCGGAACGGGAGGATCGCTGGGCATCGTATCGACGGCGCGCTTCAACCAGCCCACCGTTCGCGGTGATATCCTCCTCGCGGGCGTGACTGCCGATCTCAGCGGTTTCGCCGGGGTGGGCAGTGAGCCCGGAACCGCGACCGTCGGCAACTTCTCCATCGTGGCCAGTAATGGCGACATCACATCGACGGCGCAGGTCGACATCTTCGGCACCGGCGTCGATGTTCAGCAGGGTGCCCCGGACAATCTGATCAGCGCCACCGACGGCGCGATCCTGTTCGACAATCCATCGGGCCTCGATCTGTCGGTCGATATGCCCGATCGCGGCATCACGTTCGAAGTGGTGGGCACCGGCACGATCACGGCTGCGCAATATTCGCTCACCACCGGCACGATTACCGGCGAATGCAATATCAACGCGACATGCTCGTCGCCGCCGCCGCCGCCGGCCGCGCCTGGGTTCGATACGCCCGGAAGCCTGCCCGATGCTGAGACCGGTACCAGCTACAATCAGTCGATCGCAGCGGTCGGCGGCGTTCCGCCGTACAGCTTTGCCGTCACCGGCGGCACGGTCCCGCTCGGGCTGGTGGTCGATTCGGCCGGCAATATCACCGGAACGCCGCAAATCGCCGGCCCGTACAGCTTCGAAGTGACCGTCACCGACGCCAACAACCAGACGGCGTCGATGATGTTCTCGATCCAGGTGCAGCAGGGCGCGATCTCGCCCCCGCCCCCGCCCCCGCCGCCCGCGGGCGGCGGCGCCTTCGCAGGCACGCCCGGCCAGCTGTCGACGGCGGAATATGACATCGTCCGCAACCCTGGCAGCGACACGATCACGGTCAACGCGCCGACGGCGATCATCAACTGGACGCCCGACGATGCGGGCATCGGTGGGGGCGACATCGTCTTCCTGCCGTCCAGTTCGTCGGTGCTGTTCCGCAATTCGGTGACGAATACGGGCGGCTTCACCGTCCTCAACCGGATCATTCCCAACGACCCGTCTCGCAGGATCGCCCTCAACGGCACGATCCAGAGCCGGTTGTACGATTCGAGCAACACTCTCACCGGCACGGGCGGCAACGTCTGGTTCTACAGCCCCGGTGGCATCCTGGTAGGCTCCACCGCGCTGATCGACGTC
>JAIYAJ010000600.1 GCA_027489105.1 Zymomonas sp. | reverse complement strand
GTCTTGGCGACGTCCAGAAAGGCGTCCTGCGCCGTCCTCGACATCTCCTGCAGGCGCGGCTGATTGGCATCGAAGACGCTCTGCGTCTGCTTCATCCCGTTCAGGATATAGGGCTGTGCCGGCGCCCAGGGTTCGGTCTTCTGCTTGCTCTTGCTGCTGCCCATGATGCTTGTCCTCGGTCAGGGGTTTGCGGAGAATGACGGCGGTCTGACGATAGTCGGGCAACACCCGCTTCCACCCGGCACGTCCGACAATCTCCATCGCTACGCAGCCATGCTCGCGCGCGGCCGCTTCGATGGTCTTCAGGAAATGGAGCCATGATCGGCGTCCGGTCCCGCCGGTCAGCCAGATCTCGCAGATCGCGCCGTCCAGGCTGCGCCGGATCCGCGTCACCACCGCCACGCGCGGCACGCCGTCGGTCGCGATCCACAGCTGCGCCCGGCCGTCCCGGATTTCGGCCAGCACTTCGTCGGGCCGATGATCGCGACCCCGCCGGATCGCCGGCAGCAGCAGGTCGCACACCTCGTCCCAGCGATCGGCACCTACACAGCCGAACCTCATGCCGGGTCTCCCATCGCGTCGAGCCACTGGCCTTCCTCGCTGTTCCACCAGACCGGACGCTTGAGCGTGCGGTCGTAGAAGAGCTGCCCGTCGGTCGGGCTCGGCGGCCGTTCGCCGCTGGTGCCGACACCCGTCAGCCGCCGGATCAGCATGTTGACCGCGTCGCGTGCCTTGCGGTTCCACTCGAGCTGGCTGCGCTCCTGCTCCTTGATCAACAGCGTCACGCGCGCCCTCCCGCTGCGAAATCGACGTCATAGCCCTGCGCATAGGTCCAGGCGGTCGCAGCCGGGATCGACAGCTTCATCGAACAGAAGCCGCAGCTGCGGCGCATCCGGTGGACACCGGATGCCGTCCGCATCTCGTGGCTCGTCTCGTCCAGGCTGTCGCTCAGACCGTCGGCGCCCAGCAGGCCGATGGTCGTCAGGGGCGCATCGGTCAGCGGTCGAACCGAGCGTATCCGCGCCTTGCCGCCGGGCACGAACTCCCGGAGCCCGTCGACCAGCGTCGCCGCCATGTTCGGACCGCTCAACGTGCCGAGCCGGTGGCTGCCATCGAACAGCATCAGCAACGGATAACCACCACGCAGCATCGCGCTGTCGATCGACCAGCCTCCGGCATCGACGCTGCCATAAGCGGCGTCCAGCGCGTCGAGACTCACGCTCTGCGCCAGCGCCGGAAAGATCCGCTCGCTGGTGACGCTCGCGGTCGTCCAGCGCCTGAGCGCGAACTGGTAGAGATAGACCTGCGTCGCCGGGTTCGCGCTCGGTACTGACACGATGAAGGTCGACGAACGTGGATCGACCGCAGCCGACATCCGGTCGAGATAGGTTCGATCGAGCATCGATATGAAGGCGCGGTCGACCGTCTCGATCCCGATCGCCTCGACCATTACCCCGTCGCAGGCCATGAACCCCTTGTTCGACAGGAAGAAGCTCAGCTTGCCGTATGTCGCCAGGCTCCACGGAGCGATGCAGCCGATGTCGGTCGCGATCTCGTCGAACTGCCAGATCGCGTCGTCGGCGGTGTAGCTCATCCGAACGATCCGGTTCTCCTGGAAGATCAGCCCATATTCGCCGCCGACGATGCCGGTGATGTCGCCACCCGATGCCATCAGCTGAAAGCCGGCTTCGCCCGTCCCCGCCGTCCAGTTGGCAGGGTCGCCATTGTCCGACCAGGCGACCCGCAGCGCATCGTTCGCGGCATAGCCGGCAACGACGAAGCCGCGCACCACCGCCAGGAAGCGCGCTGTCGGCGCTCCGGCCGCAAGCGGCGTCATCGTGGTGGGGGCGGCCGGATCGAATGTCTGGATCGGATCCTGCCCGTTGGTGGCGAGCATCAGCCGGTTATAGGCGCAGAAGCGCACGCCCACGTCGGGCGAGGACGACAGGCCACTTTTGATCGCCACATGCCCCGCCGCGCCATAGCGATAGATGCTGCTGGCGGTGGCGGCGAAGACATGGACGGCGTCGCTTGTGCGATAGGCGCCGGCGCCCACGCATGGACCAGCCAGGGTCCCGCCGGGTGCCGCCGCGAAGGACGGCAGCGGCGCATAGCCATTGGCGATCGGTACTACGCCATGGGCACGGACGAGCCCGTCCTGCAGATGCGCGGGCTGGTCGGGTTTCCACTCCCCGAATATCTGCCGCATGGGTCAGCCCTCCCCGTTCAGGAAAGCGGTCTCGCCCCAGGAACCAGACACTGTTCGCGACAGCGGCAGGTCATGGGTCAGCACCGCATGGTCGGCGGGCGCCGGATAGAGTGCGACGATCCCGTCAACCGCCTGCGCGAACAGCGCCGCGAAGCTGGTCATCCGGGCGTCGTTCCATCCGAACAGTTCGGCCTGTGCCAGCGCGCCGTAGAGATAGGCGTTGCGGTGACTGGCCAGCACCCAGTTGGACACGGCCTCCGCCGACAGCGGCGGCACCCGCGAATAGCGCGTGAAGACCCCCTCCACCGGGGCGATGGGCGCGGGCAGGAAACGCAATTGGCCGCCGCTCACCGTATAATGACTGGGCACCGCCTGATCGGCACCGACGCCCCACATCGCGCCGCGTTCGGCCAGTCGCCCGGCGGAAGTGAAACGCACCGTCCTTCGACGGCCATCGACATCGATCTCGATCGATACCGGCAGGATCGTCGCGCCATCGGGCAGGTCGACATATTCGCCGTCGATGGTGATCGTGCTGCGCTCGATCATCGGCCGGATCGCGGCGCCCTGCTGCAAGGCCGCGCCCAGCCGTGCGTTGAGTTCGTCCTCGCAAAGCGCGATCAGATCGCTTTCGCGTCCTCCCAGGTCCGAACCGTCGAGCCAGGCCGACAGGGCCTCGATCAGCCCCGCATAGGATGTCAGCGCCATGATCTCGCTCCATGAAAAAGGGGCCGATCGACGACCGGCCCCTGTCAGTTTTTGCTTGTGGGACGAACGATCAGGCCATGCCGCTGATGCGCGTGGCAAGGCGCGGATCGATCGCCTTCAGCCCGTAGAGCACGTCGAGCCGCAGGGTGCTGACGTCCGACGACCCGTTATAGAAGGGGATCATGCGGACGCTGACGCCCTTGTAGCTCTCGCGCGCCACGTCGACCGCGCCGGGCGGCGACACCATCGGCACGATCGCCAGCGCAAAGGCATTTTTGTGGAAGGCCAGATTCTGCGCATAGCTCGCGCCGGCCGCGCCGAGGAAGGTCACCGCCTGATTGTTCAGGTCGCCGGTCCCCACCACGTCGACATTCTTGAACGCGCCCGACCAGATGATCGCGGGATAGATCTGCACGTCGGTCTCGTTGCTCGTGCAGACCGCGTCCGCCACCACGGTGAACTGCTTCAGCCAGGGCAGCCGCGTCTTGGTCACCGGGTTGACCGCATAGACCCCGGCGATGGTGAACACCTCGCCCGCCTTCACCGTATCGCTCGCGGTGGCGAAGCCGTCCATGTGGATCGTCTGCACCATCGTATCCTTGACGGCGGCATAGTCGATCGTCGCCGCCGTGATGCTCAGGTCGATCAGGATCGATCCGGCGCGGCTGCCGGTCGTCAGCGTCTGGACATTCTGCGACATGAAGGTGTCGACGCCGCCGATCCGCCCCAGGTCGCCCTTGCGATAGGCATCGTTTGCCGCCCCCTGGATGTAGAGATTGGTCTGCGTGCCCAGCATGCCCCAATGATCGGCCGGCGACAGGATCGCGGTGCGCCCGTCCGACATCACCGCCTGTTCGTCCAGCCGCTGCGGGGCCGGCGCGAAGTCCTGGAAGCTGTTGATCAGCTGGCCGGGCGTCCCGACCCAGTTGGGTACCTTGGTGGCCAGCGCCAGCACGTCGCTGTCGATCCTGTTCGCCAGCTGCACCATCGCCGGCTTGATCACCCGCTCGGACAGATCCTTGATGTTGAGCGTCAGCTCCTGCGAGGTGAAGGCGAAGTCGACGCCCTTCTGCTGGTCGACGGTGATCGTGGTCGATCCCTCGACCACGTCCTGGACGGACGCGTTGCTGCCCGACCGCACCGTGAAGTCGGTCGGCCGCTTGATCGTCACGGTCGCGCCGGTCTGATAGCCGTTGCGGCCATTGCCGAACTCGGACTCGAGCCCGCGGTGCACCCGCTTCGCCGCGACCAGTTCGTTCTCGAGGACCATCAACGCCTCCTTGGCGATGACGTCGATCGTCAAAATGCTGTTTGCCATGGTTCGGATTTCCTATTTCTGCTTGGCGCGCCAGGCCCGGTACTGGGCCATCGACATGCGCGAGGGATCGGAGGGGCCGCTGCCGGCACCGCCGCCGACTTCGGCCACCGGTCGAAAGGCGCCCCGGTTGGCGGCGCGCTGCCGCTCCAGCTGCTGGGCGCCCAGAAGGGCCAGGTTGAGCACCCGCATCTCGGCTGGCGACGCATGGCCGAGATGGGTGTCGGGTATGCCGAGGGCGACGGCGAAGCCCTCCAGCATCTGGCGGCGCTGCGGAGACCAGTCGCGGATCTCGCTCGCCATCATCGCGTCCGTCTCCGCCCGCGTCCTGGCAGACTCCTGCTGTTCACGGAGGGATTTCGCTTCATTGTGCTGGCCCAGCAGATGGTGAAGCGCCATCTGTTCCTGGGCCATGTCGCCGACCATGGCGCGAAGCTCGGCCAGATCGGGATCGTCCGGATCGACGCTCGACCAGTCGTGCTGCGCGAGTTCGCCGAGCTGCTGCTCGATCTCGTGCAACCGCTGGCTCGCCTGAAACTCTTCGGCGGTCATCGCGTGGACCTGCTCGAGCGCCTCGCGATCCGCGGCCAGTGCCCGCCGCTGCTCGGCCAGCGCCATCGTCTTGCGGGTATAATCCGCCTGCCGCAGCAACGCATCCTTCAGCGCCGCCGGCACCTCATAGACGCGCCCCTCATATTCGACCTGCGCGATCGCGTCCGCGTCATCGTCGAAGCTGTCATCCTCGGAAGAGCCGTCACCGCCGCCTTCATCCGGATCATCGGGCCAATGGTCCATGTCTTCCGGGAGATCGCCGGCCTCCGCCGGATCATCGCCCACGTCGAACATCTCCGGACGCGCGTCTTCATCGCCGGCCGGGCCGGACGTCATCTCATCGTCAATCATGTGAACTCCCCGAATGAAATCAGGCGAAAGCGGCAAGCTGCAGTTCTGGGCAAGGCAAGCGCCAGCAAGTCGGGCCAAGCGAGCGCATCCGCCCGCGGCCCGCTAAAATTCTATCGAACAGGCAAAAGGAGCGAAGCCGCTTACCCCAAGCTTTGCGAATCCTAGCCGAAAACCTTACGGATCACTCTGTCGAAGAGCTTGCGCAGCGGGCCCTTGTTCAGCTCATATTGCTTCCAGAACTCCTCCTTCTCGCGCAGCAGGAGTTCGGCAATGGCTTCTCCGCTCATCCCGGCGGCGGCGTCGCCCAATCCGGATCGGGCAGCCCCGCGCTGCATCAACAGGTCGAAGTCCTCATATATCTCGCCGGTCGGCTCGAAATGGAAGGTCAGGTCGCCATGATCCACCGCGATGACCTTCTCACCGCGCGCCGTGTAGAAGCGCATCTCCGGCACCTCCGCGCACCAATGCTCGAAATATATAGCGGCCTCTGCAACCGTAGCCCAGACTTCCAGATCGCCAGGCAGGCTCTCGTCGATCAGGCTGCCTTCGTTGGAAACGAAGAGCGAAGCGTCAAAATCTGCCCCGAAAGCCTGCGCCATGGACCGAAACCCTGCGATTGAGCGTTCTCTTTTTGTATTTGCGAGACAGGGGCCCTGTCCAGAGAGCGGCCACAACTAAGCCGTAAACTCATAAAGGCGGCCTGTCGGCTTTCGACCGATTGTGTTGAAAAAGGCTGCCTTGAAGTCGCGGTGACGGTCTGATTCACTCGTGCTGTTCGGCAGGAGATGTGCGGATGATGGGCGAGCGAACCGTGTCGCAGGAGGCGCTGTTCTAC
>JAIYAJ010000107.1 GCA_027489105.1 Zymomonas sp. | reverse complement strand
TCGCCCGCATCTTCGCCGTCACCAGCACCGTCTTCAGCCCGATCGCCGCCCGCCGGTTGCTCGACGATCGCCGTCACCCGTAGCGGGGTCTCGCTGTAATATTCCGTCCCGAGTTGCATTTCGCCATTCTGCTTCAGCGAAAGGATGCGGCCGATGCGCGGCTTCAGCTCGTCGGGCAGGATCTTGGGCCGAGCGTAGATCCCGTCGTGTTCTTCCTGGAGCGCTTCGGCTTCCTGTTCCAAGGCCTGGCTCGCCTCGTCGGTCAGTTCCTCGTCCTCGATCTCGATCTCGATCGCCTCGAGCCGGGCCTGGATCTCGCTCACCCGTCCCATTTCCTCGTCGCTCATAGGCAATTCTGGCAGATGTACCCGGTGAAGCGACCGCGCGACCTCCCAGGTGTCGCTCGACGCAACGGGCCGCACCCATCCCAGACCAAGCTCGGCACCCAGCTTAGCGGCTTCGGCTTCCATCATCTGGGCGGCGATACCCTCGGCGATCTCGCGGTTGGTCCAGCGATCGCCATCGTCGCTGAACAGGTCGCACTCGATCAGCCCGCCTGCTTCGACGTACCGCTCGGCGCCAACCAGCACTGCCACCGGCTCCGTGGACTTCATCGCATCATTCCCGATCACGCGGCGCACCGTGTCAGCGCCGTGGTACTGGGCTCGGCCATATTGCCCCCAAACCCGCAGCTGGCGTTCGTGGCTCGGCGTAGAGGCATAGGCCTTGGCGATGTCGAGCGTAATGTCGCCAGCTGCGAGCGCATCGAAGATCGGTTCGGCCAGGCACGCGAGGCGCAGGCGGCCCTCAACGAAGCGGCGAGTCACGCCGAACCGCTTGGACACGGCATCGAGGTCGCCGTTCTCGCCGATGAAGTGCTGGAACGCGCGGCATTCGTCCGCCGGCGACATCGCCAGATGGTGGAAGTTTTCGGCCAGCGAGGTTTCGGACAGCACAGCCTCGTCGCCGTCGATGATCATCACCGGCACCTCATATTCGGCGGCATCGATCTCGCCGCGTTCGGCGAGCAAGCTCAGCGCGCGGTAACGGCGGCTGCCGGCGATCACGGCAAAGGTGCCGCGTGGCTTCTTCTGGGAAGCGACGACGAGGTTCTGGATGACGCCGCGGGCTGCGATATCCGCTGCGAGCTGCTCGATGAGGTCGGCACGCGGCGTCCGAACGTTGATCGTCGAGGTGGCCAGCTTCGCCAGCTTCACCGTCTGAATTGCGGTCTTGGTCATGGTCGGAACTCCTTCTGAATGTCCGGCTTTTTCCGAACACCCTTCCCTTCCTCCCTCCTCTCTTGGTGCCCCGGTGCCCCCGGCGTAGCCGGGGGTAGATCTTGTCAGCGAAGCGCCAGGATCGCTTCCAGGATCGTGTTCGCCTGATCCGTCATCGGCACGAACAGTCGGGTCTGGAAGTTAATCAACTCGGTCCAACAGCCGAGCGACTTGAACCAGGGCAGCTGGCCTGCCGGCGCACCGACCAGCTCGATCCGCTCGTTGCCGTTCACGCGGGCGCGCTTGATCGACATCGGGAAAGGCCGCGTGATCTCGGTTGGTCGGCCAGAAAGCGCAGCGGAGATGATGGCGCTCGCCGGCAGATCCTCGCTCTTGGCGATGCCGAGCTTCGTGTAGAGGTTGACGACGTCCTGCTTGAATACGAGACGTCCGAGCCAGCTGTTCCCGGCCTTGTCGACGATCCGGTGGACTGCCAGGTAATCGCTCGGAAGCGCTGACCAGATCGGTAGCAGCAAGCCCGTCGCGAGCTGCACCGTCTGCACGTCCAGCTTCGCCGCGGCTTCGGCCGCCTCAGCCTCCCATCCCGCCTCGAAACTGGCCTGGTCGATTAGCTCCCACGCGCTCTCGAACATGTCGGCCTCTCGCAGATACTCGCGCCGACACGGCCGTTGCAGTTCATAGCGGCGGATCGGCTGCCCCTCTTCATCCATCCACGACTGCCCCCAGCAGCGCATCGCTACTGCGCCCGATCGGGTGTTCCTGACAAAGGCCGCCTCGGGGTCACTCTCGGCCCATTCGAGCACACGAGCCAGCGGGAGTACGTGTCGCTTGCGAGCAATCTCGATGGTCAGGAGATGCGACGTCGCGCCGGTGCGGCTGTCCGTGCGCAGCAGGGTATCGTCGATCACGCGGGCAGCCTCGGCGACAATCGTCTCGACACCGATATCCAGCGTCCCGGCTTCGCGCGCTGCTTCCACCCGCGTTTCGACCAGTGCCAGAAACTCCTCGAAGATCGCGTTTTGCATGGCGATCGGGAGGGCCAGCAGGCGATTCAGCCAACGCTGGATCGGCGGCAAATCCTCCTTGAGGCAGCCACTCTCGTCGCATAGCTCAAGCCCGGTAAGCTCGCAAAAATCGACATAGCGTGTACTCTTCAGCTTGCCGTGATGGAGGAGCCGGAACCAGGTGTTGAGCGCATCCTTGGCATATTGGCTTTCCAAATTGTCCTTCGGGTCGAAAAGATTCTGCCCGCCAGTCTGGCGCTGTCCGCGGGTGAGCGCGCCCAGCGTGTCGAGCCGGCGCGCGATCGTGGAGGTGAAGCGCAGCTCGCCCTTGCAGTCGGTGGTCACAGGGCGGAACAACGGCGTATTCGCCTGATGGGTGCGGTGTGTGCGGCCGAGCCCCTGGATCGCGCGATCCGCGCGCCATCCCGGCTCGAGGAGGAAGTGGACGCGCTGCTCCTGGTTCACGGCCTCGAGGCTCGCGTGATACGAGCGCCCCGTGCCGCCGGCATCGGAAAATAGCAGTATCCGCTTGCGACGTTCCATGAAGGCAGCCGCTTCAACCTGGTTCATGCGGGCCGAGCGGGTTTCCACCAGCTGCCGCCCATCAGAGGTGGTCACGAGCCGCTTCGTCCGTCCCGTAACCTCGGCCACGCGATCGGTGCCGAAGTGATCGATCAGCGCATCCAGGCCAGTCTTGATGGGCGGAAGCGCGCAGATATGCTCGATCAGGTTGTCGCGCGCTGCGATCGCTACGGGATTGTGGACCGGGTTGCCGTCTCCGTCGTACATCGGGCGCGAAAAGGCATTGCCGTTAGCGTCGCTGTATTCTTCCATTTGCGCGGTCGGGAACGCCCGATTGAGATAGTCGACGCAGATTTGAGTCGGTGACAGATCGAGCGTGATGTCCGCGCGTTCCTCGGCCGTCATCTGCGCGAGGCGGCGATCGAGCAGGGCCTCGGCCGTCGTCACCAGCTGGAACACAACCGATTGCCCCTCGGCCAGGTGCCGCTCCGTCTCGGGGATCACCGACGGCATTTTCATGCTCAGCAGAACTTGCCCGAAGAAGCGCTGCTTGGAGGATTCAAACCGCGAGCGCGCCGCCGCCATTGCGCCGCTGTTGAGCGTCCCGCCTCGGAAGCCGTCGACGACATTGGTCGCCTCGAGTGCATGTTCCATGTTGCGATGGATCACCGACCAGGCTTTGGAATAGGTGTCGTAGATCTCGATCTGCGCCGGCGTCAGGCTGTGGCGCAGCACTTCATATTCGACGCCAGCGAAGCTGAGCGCGCGGGCGATATATATGCCCAGCGCTTTCAGGTCGCGGGCGACCAGCTCCATCGCCGCAATCCCACCGAGCCGGATGCTCGCGATGAACTCCTCGCGCGTCGCGAAGGCGGTCTCCGGTCCCCAGAGGCCGAGACGGACGGCATAGGCCAGATTGTTGATGTCGGATGCGCCCGTCGCAGAAGCATAGAGCACCCGCGCGTCGGGCAAATGGTTCTGCAGAAGCACGCCGCAGATGCCCTGTTGCGAGCCGGCCTTCGGGCCGAGGGCTCCCTCGCCGCCCGCGACGCCACCCATCTCATGCGCCTCGTCGAAGAGTATAACACCGTCGAAGTCTTCACCGGCCCATTCCAGTATCTGGCTCAGGCGATCTGCTTCGCTCCGGCTTGATCGCAGCGTCGGATAGGTGACGAACAGCACGCCTTCGGGCAGCGAGATCTTCTCATCGATCTTCCAGTTCGAGATAGGCTGCACATCGCCGGACAGGCCGCCCAGCGCGGTCCAATCCCGCCTTGCATCTTCCAGCAACGGCTCGTTCTTCGTCACCCAGATGTGCCGCCGGATACCGCGCAGCCATTGATCGAGGATACACGCTGCGCCCTGGCGGCCCTTGCCGGCGCCGGTGCCGTCGCCAAGGAAGAAGCCCATCCGGTACTGACGGCCTTCCTCATCCAGGACGAGCGCTACGCCGTTCTTCGCGGGCTTGCATTTCCCTGGGAGGTAATGTCCCCAAGCATGACCCGCATAGACGACGGTTTCGAGCTGCGACGACGATAGGCGCCGTTCTTCGACGATGCGTTGCGGGAGAAGCGGCACATGGTTCGGGATCGGCATAGCGATCGACGCCATCGCCACGGATTCCACCAGCGGCGTCGGGTGCTCCCCCGCCGTGTCGAAGACGATCCGGCTTGGGCGATAGGGGAGATAGATCCCGACCTGTTCACCGAGCGGCGCGGGCTCCTGCAGCTGGCGGTAGGTGACGGGTAGCACCGCATTGGGCTTTGCCACCTCGACCTTGCGAACCGCCGCCGGCCTCGCGGTGCGGCTCGCGCCAAACAGCGAGGGCCGGACAACTGCGATCGGGGTGCGCGCCGCCTCCTCCTTCAGTTTCGCCCGTGCCGGCACCGCGAGAACATCCAGAAACTCGGCGACGCTCGACCGCTGAATCGTCACCGCCTCGACCTTCTCCGGCACCTTGTCGATGACATAGAGCCGAACCGCGACATCGGTCCCGTGCTTGCGATAGCAGCTCTCGAACCGGAGGGAGGCTTGCACTGTGGCACCCGCCAGCACCTTCGCATAGGCTTCGCGCATCCGAGCGCTGTTGGTGAACCAGTCTGGCATGATCGCCACGACACGTCCCCCAGCGCGAACCCGGCGAAGTGCGGCCATGAGATGCCGCGCCGCTGCCAGATCATCGGCACCGCGGCCGAGGCTGCGCGAGAACGGGGGATTCATCAGCACCACGCTTGGCCGGGCCAGTGTCGCATGTTGCGTCACCAGCATGGCACCGTCGTCCCCGGTAATGGTGGCACCGGGGAAGCTGCGCGCCAGCCCCGCTCGACGGATCGGATCGATCTCGTTCAGCTGAAGCTCCGCGCATTCCGAAGCCTGAGCTACCAGAAGACCGTTGCCGGCACTTGGCTCCAGCACGATGTCGCTCGGCTCGATGGCCGCCATCAGCACGGCGATCGCCCCAATGTCAGCCGGCGTTGAGAATTGCTGGAACTGCAGCTGCTCCTCGCTCCGCACGGTCTGCGTGGGCAGGCGCTGCATCAGCTCCACGGTCTGCAGCACGTCGCTGAACTGCATCAGCGGGTAGGGACGCCGCTGAAGATAGAGGCTCAATGCCCGCTCGAGTGCCTCGAAGCTGTCGCGCTGCGTCCAATATCCTTCGGCGTCAGTGCCGCCCAGGGCCTCCGTCATCGCGGCGTTGAGTTGCTTGCGGGTGATTTTTCCGCCGGCTGCAAGCTGGTCCGCAATCGACGCGGCCGCATCTGCCGGCGGACGCACGGCGAGGTCGATCAGATCGAGCATGGGGATCTCCTGGTTCTGCCGCGCCCACGCGCAGCCTCACCTCTCCCCTCCCCCTCCTCTCTCGCGGCCCTGGAGCACATCGGCCCAATCGGAAGCGCCCTTGGGCGGATAGTCCACGCGAACGATCCGCGTCCCCGTGACATAGCGCTGGATCGCCTTGGTCACGGCGCGGCGCCCTTCGGCGTCGGGATCTCCGGCAAGCACAAGGGTCGTCACGCTGTCTGGAAGATGGGCCAGATTGAACCGTCGAGCGCCCAGCGGCGACCAGCAGGGGATGCCCTTGAGCTGGAAATAGCTGGCGGCCGTCTCCATACCCTCAGCCCAGGCAATCGTGTCGGCGTACCCGCCGCCTTGCCAAACGCCGGCGTTCAATCGGCCGAGCGTCACCTTTTCAGTGTACCAGGCCGTCTCTGGATCGAGGAAGATCCTCTGGATCGCGACAAGCCTGTTTGCCTCTCGCACGCCGACGAGAAGCGCCGGCTTATAGACAGTGAAAGGCTTGGGGTTGTGCGGGCAGCGCGGGTGGAAGCGCAGGTCTGCCAGCGTTGGGGGCAGCCCTCGCCGCCGCAGATAGCGTTCAGCCAGCGTCCCCTCGACAGGGCCTGCCTCGTTCCAGATCTTCTCCACATTTGCTGTGCCGGTCACTTGGCGGGCCGGCATAGGATTGCCCCCGGTCACGCGGACCCGTGCCAGTTCCCGAAGCACGTCCTCGCTCGCGCAGCCTGCAAAGCAGGTCACTAGGATGTCGCGGTCCCCTTGCCGGAGGGACAGGCTCGGGTTGCGGTCCTGGTGCGCGGGGCACCGGCACATGGCGACATACCCAGTCCATCGTCCTCCCAGTGCCGCTACCAAGTCGACAAGCTCCTGCCGCGGTGCCTTGGCGATGAGCGTCATCAAGAGTCTCCCCGCAAGTCGGAGGCATCCGCAGGCCCTCCCTCAATTTCAGCAATGACGTAGTTGGCGGGTGAGCGCGCGAAGAAGATCTCTATCGCTTTGGCCACGTCGGTCGGGCAGCGCACATCATCGAAGCGCCAGTTTTCCTTCACATAGTCGAACAACGCCTCGCGCGCGGCACCGCGGCTACGGTACTTCTCAGCTATGTCGGGCCGTCCTGGCTCGCGAATGTACAAGAGGATACTTGGCATGGCTTGCGACTTTCGGGAGTGAGGTATGGAGCGGCTTTCCGCTCCTTTTCCGCCAAGGCTGTGAGGCACCACATCCCGAGCGCTCTTCCCTTCCCCTCTCCCCTCTCCGCCCATGCTTTTACCGCGCGCTAAGATCGCTTGATTATAGTTTCGGAACTGTGACCATGACGCGCCTGTTGAACCCAGGAGCACAAGTTTCGAGGTATGTGTGAACCAGCTTTCCCCGCTCGAGATCAGCAACTGGATCGCCATCTATCTCGCGGCAGGCCTTTGCTGTGCGATCGCCATGGCGCTGTCAGTCTCGTTCGCGTTGCATGGACTTTGGAGAGATCGAGCCTGGGCTGATGCCGGGACGGTGAAGGGCGCCGTCCTCTTCCTGCCAAAGTTATGGTGGCGCTGGCAGAAGCTATATCTGCTCTCGACGCCAGTGACACTTGGCATCGTCTGCTACTTTGCTGCGTCTATGTCCTGGACGTGAGCCCAACGGTTATTTACAAGGTCAATGCCTGCAGAACATATTGCGCTCCATTTCCCGCCTCGACTTCCCTTGCCGTCAGTTTGAGAAGCGTGCCCAGGTGAGACATTCTGGGATGAGTCACGCTTTTTGATGCGCGGTACGCATCATCCTCAAATCCCATCACTTCCAGGACGATCGTCTTGATTTCGCCGGTTCGCCTGGATCGGGCTTCCAAGATGAAATCCGGACGACAGTTTCCTTCGGGAGTCTGGCTGTCGAAGATCGGCTTCCTGATCGCCAGATCGACGTCTCGCCGATGCAGAATCAACTGTGCCTCGAGGATATCGCGCAGCGCGTCTCGTTCTAGCTGGGAGTCGACGGGCACGAATAACCGGCCATTGTAGATCGGCTGCGCATAGGCACGGAGAGGCGAGTACCCGCGCGCTTCAGGATATTTCCCCACCACAATCATGGTCAGAAATGGCCCATACACCGGGTGGCCGCGCACGGCCGGAGACTGCACCCGGTTCGCCACTGAAACTCTTTCGCCGTTCGAAAGGTAGATCTCGGTAGCCTTATGCCCTTTGGAATAAAGCAGCACGAAGCCCTGCGGTTCGTGTTCTGAAGGCCAGTCGTTGCTAAGGCGTCGGAGCGTTGCATAAACCGCCTTTGCTGCCAGCGGCCTATGATGGGTCCAAAAGGCGCGAGCCAGCTCGATCCCCGGAGCGATTTCTATCTTCGCCGTCGCGCGGCCGATCGCCGCAAAGTTCTCGCGGATCGACCATTCCCGGCACGCCGAAAGCGGTGCGATCACGTTCACTCCGCTGGTATCCAACAGACGCCAAAGTAGACGCGCCAGACGCGGCGTCGATGCATTGCGGGTGCGATCGTCTGTGGCGTCGCCCTCGGGCCGTTTCGAGAGGTTCTCCGGCGCAGGCTTCAATACGGAAAAGAAACCCGCCGGAGGGTCGTTTGCGGTGGCGCGGGATCGTACCTCGGTGATCCGGTTGGTAGCTTGGTCGCGGAAAAAGGGGCAATCTTCGCTGTGCTCGGGACGCTGGGTGAGCCGCCGGAGATAGTAGGTTTCGGCCTCCGAAAGGTAGGCGGGTGTTAAAATGGGGGGTGCTTTGTCGCGGCCGAGGCAATCGCACGCGATCCATTTCATGCCGATGCGGGCCTGCTGCACCAGGCTGATGCCAGCGCTTTCGTCATGGTGGGTGCCGTCCCCAACATACCAACGGACCAATGCTTCCCGCACGATCGGTGGCAATGGGATCCTGGATCCGTCAAGTCCTTGGGTGTCGCGGTCTATAAGCCACATCGGTCCGACCTCCAAATCGGCGTCCCAAAAAGTGTCTCTGCCTTTGCTTTCCTTGACAAGCTTTGCCCACACGCCCTCCACTCTATGAAACAGTCCTTGGAGAGCCGAAATGGTTCGCTCGATCTACTTGCTTGCTGTCCTCCTGAGTGTCTGTGCTGCGCCAGCGGCCGCGCAAAACCGGGGACCGCGGGAAGTTCAGCTCATCCCACTCGGATCTGCCTCGATGACGCTGTCACCGTCTAATTTTGCCGATCCTGGTGAGGTCGACCCAAATTTGGAGGCCGCTCCGTCTGAGGCGATGCTCAACGCCTTCCGCGTCCATGATCTCAGCCGTCAGTATGTCGAGTTTCAGATGGCTCAGCGCTTCGCCGCGCCCGGCGCAGAACCGGCGCAACCGCAGCGGACGCTCGTCTCCGCAGTCGCGCCGGTTTCCTCGATCGCGGTGCCGACTTGGATGCGCGCGAGCGGGACCTTTCCGACGATCCCTTTCACGCCTGGCTGCGCTCCGGCGCCGTACATGCCCTCTGGCTTACTTGGCTACGCAGCCGAGGTTCGGCGGGCGAGCTACTATTCCATGATGAGCGCCATCGCCTGTGAACATGGGATTCCCATCGGGCTCTTCGACGCGGTCATCATGCGAGAGAGCAGGTACAATCCACTCGCCGTCTCCTCGGCAAACGCTTTCGGGCTCTCCCAGCTCATGCCGGGCACCGCCTATGGCCTCGGTGTGAACCGCTATGACGTTGTCCAAAACCTGCGCGGCGGCGCCCGCTATCTTCGCCAACAGCTTGATCGCTACGGGCAAGTCCATTTGGCACTGGCCGCCTATAACGCCGGTCCAGGTCGGGTAAAAACAGCCGTTCCGAAAATTCCAGAAACTCAGGCCTATGTCAGCTCCATTCTGGCGAACTGGTCGCGGTTGAGCGTGACTGGACCGATTCAATCGGCTGCTCGTTCCGTCCCTGCTCGGGACCGGGAAGCGGCTGTTTTCAGCTTCTGACTGGCGACGGAATTGGATCAGGCCGCGGCGAGTTGCGCGCGCGGTTTACGCTTCTGCTGGCGCTGCCGTAGCACCACCATTGTCTGCTGCTTCCTGATTTTGCGGCCGCGCGCGTCTTCGACCCTTTCGTCTGACAGCACGTCGTGAACCGCGATTTCATACTCGGGCAGCCGGTCTTCGCTCTCGACCTTCTTCAGTTGTTGGCGAAACTTCGCCATCCCCGCTTGTGAACCGATTTTCGACGCAAGAAATTCGAGCGGCACTTCATAGTCGCCGCTGTCACTGTAGCAATGGGCCAACTCATAGATGCGACGCTCGATAGAACCCAGTTTGAAGTAGTCAGAATGGTAATTGTACATTCGATTATCGTAGGTGATAGCTCTAGCCAGCCAGTCGCAAATCATCACCCGAACCGACTCAAGCTGTACGGTCCCATCGGGTAGGCGGCGGGTTTCAGAGTGAGCTTCCGAGAACCAAGAGAAATATCCCCGCGTTCCGCGATTGCCGGTCTCAATATTAGTTTGGATCTGGGTACCTTGAAGCCGCGCAAGTGCGTCTGAGAAGCGCTCGTAATCTCTCTTCGATGGACGGCTCACCCCGGTCACGCGAAAGAAGTCATGCGTGTTGAACTTAACCTCTCGGCTAGACTCCCCAACGTCTTGCATCCGGTTGGCGATGACAGACGAGACGTAGATCAAGATCTCCTTGTCCCACATGGTCGCTATACCCATCGAGCTCGGCTTGATCTGAATCTTCACATCGCCAAATTCGTAGTGGATCTCTTCCATCTGCGGCTTCTTGGATAATGCGAAAAGCGGGAAGTCCATGACGCTACGCTCGCCGCGGACCTTCCCGGTCATCGGGCTGTCCAAGCGGTCAAATAGGCGGCCCTGCATGGGCGCGTTGAAGGTCTTGGTCATCCTGGTCCTCGGATTCGCGCGAATGTAGGATATGCGATCTGATCAGAATGGTCAGCCCCGTCGGCCACGCGATACCCGATAGCACGAGCTTTTGTTCACCTTCTGGCCTGTTACCCCATGCTGACGGCGGCAAACCTCTATCGTTTGGCGCCATTCCTCGTGCTTTCGGGTATCTCGTCACTTCTGCCCTGATATCCCCGATCCAGCCCGGCCACGCAGGATAGCGCCGATGGATAGAGCAGCCGGGGAGCCGGTAAGCGTTCTCACGGCGCCTTCGCGGTTCAGATCTTTCAAGCCGTGCATCGTTCGACCGAGATGAAGCTCTCCCCGAGCTGCTTTGCCACTCATTCCGCGCAGATAAGCCCCGGGCTTTCGAACCTCACCTGATCTAAACTTCTGAACCGTCGCAATCACCGATGCTGCTGCACCTTTCGGACCCATCACCCTGCACGCCTCGCGCCACGCGTGGAGCGAAATTTGGTGCTGGGAGGTCAGCCGCTCGGCCGTCGAGACGACGACACCCCACGGACGATCTCCGCCCAACAGGTCAGCACAAAGGTCCGGCGCAACCTCAGCCAGGAAGGACGGCGTGACGCCATGGGTTTCGAGGTCAGCCTCCACATCGGTCGCCAGTCCAGCTGACGGGGTGACGCTCCCACGGCTACTGCTCATCGCTGAGCAACTACTTGTAACTGCTTTAGCAGTTTGGAGTTGGTTTGTAGTTAGTATGTGGGCGCAGTCAGCTTCATGCTTGGATGTAATTTTCTGGACTCCTGAAAGGCTCGAACCGGACTTCTCCAGCGCTTCTCGCACCTTCGAATTGAGGCCCCTCTCTCGATCCTCCATTTGCTCCACACAGGATCGCAAAAGCTCGAGATCCGTAGAGCCCTTGAGCTGTGCGGTGGCCATGTGCACCAACGCGAGCTCTCTGGTGGCTTCCTCGTCAGGGAGAGCATTGTCGATGACCGTCTGGACAAGCTCGCGCATCTTGCGCCGGCAGGCCGTTAGTCGGCGCTTGAGCAGGCCGATCTCCTGGGCTTTCGCTGCGCCCTCCTCGGCGACCCGCACAAACTCCTGATAACGCGCGCCAATCGGCGCCAACACGATGCCGTAGGCCCACCGTAGACGGCCATTCGGGTCGCGCTGGCCGCCGCGGTGCCCGTTCGGACTGTCGCGGAAAGTGATCAGGCCGAGCTGCTGCGCTTGCTTGAGGATGTTCTGGACCTGCCGGACACCGATCCCCAGCTTGTCTGCCAGGAGCGCGTTGCTAGGCCATACGATTGGTGTGCCGCCCAATTGCCAGTCCTGCGGCTTCGTCCAGGAAAAAAGCAGGTCGATCAATGTGATGACCCGAAGTGGAAACCGCTGGTAGCTAGCGGATCGCTTGAGAGCGAGCAGCACCTTTCCAGGCGACACATCCATCCCAAGGCTATCGAACTGCTCGCTGTATGCGTCCGCCATTGCGGAAGCTTGGTCAAACTTGCGCAGGCCCCTTCCAGGGTTTACGGCACGAGCCATCGTTCGGTTCTCCAGTAGCGGAGCCCGTGCAGGCAAACGAAAGCCGTGGCGCAAAGATTGGCGCAACCTGCGTTCGTTTGTTCGCGGTGTCTGAAGACTAGCTTGTTTCAGCGCCTTCAGATCGATCTAACCTTAACGGCCCTTGGCCGTTGGTTTCGCTCTGCTCGGGTCTCCTGGTTTCCATCAGCCTCTGAAGTTGGTCATTTCGGACCGCCTCCCAGGCTCTCGATAACGATAGACACCGAGTCTGTGGCCGGTCTGCGCTCTTGGTTCGTGCTATCGGGTATCTCATGCCGAAAAAGCTCGTGCTTTCGGGTATCTCGTCGATCCCGGCTCGTGCTTTCGGGTAGCGCGTGGACCGCGATCCTCGTGCTTTCAGGTATCGCGTGGTTGCGGCCGCCCCCCGTTTGAACCGTCCCGGCAGCTGGGACGAGCGGCAAGCTCCCGATTCGGGCGCTAACAGAGCTGCCGATGCCTCTACCAGCCCCCTGCGAGGGCCTGACCCGGATCCCTGGAAGCCATTCTGAACCCTCGTGCTATCGGGCATCGCGTCCCAGAGTAATATTTATTATCAATGCTTTAGGGCATAATATAGAAAGCATATCTGAGGTTTCGCAAAACCTCGTCTGTCGGCCTGATCTGGGTTGCCCGCCTGCCCTGGATGCCATTCCTCGTGCTTTCGGGTATTGCGAGGCGGCCTCGCGCTCGGGCTTTCAAGCCGCGTATTAGGACAAATAATGTCCCCAATGACTTCGGAAATAGCGACCGGAGCGTTCGCTCAACAGCCGGCTCGCGGAGCCAATTACGCTTATCTCGCGAGCTTGATAGGGTTGCGACCCTGGTTAATCAAAAATTGGATACGGCTCTGAGCGCGATGCGCTCGTCTTTCCTTTGTGCGTATCCACGATAATCCAGTTCCAACCGCTCCAATACCACCTGCTGGATGTGCCTACCGTGAGTCGGATAAATATCAGACGCCTCCAAGCCGTCTATCATCGCCAAAAGGTCGAATATCCTCTCCGGGAGCCCACGAAGTGCATTCGAGACCATCATGGCGATATTCGTGTACGTATCGTGCTCAGCCTGTGGGTATTGCCGGATTAACTCGATCGACAAGGCGGCTTGGTAGTACTCCACCTGGAGCACACTCAGGAGGACGTAAACCTCCTGCAATTTGATAGGCGACCGCTTGGACCTGTCCTCATTGAAGATCCTTCCGAGACGGCTCTTTGTCAGCCTCCGCCCCGAAGCTGCCTCGATATCCCGATAGCTCAGCCTTCGTTCTTTGATAATGGCGCCCAAAAAGTCGGCGTACTCGACTTCTGCGCTGCCGCACTCGTCCGCGGATCGCTCCGCAGTGGGTACTAACTGCATACGAAACCCCCTGTTCAGGACAGGGAAAAGTAACCATTCAGCGTCCCATTTTGCAACCTAAAATGAGCTGTGGATGAAGCCGAACCGGCTAACGGATAGGTACAACCTTCCCGTCCGCCCGCTTTGCGGCGCCCTTATACGCTTTCGCGTCAAGCATCGACAAGTTAAACTTCGTTACGAACTCAGTTCTATTCTCTTCTACAACAAGGTCAAAAAGGAGAAGAGATATAACGTTCGCAAAACTAACGCTGTCGCCCAAAACTTCTTCTAACGATGGGATAGAATCGTCGATGGCGTCATAGCTGGATTCTAGAATCGTAACCTTAAGCGGGACGCTCCCGTCGGTGGGGATGATCTCAAGGTGCTTCTTCATGTCTTCAGGTCGATAGAGTTTATGCAACTCGCTCGCACTAGCAGAGCGTGTGTCGATGATTTCTGCGAGCCCGGAGAATTCCATCCTGCTATTCGAGAACAGGCGAATGCACTCAGTTATCAGGCGAAAATAGCCTTCAGAGACATTCCAGCTCCACTCTCGGCTTCCGTGTTCCATTAACGCCTCGTTGCCCCCTGGTGACGAATGATCGTCCCAACCTCTCAGACCCTGCCGAGCGGTGTTGTCGTTAACAGGCGGTTATAGGCCTGTGGAGGCAGATGATCGAATCGGTTTTTGCCCGATCTCGAGACACGTCCCGAATATGGGACATCCAACCGCTTAATGTCGGAGTAATTTCCGTCACTTGTCCCATTAGCGGGACAAGGAGTCGGCGAATCACATACCACTGGCTTTCAACCTTTAAAATGCCCTTAAACCTACTCTGTTCCGTCGAGTTTGTTTGCTCCGGAGAATCCCGAAGAGCCAACCTTGGCTTGGGCGCACTGACCGCGCTCAACCCAAGGAGACCTTTCTTATGAAGACTCTGTTCACCGCCCGCCGCGCCGAGACCGCAGGTCTCGTTGCCACGGCGGCCGTCGCCGTGGCGATGCTCGCAGGTCCGGCGTTCGCCGGCGCCGACACCACCTTCGACACCGCCCTGACCCAGTTCACGGGCTTCCTCGAAGGCTCGGGCGGCAAGATCATCACCGTCCTGTCGCTGGCCGGTGGTGTCGTCGGTCTGGCGTCGGGTCGCTTCTCGCTCAGCCAGGTTGCGATCCCCGTCGGCGTCGGTGTCGGCGCAGGCACCGGCATTCCGATCGTCACCTCGACCGTCACCGCGACGATCTGACCGTCTGCTCCGGCGAACTCGGCAGATTCGCCGGAGCCCTTTCGAGAAGGTGGCGTGATGGCAGACAAGTACGTGACCCACTCGCATCTGGATGATCCCGAGCTGATCGGGTTTTGGACGCTGGATGAGTTTCTCGCGATGGTCATCCCCTTCGTTTGGGGGATCCTTTCTCAGCACATCCTCATCGGCATCGCCATGGCATTCGCGGGCTGGTGGGCGCTACGGAAGGCGAAAGCTGGGAAGGCGACGTCTTGGCTAATTCATCTGGCATACTGGCATCTACCCGGCGGTTTTCCGTCAGTCAGGGCCACGCCACCTTCCTACCTCCGCGTGATGGTGGGCTGACATGGATTTCACCTATCAGCATGGGCAGAGCCAGCGGATCCTCCGTCAGCGCAATCTGCTCGGTATGGCGGTCCTCGCGCTAGGCGGCGTGATCGCCCTTCTCCTTCTCGTGTCGGCGACCCGGCCTCGCGAGATTGTCCTGCAGCCGGTGCTCCGCTCCCCGCTCTTGCTGAGCAGCGCGGGCGTTTCGCGCGAGTATCTGGAGATGGTCACACGCGACACCGCAGTGCTCATCCTCGATCGCTCGCCAAGCAATCTCGACTATTGGATGCAGTCGGTTCTCGATATTACGTCCGCCAAGTCGCACGGGAAGATCAAAGCCGACCTTCTAAAAGTTGTCGATGAACAGCGTAGCTCCAGCATCGCACAGTTCATCACGATTCAGTCGATGACGATCGACCCAAAGAACCTTCGATCGACCGTCACCGGACAGCTCCACACCATCGTCGGGCAAAAGATCATCTCCAACGATGTCCGCACCTTCCAGTTCGATTGGGAGTATACCGGCGTTTCGTTGAAGCTCGCCGGCTTCGGGATGGTCGTTGATCCCAAAACCGGAAAGGCAACGTCATGAACGCCCTGGCCATCGGCAGCGCTGTGATCGGCACCGCGCTCGTCTCGCGCTTCTGCATGCTCAGCCGGATCCTCGGTGTCGCCCTGATCGGGGCGGCGATGTTGCTTGTCGCGAGGCCGGCGCTTGCCGCCGACCAGACCGTTCAGGCGTCCGACGGCGGCCAAGTCTCCTGCAATGCCTCTGCCAAGGATCTCACCCGGATCAGCCTCGTCGAAGACGAGTTCTCCTCCGTCTCGAAAATCAACACGGGCAATCCGACTGACGATTTCAGCGTCGTCAACGAGCCGGTTCGCGGCGATATCTACCTGTCGGTGCCGGAAGGCTTCACCCGACCTGCGCTCTCCTTTTTCGCGACCAGCAAGCGCGGCTACGTCTACAAGTTCGTGTGCCGCGTCGCCGGCGCCGATGCGGTCCAGGTGTTCATCTCGAACCCGGCGATCGCCAAGGCGGAAGCAGCGGACGGCGGCACCGCTATGAAGACCGCCGAACGCTCGCCGCAGGATGCCGCGGTCGATCTCGTCCAGGCCATGTACGGCAATCGCCTCCTCGACGGCTACGAGATGCGCCAGCGCTCGCTGCGCCCCGTCTATGTCGGCAACCTCAAGGTCCAGATGATCGCCGAGTATCGCGGCGATGAGATGACGGGCCGCGTGCTGCGCATCGAAAACAAGGGTCCAGATGAGGCGCTTCTTAACGAAGCGACCGTCGCGCCGACCACCGCACTCGCCGTCTCGATCGTCCAGCCCAAGCTCGCCGCTG
>JAIYAJ010000571.1 GCA_027489105.1 Zymomonas sp. | reverse complement strand
GAAGTTCATCGACGCGGCGCCACGGCGACCGATCATCGGATGACCGTCCCCGGCCCAGGGCACGCGGCGCGCGATCGGGCTGTTGACCAGCCGCCGGCGCACGACATGACGCCGGCGCACCCGCACGGCAGCGCCGTTCGCCCAGGCATCGTCGATCTCCAATATGCCATCGTCGCCGAAGATTCTCAGGCGGTGGTCGTGCCGGGCGACGATCGAACAGGTCAGGCGCGCGACCACCGAATCGAAATAGAGCGTCGCCGAAGCATAATCGGGCGCGTCATGGCCGGCGCCCGTCTGATCCTCGTCCAGACAGCGCGCCGAACCGCCGACGACGCGGCGCACCGGTCCGAAGATCGCCATCAGCCAGCTGAGATAGTAGCCGGCATGTTCGAGCGTACATCCGGTACGGAACTCATTCTCCGCCGGCCATGGCGCTCCGCTCACCGACAGCCAGCGCCGGAAGGGTGCTCTGCTGATGAAATCGTCATCGAGCTCGGCATAGACGAGCCGGGGACGTCCGATGCGACCGTCGCTGACCGCCCGCCACAGCGTCTGGGCTGCCCGACCGAGCACGCTGCAGGGCGCGGAGGCGAGGTGAAGTCCCCGCGCCTTCGCCAGCTCGGCCAGAGCGACGGCCTCGTCCAGGTCGAGCGCGAGCGGCTTCTCGCTCCAGACATGCAGGCCGGCCTCGAGCGCCTGTCGGGTGACGGCTGCGTGCGACGACGGATTGGTGAGGTTGAGCACGATATCGGGACGCGCCTCGACCACCGCATCGAAACCCGCCAGCGCGGGGAGCGACCAGTGGGCAGCGAAATGCGCAAGCCGCACCGCATCATGATCCCAGACGCCGACGATCTCGAGCTCGGGAAAGGCGCACAGTGAGGCGAGGTACAGGTCGGCGACATAGCCGGCACCTATGATGGCGATTCGCCCCTTAGACTGGCTGTCCCCCGATGCCATGGTGCGATGCTAGGAGCCGCCGACCCGCTTCGCAATGGGCAGCAGGGGCATATCAATGCATATCAATGCCTGCAAATCCATCGCCGTCCGGAACCTGGTCACGCTGCCACCGACGCCACCGAAACGACCTTCATTAGGGCGTAACGCGACCGTTACACGAGGATGTCCGGACGGGTTTTACAGCGCGCGGGAATAGCGATATGATGGGTGTCATGGAATCGGGCCGCATCGAGAAACTGACCGAGGCGCAGCGCATCTGCCTGCGCATGGTTCTCATGCATCTTTCTTCCAAGGACATTGCCCGCGAACTCAGCATTTCTCCCCATACCGTCGACCAGCGCCTGCGCATGGCGATCCAGATTCTCGGGGTTGCCAACCGCTTCGAAGCGGCCCGGCTGCTCGCCAAATATGAGACCCCGAACGCATATCAATCGGCCGTATATCAATCGCCGCACGTTGCTCAATCGGCGGTACATGCCACTGTCGACCTGTCCGATATCCACGGGATGCGGCAGGCCGAAACGGACTTTCACGGAAGTTCGGTTCGCGAGGAACAGCTGGCTTTTCGAACCCCTGCGTTCGTTACCGGTGGCGCCTTCGTAAACCTGCCCGTCCCTACCCCGGGGAGGGAACGTAATGATCTGAGTGTCGTGCAAAGGCTGGGATGGATCCTTTCGATCGCCATCGCCTCGGCCCTTGCATTCGGCGGACTTCTCGCCGGCCTCGATGCGCTGAAGCGCCTGTTTCAGGTCTAAGCGCTACCCGGACTTTCATCATTGCCAGACAGGGACGCGCAGCCTCGGACAGGCTGTGCGAAAGGAGCAGCACATGTTCAATCGCCAGACCATTCTGAAGCGCCGCGAAGTTGCCCAGGAAGTCGCCGACCGTCTGATGGCGGCCGAGCATGCCATTGATCAGGCGATCGCCCGCACGGCGGAGCTGACCGCCTTCATTCCGTCCGCTCGCGCCGAGGCCGATCTGGCCTGCGAAGTCGGCCAGGAAGCGCTCGAATATGCGGCCGAAAGCTTTTCGACGCTGGTCAAGGCCCGCGCCAAGATCATCGCCAGCCACCGTGAGCTCGCCGCGACCAAGGACGAGATCGGTCTGAAGACCTATGCCCTGGGCGGCCTGGTGGGTAAGCCGTACAAGTCTGAAGTGCACCACCTCGCCGAAGTCGCCTGATCGGGAAGGGCCGGGCCGGGAGCGGCCATGCCATGCTTGACCGGCCGGAACTGATATGATCCGGTCGGGCGATGGCCCTCCTCAACCAGCTCTTCTACCTGTTCGTGCTGATCGCCGTCGCCTCCTATGCGGGATGGCGGGGCGGCTGGCCCGAACGGATCGGCGCGGCGATCATGGTCATCGGATCCATCCTGACCGTCATCGCCGCGAAGTCCTTTTATCCGGGGTGGCAGACGCCGCAGGCGGGGATCTTCATCGTAGATCTGCTCGTGCTCGCGGGGTTCGGCAATCTCGCCCTCAATAGCGATCGATATTGGCCATTATGGGTAACATCCTTCCATTTGATCGCAGTGACCATTCATCTGGCCACTCTCGCAGATCGCTCGGTCGCGGCGCTGCCCTACGCATGGGCGGCGGAGTTCTGGGCCTATCCGATGCTGGCCGGCATAGCGGTGGGCACCTGGAACCGCCGGCGCCGGGTTCAGGCTTCGGGCCAGCGACCGAATGTCGTGCGATATTAGAATCGCTGATCGAGCCGCTGGGCCTGGCCCATGGCGGCGCGATCGTCGACGAGCTGCTGGACGAGTTCGGCACACTGCCGGCGATCCTGGCAGCCGACCCGGCCCAGCTGCACGCCTGCCTGCCGGAAGACGGCCTTGTCGCCGACCTGCTGGTGGCGATGCGTGTGGCGATGCTTCATTCTTTGCGGACGCGACTCAGCGAGAGCCCGATCCTGTCGACGTCGGAAGCACTGACCAACTATCTGTTCGCGAGCATGGCCTATAACGGGATCGAGCATCTCCGGGTGCTGTTCCTGAACTCGAGCAACCGCCTGTTGCGCGACGAGCTCATGTCGCGCGGCACCGTCAACCAGGCGCCGCTCTATCCGCGGGAGATATTGAAACGGGCTCTGGAGCTCGGCGCGACCGCGCTGATCCTGGTCCACAATCATCCGTCGGGCGACCCGACCCCGTGCCAGGCCGACGTCAAGGCGACGGCACATCTGGTCGCGGCCGCCCGGACGCTCGACATTGCCGTTCACGACCACCTCATCGTCGCCCGGACCGGCTGGCGCAGCCTTCGCGCCGAAGGGTTGGTGTGAGGCCATGTCCGGCGTGGAGGGCAAGAAGAGTAGCAGCGTAATGGAGACGAGTATGATCCGCGACTTCGCCAGGAGGGTGATCGACGATTTCGGCGATCAGACCGACAGCTATGTGGCGAGCCGGATCGGCATCCTGATCCGCGACGGCGACAGCTATGGCGTCGGCTTGTGGAAGGCCGTCGCGACCGAGATCGAACGCCTGCGCCTGCCCGAAAAGACGATGCCGCGCAGCCGGCACTGAACGAAGATCAGCACAGGCCGCGCCCTGATCGCGGCACATGAGTACCCGGTCGGTCGTCCTCCCCCCGATCCGACCGACCGGGGACACCAGGGAGGACTTCCAGCCCCCACGGGGCGGCGGATCGACAAGGGGCTTTGCGATCCGCCGCCCATCGGGCAGGCGACCGCACCGCCTCCATCTTCGCTTTCGACCGGCCAGCACTCACAACGGAGCCCGGCCAACCGGCTTTACGCCTCGTCACCCATGCGCAGCGCGGCGATGAACGCTTCCTGCGGGATGTTGACGTTGCCATATTCGCGCATCCGCTTCTTGCCCTCTTTCTGCTTCTCGAGGAGCTTGCGCTTGCGGGTGGCGTCGCCGCCATAGCATTTGGCGGTGACGTCCTTGCGCATCGCCGCGATCGTCTCGCGCGCGATCACCTTGCCGCCGATCGCGGCCTGGATCGGGATCTTGAACATGTGGCGCGGGATCAGGTCCTTGAGCCGCTCGCACATGTGGCGGCCGCGCGCTTCGGCGGCGGCGCGGTGGACGATCATGCTCAGCGCGTCGACCGGCTCGCCATTGACCATGATGCTCATCTTGACGAGGTCGCCCTCGCGGTGGCCGATCTGGTGATAGTCGAAGCTGGCATAGCCCCGGCTGATCGACTTGAGCCGGTCGTAGAAGTCGAACACCACTTCGTTGAGCGGCAGTTCATAGGTGATCTGCGCACGCCCGCCGACATAGGTCAGGTTCTTCTGGATGCCGCGCCGGTCCTGGCAGAGCTTGAGCAGCGAGCCGAGATATTCGTCGGGGACATAGATGGT
>JAIYAJ010000027.1 GCA_027489105.1 Zymomonas sp. | reverse complement strand
TCTGATGATTGGCGTGGGGGGGGCACCAACCCCTCAACGTCGCCACCGGGCATTACAGCGTCAGTTCACCTTGGCGCGCTACAGGAACTTTCGCGAGGGACGGGGGTCTATCCTCCGGAACCGAAACGACTCATAGCGGAATGCGATGTTCGACAGACGTGAAATTCTGGCGCTGATCGGCGCCCTAACGGCGGCGGGGCCGGCGCTGGCGGCGGCTCCCGGCCGAAGCCGCAGCGTTGGAACGGTTACGCCCGCGCTCGGTGCCGCGCAGCCGTTCGACTGGGCCTGGTTGCAGGCGGAGGCCGAGCGGCTGGCGGCTCGCCCGCCGCGCCCGCCGCACCAGGCCGATCCGCGCACCCATGCGGTCGACTATGACGCCGCCAACCGCATCCGCTTTCGTGAGGATCGCTCGCTGTTCGCCGATGACGGCTATGCGGTGCGGCTCTTCCCGCTGGGTCGCTATGCGCCGACGCCAGTCGATCTGTTCATGGTCGAACGTGGCCGGGCGCGGCCGATCGAGCATAGCGAAGACATGTTCGAGGTCGCCCCCGGCGATGGCCCCGCGCCGCAGATCTTGCCCGGAGTGTCGGGCTTCCGCGTGATGAACCGGGGCGGGGTGGGAGACTGGCTTGCGTTTCAGGGCGCATCCTATTTCCGTTCGGCCGGCCCGCTCGACCAATATGGCCTGTCGGCGCGCGGGGTCGCGATCGACACCGGCATCGACGGGCGCGAGGAGTTTCCCGCCTTCACCGCCTTCTGGCTCGAACGCACGGGTGCGGGGCTTACCATCTATGCGCTGCTCGAAGGGGCGAGCCTGACCGGCGCCTATCGCTTCGTCTGTACCAAGGCCCGCGAGGCGGTGGTACAGGATGTCTCCGCCGTGCTGTTTCTGCGCCGCGACGTCGAAAGGCTGGGTATTGCCCCGCTCACCAGTATGTTCTGGTATGACGAGGGCAACCCGCAGGCGCGGATCGACTGGCGGCCCGAGATCCATGATTCGGACGGGCTTCTGATCCACAACCGCGCGGGCGAGCGGCTGTGGCGGCCCTTGCGCAATCCCGACCGGCCGACCGTCAACCTGTTTGCCGACGATCGCGGCGCCAGCGCCTATGGACTGTTCCAGCGCGACCGCAGCTTCGACCATTATCAGGACGACGGCGTCTTTTACGAAAAACGCCCCAGCCTTTGGGTCGAACCGAAGGGCGATTGGGGACCCGGCGCGGTGACGCTCTACGAAATCCCGACCCGGCGCGAGACCGACGACAATATCGTCGCCTTCTGGACGCCGAAGGCGCCGACGCGTGCAGGGATGCGGCTGTCGTTCGACTACCGCCTGCGCTGGCTGGGCGGAGAGCCCTATACCGCGCCGATCGCGCGCGTCGTCGATCGTTGGACCGGGGTCGCGGGTCGGCCAGGAACCGATCCGATCGCGGGTGCGCAGCGTCTTGTGGCAGATTTCGTCGGGCCCACGCTCAGGGGGCTCGATCGCGGCTCGGGGGTGACGCCGGTGGTGTCGGTCGATCGAGGTCGAATCCTCAGCGTCGCCGCCTATCCCGTCGTCGGACAGGCGGCTCGCTGGCGCCTGATCGTCGATGTCGCGCGCGAACCCGGAAGCGCCAATCTCCGGGCGACGCTCGAAAGAGGCGGTTCGCCGCTCGGCGAGACGCTGATCCACCAATTCGGCTGATCATGGCCTGTCGCCCGCCGAGGAAACCTGCCATGGGCCGCCGCGTTGGGGACCTCATAGGCTGAACGACGTGCAACCCCGGCGCCATGTGGTGCCGCGAATGACATGAGAGTGTGAGCTTGTACCGACCCGAAGACGATCCCCGTCGCCCGACGGCTCCCTCAGTGGGACAGAGGACGAAGCCGGACCTTCCGCCGGAAGCCCCGCTGGACATGCCCGTCCAGGATCTGCGCCGCCTGCCGCCCGGTGGGGTGGAAGAGCCGATCGGCTATGTCGGCCCGCTCGTCCAGCGCCGCCTGTTTCTGATCGTCGGCAGCTTCCTGTTCGGGCTGCTCGCCGCGCAGGGAATGTTCACCCCGCTGCGCTCGGACGGCATCGACTGGATCGACGCAGGCTTTTTCCTGCTCTTCTTCGGGCTGTTCGCCTGGATCGCCTTCGGCTTTCTCACCGCGGTGGCCGGGCTGTTCGTGATGCTGGGCCGGGGACCGATGGAAAGCGTGCGGCGCAGCCCGCTGGTGCTGCCTCGGGCGCGGACCGCCGTGCTGATGCCCATCTACAATGAAGAGGTGGGTGCGGTCTTTCGCCGCCTGCGTTCGATGGTGGAATCGGTCGAGAAGGTGGGCGCTGCCGACCGCTTCGACTTCTTCGTGCTCAGCGACTCCCATGAGTCGGCCTATGCCCGCGAATATCTCGCCTTCCGCCGCCTGACCGAGGATGCGGCATCGGGCGTCTATTATCGCCGCCGCCAGCAGAACACCGCGCGCAAGCCGGGCAACATCGCCGACTGGGTTCGCCGCTTCGGCGCGGCCTATGATTTCATGCTGGTGCTCGACGCCGACAGCCTGATGACCGGCGCTGCCATGGCGAGGCTCGCCACGGCGATGGAAGCGCGCCCGTCGATCGCGTTGCTGCAGACCGTGCCGCAGCTGATCAACGGCCATACGATGTTCGCGCGCTGGCACCAGTTCGCCTCGGCGCTCTATGGCCCGGTGGCGTCGGCCGGCCTGCGCTGGTGGTCGGGCACCGAGTCGACCTTCTGGGGCCACAATGCCCTGATCCGCGTCCGTGCCTTCGCCGAGAGCTGCGGCCTGCCCGAACTGCCGGAAGACAGTCTTCTTGGCGGGCATATCATGAGCCATGACATGGTCGAGGCGGCGCTGCTCCGCAGGCGCGGCTGGGCGGTGCACATGGTGGCGATGCGCGAGGGCAGCTATGAGGAATTTCCGCCGACGATGATCGACCATTCGATCCGCGACCGGCGCTGGTGCCAGGGCAATCTCCAGCATCTGCGCCTCCTCGACACGGCCGGATTTCACTGGGTCAACCGGCTGCAACTGCTGATGGGCGCGTCGGCCTATCTGACGTCGCCGCTGTGGCTGCTGCTGATCGGTGCGGCGATCTTCGAAACATTGCGGGCCGATTTCGACGGCTATGTGCTGATCTCTTCGGGCTGGCTGCTCGGCCTGACCCTGCTGATGCTGCTCGGGCCAAAGGTCGCGGCACTGCTGTCGCTGCCGCTCGACCGCGATCTGCTGCGGCAGATGGGCGGCTGGCGGAACGTCGTGAAGGGCACGCTGCTCGAGATCCTGATCTCGGTCGTGATGGCCCCCGTCACCATGCTTACCCAGACCTTCGCGATCGTCGACATATTGCGCGGTCGGCGGAGCGGCTGGTCGCCCCAGCGCCGCGAGGTCGACGGGCTCGATTTCGTCGAGGTGACGCGCTTCTACCGCTGGCACATCCTGCTTGGGCTTGGTCTTACGGCCGCAATGATTGCGGGTATCGACGGCATGCTGTGGACGCTGCCGGTCGCGGTGGGTCTCGTGCTGTCGCCCGCCACCGTCTGGCTCACCGCGCGGTCCGACGTCGGCGACGGGCTGGTACGGCGCGGCTGGCTGCTGTCGCCTGCGGATCATCGCCATTTCGAGGAGGCGCCGGGCGAGCAGCCCGCCGACCTCGTCCTCGGGCCGCGCTTTGCGATTGCACAGGGTTGAGCGCCGCGCCTAGAAACGGGCACCGGCCAGTGCCGGTCGCGGTGCAAAAGGACAGACGATGAATTTGCTGGGCCGCCCGATCGGGCTGAACGAACCGCTCTTCGCGATTGCGGGCCCCTGCGTGATCGAATCCGAAGCGCTCGTGCTCGGTGTTGCCGAGCGGCTCCGTGTCATTGCCGACCGGCTCGGCATGATCATCATCTTCAAGAGCTCGTTCGACAAGGCCAACCGCAGCTCTAACGCCTCCTTTCGCGGCCCCGGCCTGGAAGAGGGGCTGCGTATTCTTGAGAAAGTCCGCGCCGAAACCGGGCTGCCTCTCCTCACCGACGTCCATGATGCAGAACAGGTGCGCGCTGCCGCCGAGGTGGTCGACATCGTCCAGACCCCTGCCTTTCTCGCGCGGCAGACCGATCTGATCGAGGCGGCGGGCGCCTGCGGCAAGGTGGCCAACATCAAGAAGGCCCAGTTCATGGCGCCGCACGACATGGCGCATGTCGTCGCCAAGGCGCGTGCGGCGGCAGAGGC
>JAIYAJ010000540.1 GCA_027489105.1 Zymomonas sp. | reverse complement strand
GGCCGCAATGCCAATATCCCCACCGTCGCTGTGAGCTTCGGCTTTTCCGATCGCCCGCCCGAACAGCTCGATGCGACCGCGCTGATCCACCATTTTGATGACCTCATTCCCACGCTCGAACGGCTGGGGCAGGACGACCAGTGGATGCGCTGTCCGATCTGCGGCTCGGTGCGCTTCGAAGGGGTCGGCTCTCGGCCGCACATCACCTGCGCCGGTTGCGGCTCGAATGTCCGGGCGCGGCTGCTGTGGATGATGCTCGAGCGCGAAGGGCTGCTCCGTCCTGGCCTGCGCGTCCTCCACTTCGCGCCGGAAGCCTGCTTCGCGGGGCGCTTCCGCGAGCTATGGGGCGAGGGCTATGATCCGGTCGATCTCGATCCGTCGCTCTTCCCCCATGTCCCCGGCATCCGCGCGATGGACCTCGTCCGCGATGCGGCGGCTCTGCCGTCGGGCCATTACGACCTGATTATCCACTCGCATGTGATGGAACATATCCCCGGCAATGTGACGGCGGTGCTCTACCATCTCCACCGCGCGCTGAAGCCCGAGGGCAAGCAGCTCTGCTGTATTCCGATTATCCCCGACGCGCATTCGGCCGAGGACCTGGGCCCGCTCGAACCCGCCGATGCGACCGCACGCTTCGGACAGGATGACCATGTCCGGCGCTTCGGCGGACTGGATGTTCAGCAGACCCTCGGCATGATCTTTCGCCTGCCCGAGCGCTATGACCTGACCAGCACGTTCGACGAGCCGACCCTGATCCGCAACAATATCCCTCGCATCGAGTGGCGGCTGTGGTGCCCGAGTTCGGTGCTGGTGCTGGGCAAGGAGGATTTGCTGCTGCGGGGGGCGTGATAATTGGGGGGGGAGGGCGCCCTACGCTCGCGCAGTGCCATGCAATGCAGCCGCTGACAGGTCGAACAGCTTCTGCGCGACGATGACGGCGGACGGCGCGTTAGGGGCCGTGGCGTCTGCACCGACGTCGTGGGCAAGCGACGGATTCGCGGTGAACATCGGCCCGCCGACCATTATGCCGACCGCCTGATTGCGAGACGCTCGGCGTATCTGCGCAATCGTCGAGCTCATGCTCTCGAGTTGTCGCTCCGATCCCGCCGTGAGCCCGACGACCGCGAACCAGCTGTTCTTGGCGACCTCCGCGATGTCCGCGGACGTTCCCTCGAGCTCGGTCCGGACCTGCCAGCCGGCGGCCAGCAGGAACCGTTCCACGATCTTGATCCCGAAGGAATGCTGGTTACCCGGCGTCATCGCCATCAGGACATGGCGACGTTCGTCCAGCGCCAGCAGGGTATAGGTGTCGTTGAAGATCGACAGCAGCTTCTGCAGCCGGGCGACGCCCAGAGTGACGTCGATGAAATCACACTCGTCGCGGTCCCACATCTCGCCGAGAAGGCGCGCGGTAGGCTCGATCAATTCGAGGAACAGCGTGTCCATCGAAAGCCCACGGTCGCGGAGAACCAGCACATAAGCGGCGGCAGCCTCCAGATCGCTGCCGAGCACGATGTCGGCAAGGCCCGTGATATCGGCGCTGGTCGGGGCCAGGGTTTCGATGACGAGCTTGACGGGCGGGGCGGCCGGAACAGCCTCGCTATGCAGCCGAAGCAGCCGCGGGACTATCTCGTTCGACACGATGCGCGCCAGCTTCGCCTGGCGCTCTGCCACGTCTTCGCGGCGATAATATTCCGGAGCGATAAAGTGCGTTTCGAGTCGCTTCAGGCTTTGACCGTCGATTGCCGGTCTCGCCAACGGACTGATCGCCTGCCCCATAAATTCTCTCCGCGCCCCGCCTTGGTGGCGATCGCTATGTCTGAGATCAACACATCGGACGGCAGGTGTCGATAGCTTAGGTTGCCGCTGCACCATTTCCCGTAGACTCTGGGTCGCGTGGACATGGCTGGGCTTGTCGGTGACACGCGCGCCCCCCCCCCGGCAGGACTGGTTCCCGAGTTCGGTGCTGGTGCTCGGCAAAGAGGATTTGCTTCTGCGTGGGGCGTGAGTGTTCGGGAGGGGGGCTGGTCCTCAATCTCGCCATTATATGCACGGTACGGACAAAAGGTGCCTTTCACCACGCGAACCGAGTAGAGGGAAGTGATCTTCGAGATTATTTATGAGCCAAATGGCAATGGCCTGCAGTCTCTGACAGGCGCGCCGTGCATTATCGAAGAGACTAGGGCTTTGTCGCCGGCATTCGGGTGTCTCGGCTTTACTCCAAATAATTCTATTGTTGGACTATTTTCTATGTACGTGAAGATTATCTGAACGTCGTCCTTATTGGAATTTACACGATTTACGACAACCACTTTTCCTGCCTTGCCGTACGTAATATCGTGAGTTTCCGCGATCGCATTTAACCGCTTTGCAAACCCGTTGATGCGTGTGGCTGCATCTTCAGCTGAGCCTTCGGCCTTGCACTCAAATCGAGCGAAAGTCCGGGCGGTCATCACGGGATTGTAAGTAGACGCATTGCATCCCGCGAGCGTTGCAATGAAAACAAGAGAAGCGCGCTGGAATTTCTTCACATATTTCACCTTACAGGCGCAAAAAGCATCTGCAATAGGTTGTGTTCTGACAGAACAAATGCTCGGCAACGCCGACGCAGCAGATCGCGGATTGCCCGCTGCGCCGCATGACAATGACGGCATGTCATCGCCATTCCGAGCTGCGCGCTCCCAAGCGAGAACGAGGTAGCAAGCGGATCGCGGTTATAACAGTTCCATAAAGAAAATTATGGCTGATCACAGTTCCTCTTGGATTTCATGATCGACCCTCGTGCCTATCTCTCCTTCGCAACCAGGGAGCGACGGAATGTTCGACAGACGCGGGATCCTGACCGCCATCTCCGCCGTAGTCACTGCGGCAGCGATGACGCCGGTAACGGCGGCATTGGCGCGCTCCGTCTTCTCTTCACGCAAAGGAACCCTTCCGATGGCCCGTATCCTGATGATCGCCACCTCCGCCGATCGCATGACCCCCGGCACAGAGCCGACCGGCGTCTGGCTCGAAGAACTGACCACGCCTTATTATGCCTTTCGCGATGCCGGCGCCGAAGTGACGCTCGCCTCGATCAAGGGAGGGGCCATCCCCGTCGACCAGCGCAGCGTGAATGCGGATGGCGAGAACGATGCCTCGGTCGAGCGCTACCTCAAGGATGCGGCATTGCAGGCCGAGGTTGCCAACTCGCCCGCCTTCACCAGCATCGACACGACCGGTTATGATGCAGTGTTCCTGCCCGGCGGGCATGGCACGATGTTCGATTATCCCGGCAGCGAGGAGCTGGCCCGCCTGATCGAGCGGTTCGACCGCGAGGGGCGCATCGTCGCCGCCGTCTGCCATGGGCCAGCCGGTCTCGTCTCGGCGAAGAAGGCCGATGGAACGCCGTTCGTGGCAGGCAGGCGCGTTGCCGCCTTCACCGACAGCGAGGAGCGCGCGGTGGGCCTTGATCAGGCTGTGCCGTTCCTGCTCGAAACCCGGATGAAGGAACTTGGCGCGCATCATGAAGGCGGCCCCGATTTCCAGCCTTTTGCCCTGCGCGACGGCAACCTCGTCACTGGCCAGAACCCCGTCTCGGCAACCCGCACCGCTGAACTGGTGATGGAAGCGCTCGAGGTAAAAGCGGCCTGAACACCCATGCGATGACAGTGCGGCAAACCGGCTTTGGGTGTTGCTGATGCGGCAAAGCGCACAGTGCCCGCTGCGCAAGACCGGGCGGTAGGCGCACTGCCATCGCATTTTGGCGCCTTCGATCGAGACGGTTGTTCGACACTCGGCGGCTTGACCGCATACGCGATGAGGGAGAGCGTCTTGCTATGAAGATCCACGCTACTGCGCTTGCCGTCGCAACGGTCTCTGCGTCGACACCCACGATCGACGAATTCCGAGGCGCTGCGGCAGCCTGTCGGGTCGATCTGCGAACCTATCGGGAGGGCGGCAACTGCGCGCCCTCCGCAAGATATTCCGTGGAGAGCGGGGCGGTACTTATTCGGCAGGGCGTCGGTGCGGATCGCATAGCCTGCTTATCCGACTGGGCACAAAAGCAGGGCCTCATCGTGGTGTTGGCGTCGGAATTATAGCGGATGACGTAGGTGGCGATCCGGAGTTATTCTTCTTGGAACCGTGCTGAAAATTAAAGCAAGGTTCTGTCGATGCGCCAGATTATGGATGGCTCGCAGGGCCGGGATGAAAATGAATACATTAGCACCGTATCGGGGTGTGCGGGGCTGCCTCAAAGAAGCAGCCCCTAACAGGTGCGTTGCACAGAGCTTGCACCATGCTCTACCCACCAGTATGTGATCGCGACCTGCTTTAGTCAACCCTTATCCGGCTCCGCTTCAAAAACCTCCCGAACCTAATTTCATAGTCGGAAAGCAGCCTTCGCCGGCGAACCGCACCAATAACGAAATATCCGCCGATCAGGCCGACGAAGGATAGCCATGTCGATGCCGGCTTAAGTCCGCAGAGCCCGATGGTGGGGAGGAGCCATGGCCATCTGAGGGCGGGCAGGCGGAGGCTGTTATGATCTTTAAAATACGCCGCCAGATCCTGCCGGTCGAGTCTGGGTTTGGTTCCCATGACAGACGAATAGATGGCGGACATGAGATTCGGGTCGGCGAAATAACTCGTGTGGGTACCGAGCGGCATAGGCGCCGCCGGCGGCAACACCTCGAAGTTGACGATCGCGCCGCGGGGTTCCGACATCCTCTTCCTAAGCGAATGCATCGAAGAGCTAATCGGATCGAAGCGCGACCACACGTTGTAGATCATTGTGTCGGTCTTACGGCCTGCTACTTGGAAGGGCGGCAGGCCAATGGATAGCCGCCGTTCCTCCTGAATCCTGTTGTATCTGTGCGAGAAAGTCTGATCCGCCTGAAAGAAGAAGAAGATCAAATCCAACGGCGATCCAATCGTGAAGATCGATCTGACTTTGTGAAGGAAGGTGGGCGCGCCCTGCCTTTCGCGTGCCTTTTCGCGCGTTCCCTCTTGAAGAAGCGCCTCCGTCGCGATGCACGAGCCGAGACTGTGGGATACGATGGTGACGTCGCTGCACCCGGGATGCGCGGCCACCTTGCGAATGAGTCTCTGGGAATATCGGATCACGCGCTCGCGGCTGGCGAATTGGAAGCTGCGCTCCGACTCCAACGTCCAAGATATAACGTCATATACGTATGTTCGAGCGACACGATAAACGAGTAGCAGCGAAGCGGTGATGAAAAGCGCCGCAGAGTAGAGGCTAGTCGACGTCGAACCGGCTTCGACCAGGGGCATGACCTCGTGCATCGCGCTCACGACGGAACTACAGAACAGCGCTCCTGCCACCAACGTCACCGTGATCGCGCCAAAGAGCGATACCAGTTTGGCGAATTGCCGCAGCGCGAGCGTTCGGGAGCCGGCGCGCCAAGCCCGCAGCGCAACTAGCAAACGCGACGCCTCCGCCTCGCCAACCTTAGACCGCACGAACGTCTCGAACTGCTTGAGCGTCCCCCTCGGATAGAGGCTGCGGCTCTCCCAGTTCTCGAAATCCCTGTAGAAGCGCTCAAGCTTCTCAAGGTGTCCGGGCGTGGAATACTCTTCCGCGAGCTTGAACAAGCAGAGCAATCTGATTGCGGGGAAAGCCCGCCAGGGTGCCACGAGGTATCGTATGGGGGAGAACACGCGCCAAACCAACCATGTCATCGTCGAAGGAAAGGAAAAGCGCGAGCGGGCCTCGGGCACCCAGTACGCCTCATAGACGCGGACGACGCGCGCCACCGCTGGTGACCCGTTCCGCTCGATCACCCTTTTGAATTCGACGAAGTTAGTCACCTCGTCTTCCCCGGGAAACAGTTCCGCGCTGTAGCTATAGCTGCGCGGCTTGCCAGCGGCGTGCTTGTCTTGCCGCTGCCCATACAGGTCGAAGTGGTCGAGGAATTTGCCCAACGACAGGTGGCGCTGCGGATCTCCTACGCCATGGAAGTATATGATCGCAGAATGCGGTTTAGTCTTGCGGCTTGCGCTGGGACCGGCCGGGGTCAAGAGGCCGGCTTTCTCATCGACCATACGGCCAGCTGGCTCGATTGGCTACGGCTGCGCGTAGCCATGCTCGCGCTGGCGCAAACATATGCGTGTGTTTCATAGCAGCCACCATCCCAGCATCACGTTAACGAGGATGTTACGGTGGGCAAGCTGCTGATTCCACAAGTCGTCAGATTTCGAGCCGGGCCGTTCGATTGTGAACGATCGAACCTAGGGCGCGAAGCGGACCTATTAGCGCGCCCCGCGCGCAAGGTGCCCTATGGTCGCTTCCGGAAAGTCCGCCTCAGTGCCTCTACCTACTTACGCCCCCGGCGCCTGCTCCCCAAAAAACAACTGCACTGCCTCTTTCGGCCGCAGCGTCAGCCGGCTCACCGGTTCCGGCTTCTTAATATGCTCGGGATAGCGTAGCCGGAACGCGCGGACGATGCTGGCGATGATCAGCATGCCTTCCTGCTGAGCGAAGCCCGCGCCGATGCAGATGCGGGGGCCTTTGCCGAAGGGCATATAGGCGCGGCGGCTGGCTTCGGCCTGCTCGGGGTCGTCGAACCGCTCGGGTGCGAAGGCGTGGGGGCATTTCCAGTTGTTGCGGTTGCGCTGGATCAGCCAGGGCGAGATGACGAGCATCGCGCCCTTCTTCAGCCATTTGTCGCGCAGCGTCAGGTCCGCGGTCACTTCGCGCACGAAGAAGCTGACCGGCGGGTAGAGGCGCAGCGTTTCCTTGAACAGATTGCGCACCGCCGTCATGCCGCGCAGCGATTCGAAGCTGATCGGCGCGCCCGCCGTCTCGCGTTCGATCTCCGCCACCAGCGCGTCCTGCGCATGCGGGCATTCGGCGAGGAGGTAGAGCGCCCAGCTCATCGCCGATGCGGCGGTCTCGTGGCCGGCGAGGAAGATCGTCGAGATCTGCTCCATCAGCTCGACATAGGTGAAGGGCTGGCTGGTGCGCGGATGGCGGGCTTCGAGCAGCGACTGGAGGATGTCGTCCTGCGCCTCGCCGGTGCCGGCGTGCCAGGCGTCGTAGCGGGTCCGCACGATCGGGCCGAACACGCCGTGGATCGCCTGGGCGGCCTTTTCGGCGCGCTTGCGATAGCCGAGCAGCGGCAGGCCGTAGAGCTTGAGCATCGCCGCCGGCTGGACGTTCTTCTGATAGCGGTGGAAGGCGTGGTAGATATGCTCGGCGCTGTCGGCGTCGAGCTTCACCGAGAAAATGGTGCGGTAGATGATGTCGGCCGCGACATGCGTCATCAGCGGATCGACCTCGATCGGGCGGCTGCGGTCCATCGCCGCGATCGTCGCGAGCAGATCGTCGACCGCCGCCTGCATCGCCGGGAAGACGCGCTTCAGGTTGGTGTGGGCGAAGGCGGGGTTGACCATCGTCCGCTGCTCTTCCCAGTCCTGCCCATTGGCCGAGAAGACGCTGTTGCCGATCAGCGGATCGAGCAGGTCGTTGAGGAAGCGGTGCTTGGGAAACGCCTTTTCCTTGTCGTCCATCACCCGGTCGACCACCGACAGGTCGTTGGCGATGTAGAAGTCGAGGCGGGGCAGGCGGATCTCGCCCATCTGCATCGTGTAGCTGCGCTCGAACAGCGTGTGGATCCAGCTGTTCCAGCCGGTCAGGAAGCGCTTGACCAGCGACGCCTTGCCCCGGTGCGGGACCGGGTAGGGCGGGATGAAGCCGCAGTCTTCGTCCTGCGGATCAGCCATGATTGTCGGCCTTGAACGCCTCGATCGACGCGGCGAGGGGGCGGGCGCCCGAGCTTATTCCGATATAGTCGAGCGGGGAGAGCCGGTCGAAGGTCCGCAGATAATCGAAATGCGTCTCATATTTGTTGCGGCGGCGCGCCTGATAGGTCGCGGGATCGCAATATTTGAACCAGCGCGGGCTGGTCTGGAACAGGCGCGCGCGGCGGGGCTGCTCGCAGCTGATGCAGGGATCGATGCCCGCGATGCAGGCGCCGTCGGTGATCGATCCGATGTCGAGCCAGTGGAAATCGCCCTGGCCGACCGCCTCCAGCTGCGCGTGGAAGCGGTGGCTGTCCTTGCGGTTGCCGATCAGGGCGATGCACGACCCCAGGGTGACGAGGCTGAAGCGGTCGGGGAGGCGCCCGCTTTCGGCCGCCAGGATGCGCGCCATGATCGGCACCGCCATGATCGAGCCGTTGCTGTGGGTGACGAACAATATCTCGTCCCAGTCCTCCGACAGGCTGGCGCGGATGCGGTCGGCGAAGGCGGCCATGCGATCGTCGACGTCGCCGGGCAGGCGGTCGCCCGCAAGCGTGTCGTTGAAGATGATGAAGCGCAGCAGCCAGAAGCCCTGGATCTTGCGCACCACGAACATCGCGACGGCAAGGCCGACGAGGGCGGCGGCGAGACCGCCCCAGAGCGGGCCCAGCAGGATCGCCGCCGGCAGCGCGAGCAGCAGCCCGAACAGCACCGGCAGCAGGATCGTCGAGACGCCGGGATAATAGAAGGCGAAGCGCACGCCCCAGGGGAATTTGCGCACGATCGGCCAGTCGAGCAGCCGGGTGAAGTTCCAATAGGCGCGGACCGAATGGCGCAGCAGCCCGATCGGATTCTTGACCCAGTGGGTGCGGATCACGTCGTCCCAGCCGAGAAACTCATGCTCGGTGACGGCATCGTCGCTGCGGTCCTCGACCGTCCAGCCGACCGAATGGGGCGGCAGCCGGCGACGCTTGCCCACCGCTATGTCGTGGCCGCTGGCGCGCGCGTAGAGAGCCGCCTGCTCGGCATAGAGCTGGTGGTAGAAGCGGGCACCCCGGGGATCGAAACCGCTGAGATAGAATATTTTACGCTTGAACCCCGGCATCGCCGCTGCTTACTCGATCCTCATGGCCGACCAGGAACGTCACTATTGCCTTTTCATGGACGGCACCAAGCATAATCGCAACGCGGGCTGCCGCGCGCACGACAATGCCTATGGCATATATGGCGGGGGGACCGAGCGCGACCGCCGCGCGGCCGATCTGGCGCTCTATCGGCACATGCGGGCGAACCGCGACCCGCTGGCGCCGCTCGTGCTGTTCTTCACGACGGTCTATGGCTGGTTCTTCTTCAACTATCATGGCCGCCCCTGGCGCGGGCAGTTGGTGCGCAAGATCTTCCGCAACTACTGAGGGCGGGCAACCCCGGCGACGATGACGCGTTTCCCTTTCAACCCATTGAGAGGAGAGAATTATGCGGATCGCACATGATGCCCTGGTGATGCTGGCGGATGGCCGCAAGTCGCTGTTCCTGCGCAACGAGGGCGATGCCGACTATCCCAATCTGGTCGTCGAGGACCAGCGCGCCCAGGCGGGGCTGGAGGATCGCGACCTCAAGACCGATGCGCCGGGCCGCGCGATGAGCCAGGTCGGCGGCGGGCTCAACGCCTTCGAGGAGCCCGATTACCACCAGCTCGAAGAAGATCGCTTCGCGCGCGACATGGCGGACCTGCTGAAGGCCAAGGTGCAGAAGAACGGCGCGCTCGATATCATCGTCGTGGCGCCGCCCCGCACGCTCGGCGAGCTACGCCAAGCCTATGATCGGAGCGTGTCGGACCGGATCGTGGCCGAACTCGACAAGGATTATGTCAACCATCCGATCGACAAGGTCGAGCAGCTGCTGAAAGCGCACTGAGAAGTTGAGGGGGCGGCCATGGGCCGCCCCTCGATCAGGCTTCGCCGTCTTCGGCGCCGTCGGCGAGGTCCTCGCCGATCACCGCGCCGTCCTCGGGCGCGATGGTCTGCTCGCCGTCGCCCAGATCGACCTCGGCATCCTCTTCGCTTTCCTCGATCCGCGCTGCGCCGACGACATGCTCATTGTCGGACACGTTGAACAGGCGGACGCCGGCCGAATTGCGGCCGATCACGCGGGTGTCGCCGACCGACAGGCGGATCAGCTTGGCCTGATCGGTAACCAGCATCAGCTGCTCGCCATTATGGGCCGGGAAGCTGGCGACGACCGGGCCGTTGCGTTCCAGATTGTCGATATTGCCGATGCCCTGGCCGCCACGGCCGGTCCGGCGATATTCATAGGCGGAGCTGCGCTTGCCATAGCCATTGGCGCAGACGGTGAGGATGAACTCCTCGGCCGCCTCGAACTCGGCCATGCGCTCGGGTGACAGGGTCGGCTCGGCGCCATTGTCCTTCCAGGGTGCGGCGCGGAGATAGGCTTCGCGCTCCTCGGTCGACGCCTCGAACCCCTTCAGGATCGACAGCGAGATGACCTCGTCGCCATCCTTGAGCAGGATGCCGCGCACGCCGGTCGAGGTGCGGCTCTGGAACTCGCGAATATCGGTGGAGGCGAAGCGGATCGCCTTGCCCGCGCGGGTCGCCAGCAGGACGTCGTCGCTCTGGGTGAGCAGCGCGACGCCGATCAGGCGATCGGTCGCGTCCTCGTCGAAGCGCATCGCGAATTTGCCGTTGGTCGGCACATTGGCGAAGGCGTCCATCGAGTTGCGGCGGACATTGCCGTGCGCGGTCGCGAAGACGACGTGGAGCGAGCCCCAGCTTTCCTCGTCCTCGGGCAGCGGCAGCACGGTTGTGATCTTCTCGCCATCGGCCAGCGGCAGCAGGTTGATCATCGGCCGCCCGCGCGCCTGCGGCGCACCTTCGGGCAGGCGCCACACCTTCTTGCGATAGACCTTGCCGTGGTTCGAGAAGAACAGCACCGGCGTGTGGGTGCTCGTCACGAACAGTTCGGTGACGGCATCCTCTTCCTTGGTCGCCATGCCAGAGCGGCCCTTGCCGCCGCGGCGCTGGGCGCGGAAGGCTTCGAGCGGGGTGCGCTTGATATAGCCGCCATGGGTCACGGTGACGACCATGTCCTCGCGCTCGATCAGGTCCTCGTCGTCGATATCGTCCCCAGCGGGTGCGATCAGCGTCCGGCGCGGCGTGGCGAACTCGACCAGCACCGCGTCCAGTTCCTCGACCAGGACCTGATAGAGGCGGACGCGGTTGCCGAGGATTTCCAGAAGCTCGGCGATCGATGCGGCCAACTCGGCCAGCTCGCCGCCGATTTCGTCGCGACCGAGCGCCGTCAGGCGGTGCAGGCGCAGGTCGAGGATCGCGCGGACCTGGGTCTCGGTCAGCTGATAGGTGGGCGCGTCGTCGATCGTATCGACCGCCTCGACCAGCTTGATGTAGGATTCGATCTCGTTGCGCGGCCATTCGCGCGCGAGCAGCGAGGCACGCGCCTCGGCCGGGCTAGCCGAACCGCGGATGATCCGCACGACCTCGTCGAGATTGGTGACAGCGATCACCAGCCCGAGCAGGATATGGGCGCGCTCGCGGGCCTTGTTCAGTTCGAACTTGGACCGGCGGGTGATCACCTCCTCGCGGAACTTCACGAAGGATTCGATGATGTCGCGGAGGTTGAGCGTTTCCGGACGCCCGCCACGGATGGCGAGCATGTTGGCCGGGAAGCTGGTCTGCGCCGGCGTGTGGCGCCACAGCTGGTTCAGCACCACGTCGGGGGTCGCATCGCGCTTCAGTTCGAGAACGATGCGCACGCCGTGGCGGTTGGATTCGTCGCGGATGTCCGAAACGCCCTCGATCCGCTTGTCCTTGGCGGCCTCGGCGATCTTCTCGACCAGCCCGGACTTGCCGACCTGATAGGGAATCTCGGTCAGCACGATCGAGCGGCGATCGTTGCGGCCTTCCTCGACGACGTGGCGCGAGCGCATGATGATCGAGCCGCGACCCGTATGATAGGCCTGGCGCGCGCCCGACTGGCCGAGGATCATCGCCCCCGTCGGGAAATCGGGCGCAGGCACGATCGCCATCAGCTCGTCGATGCTGATCGCCGGGTTTTCGACATAGGCTTTGCAGGCGGCGATGACCTCGCCCAGATTATGGGGTGGAATGTTGGTCGCCATGCCGACCGCGATGCCGCCGGCGCCGTTGACGAGCAGGTTCGGGAAGCGCGCGGGCAGAACCTGCGGCTCCGACCGCGAGCCGTCATAATTGGGGGTGAAGTTGACCGTGTCCTTCTCGAGATCCTCGAGCAGGGTCATCGTCACCTTGGCAAGCCGCGCCTCGGTGTAGCGCATCGACGCGGGCGGATCGGGATCCATCGAGCCGAAATTGCCCTGGCCGTCGATCAGCGGGACGCGCATCGCCCAGTCCTGGGCCAGACGAGCGAGGGCGTCATAGATCGAGGAGT
>JAIYAJ010000259.1 GCA_027489105.1 Zymomonas sp. | reverse complement strand
AGCACCACCTGGCCGCCGAGACGGCGACGGAAGATGTAGCGGACGTTGCCGGCCGTGGCCTGCGTGTAGGGGTCGCGCAGCATCTCCATGACGATGCGGTCGACGAGGGTGTAGGCGCGGCGGAAGTCGCCGAACGCGACCGGCTTCAGGCCGGCGCCCTCGTTGGGCATGTCGGGCATCTCGACGTAAGGAGCGCCGAGGATGCTGTTGGGGATGCCGTTGGCCAGGCCGGGCATCCAGATGTACTGGCGGTCGGCGTCCTTGAGCTTGCGAACCGAGCCGAGCGTGGTGCGGTTCAGGGCCCAGGTCGCATCGCGCGAGTAGGCAGTCTTGATGGCATGGAACAGCGTGATCATGCCGTCCGCCTGGCCGTTGGCGTCGGCGACGGTCGCAGCCGAGCCGGAGTTGGTCGTCCCGACCGAGGTGTTGGCCATGAAGCCCTCGGGCTTGCCGACGCCGTTGCCGGAGACGACCGCGAGGCCTTCGGCGACGGCGAACTGCTCCGAAGCCTCCAGGCGGATCTCGGCCTCCATGTCGAAGGCGCTGTCTTCGAGCATCTGGTTGCTGATGTCGATCAGCGCGTAGAGCTCATGGGCCGGCAGCTCTTCGAGGCCGTAGGTCAGGCCGTTGGTCTCGGTCTTGGTGCCGGTCTCCGCCACCCACTGCGCGGCGAACTGGCCGGTGCGCTTCGGGATCTGGATCGCCTTGTTGGCGGTCTGGCGAACGCGGACGACCGAGCGGATCGGGCTCATCTCGGTCACGCCCTTGATGATGTCACGGACGTATTCGGTCGGCGCCAGGTAGCCGGCGGTGGTGTCGGTGCCGACGGTCAGCGCCTTGTGCTCGGCGGCGATGTCGTCGAACGCCTTGCGATACTCGGCCGGGAGGTTGGCCACGCCGCGGGTCTCCGCCAGCACGACGCCGCGGGCCCAGAGGTTGACCAGGGTCTTGAGTTCGACCTTCTTGTCGGCCGAGCCGCCGGCGCCGGAGCGCTTGATCGCGGTCTCGATGCGATCGGCCTGCTCCTTGATCTCGTCGACCTTGTCGGCCGCGCCCTTGGCCTGCTGCTGGGCGAGGGTCAGCTTCTGGTTCATGTCCTCGAACTTGTCGAGGCCGGCGTTGATCCGGTCGACCTTGTCGCGAAGGATGACGTCGGCTTCGCCCAGCTTCTTGATCTCGGCCTGGACGGTGTCGTTCGCTTCCTTGAAGGACTCGAACGTCTTCATCTGCTCGGTGAGGAGCGTCTTGGTCTCGGCGTCCATGATGGAGCCCTTTCGTGATGTCTATGAGGGGCGAAGCGCCCGGAAGCGGTCGGCGAACGACCGCAGTTCCGCCGCAGCGACCTCGTCACGAGGGGCTGGGATCGGCCCGCCAGCGTCACGCTGGAGGTAGTTTTTGAGGCCCGACACGGCTTTTACCGCATCGGCGCGCGAGAGGTCTTCGTCACGAAGAGCCGCCTCCAGGTCGCGCCATTCTTGAGCGGACAGGCCAGACAGCAGCGCCTTGACGCCGGTCACCGTGGCCGCTTCATTCATCGGGAGGGTCACGACGGACACCTCCATGAGATCCAGCTTCTTCAGGACGCGCACGCCCTTCGCCCGGTCGATCTCGAAGTCGATCGCGCGGTAGCCGATGGAGAGGCCGTCCATGGCCCCGTCGAGCATCAGCGCCCGCGTCTCGCGAGCGCGCTGCACATCGAGCGTGAGCTTGCCCTTCACGAAGAGGCCGTAGCCGTCCTCGCGCATTTCCGTCCAGGCGCCGATCGGCTGCTGCATGTCGTGCTGCCAGAGCATCTTCGGCATGCGCTTGTTGGCGGCCGCGCTGGCCAGGCTGTCCGTGAAGGCGCCGGCGACGACGACGTCGTTGCCGTGGTCCATCAGGCTGAACACCGAGCCGTAACCTTCGAAGACACCAGTCTCGTCAGGCATCTGCTTGATGTCGAACGGGACGAAGTCCGTCTTGAGTTGCATCAGGGCGGTCTCCGGTCAGAATTCAATGATGGCGAGTGCAACGCACCTGCAGTTGATGGCGGCGCCGGGATGCCCGTCGCTCGGGGGCTTGTCCCATCGGAATGTCTCGCCCTCCCGCGCCCAGTGGGACGGACGGGCGTTGGGGTATTTTCCGTCCGGCCGGCCGCGGACGCGCTCGTCGCGGCTGGTCGACCACTGATATTCGGTGATGCCGAGCCGGGTCTGCCGGATGCGGTTTAGATCGCCGTTGAAGCTCGCGGCCTGGTCGCGGGCGATGAACGCCGCGCGCCTGGTCGAGAACCCGAATTCCCGTGTCAGCAGCTTCGCGATAAGGGCGTTGCTGGCACCGTCCGTGATGGCGCCGATCAGCACCAACTCGACGCGCCTCGCCATGTCCTCGGACAGGCCGCGGATCAGCGCGACGTTGCGCTGGACGGCCGCCGCGACCTGCGCCTCGATGCCCTCCGAGATGATGGCCGCGGCGAGGTCGATGCCGATCGCCGAGCGCACCGCCTCATGGAAGCGACGACGGTGGCGCTGTTCTTCCGTTTCCGTCGCGCGCCGGATCTCTTCGCGCGCCCCATCGACGAAGCCCGCCAGGAGATCGCGGAACGTCCGCATCGCCCGCTGGAACCAGCCGAGATCCTTGCGCTGCAGCTGCGCGCGCGCGGAGATGGCCGCCGGCAAGACATCGCTGGCGACGTATCCCCGCGCCTCGCGAATGATCCGCAGCATGACCGCGCGGAGGGCGGTCTGGTAGGCCACCGTCGCGCCGATCGGGCGAAGCACCGCCCGGCGCTTGGCGCGCGGCATCCGCTTCGCCTCGGCGACCCATGCCTGGACGTTCATCTCAGGCTCCGGTCTTTGGCGACCAGTCCTCGTCGAGTTCGGCGAAGATTTCCGGCCCGAATTCCAGCGCGCCGCGATAGGGCTCGACCTTGCTCAGATCGACGCCGCCGCCCTCGTAGGTGATCGTGACGTGCGGTTGGTACTCGGGATAATCCCAGGACGCGCCGGCTTCCCGGATCGACATGTTGCGCCACGACAGTTCCGCCGCGTTGAACAGCAGGACCACCGCGCCCTTGTCGCCAAGGGGCTCGACCAGCCGGGCGCCGCCGGGCGCCACCGT
>JAIYAJ010000154.1 GCA_027489105.1 Zymomonas sp. | reverse complement strand
CACCTGCTGCGCCTGCACCGCTGCCTCGAAGCCGATATCGGTGAAGGACGCCTTCACGACCGGGGTGAGCAGCGCGACCAGCGCATCGGCCCTGGCGCGCTCGCCGCTGTCGGGGTGCGACGCGGCGCGGTCGAGCTGGAGCGCGGTCCAGCCGGCCAGCGCGCGGCCCGCCTCGACGAAGGAGCGGACGTTGAGCAGCATGCGGCGGACATCGGCATGTTCGACGATCGACACCGGCCCGCGGGCCCCATCAGCGCTGCGCCCCTGCAGGCGATCGCGCGCATAGGCCACCGCCTGCTGATAGGCGCCGCCGGCAATGCCCAGGCCCTGGATGCCGACCATCAGCCGCTCGGCGTTCATCATCGTGAACATGGCGGCGAGGCCGCGATGCGGCTCACCCACCAGCCAGCCGGTGGCGCCATCATAGTTCATCACGCAGGTCGGCTGGGCGTGGATGCCCATCTTCTTCTCGAGCGCGCCGACCGACATGGCGTTGCGAACCGTGAAATTGCCGTCCGTGTCGGGCAGGAATTTCGGCACGAGGAACAGGCTGATCCCCTTCACCCCCGCCGGGGCATCGGGCAGCCGCGCCAGCACGAGGTGGACGATGTTGCCGCCGAAATCATGGTCGCCCGACGAGATGAAGATCTTGGTGCCCTGCACCGCATAGCTGTCGTCGCCATTGGGCGTCGCGCGCGTCTTGAGCAGGGCCAGGTCGGTGCCCGACCCGCTCTCGGTCAGCGCCATCGCGCCGGTCCATTCGCCGGTGACGAGCGGGGCGAGATAGCGGGCCTTGAGCTCCTCGCTGGCATGGGCCGCGATCGCCTCGCAGGCGCCGCGCGTCAGGCCGGGGAACAGGCCGAAGGACAGGTTGGTGGCCGAGATCATCTCATCGAGCCACAGCTGCAGCACGAAGGGAAGCCCCTGCCCGCCATGCGCGGGATCGCCCGACAGCGAGGCCCAGCCGGCCGCGACGAACTCGCGGTAAGCCTCGGCATAGCCCTCGGGCGTGTGGACCACGCCGTCGATCAGGCGGCTGCCCTGCTCGTCGCCTTCGCGGTTGAGCGGCTGGAGCCGTTCGGCGCACATCTTGCCGGCCTCGTCGAGCACGGCGACGGCCAGGTCGGCGTCGACCTCCTTGCCCAGCTCGGCCATGGCGCCGTCGAAGCCGAGCACCTCGGTCAGCAGGAACTTATAGTCGTCGATCGGCGGGATATAGGTCTGCATCGGACATCCTCTAACTGGCTTTGATGCCTTATACCAAACATCTGTTACAGTCGCAATCCACGCGCCCCTGCCCCTTCGGCCAGTCAGCCATGCGGGGCCGCTTCGCCCGCCTCATGGCGGAACAGCAGCGTCACCTGACGCGCGATGTCGCGCGGGGTCAGCCGGCCCGGCCGGTACCAGTCCGCCGCCGAATTGAGCTGCACCAGCAGCATGTTGCGATAGACCGAGCGGTCGATATCGGCCGGCAGCGGCAGCCGCTCGATCAGGTCGCGGAACAGCGTCTCGAACCGGTCGCGCCGCTCGATCAGCGCGGCGCGCACCTCGGCCGGCACCTCGCGGAAATCGTTCATCATCGGCATGGTCAGCGAATTGGGATCGAGTTGCAGGTCGAGCAGCGCCCCGCACGCCGCCTCCAGCTGCGCCCAGGGGTCGTCATGCAGCGCCATCTCCCCCGCGATCTTCGCCTCGGCCGCATCGAGCGCGGCATTGTGCAGCTCGACGAACAGCGCGTCCTTCGACTTGATATGGTGATAGAGCGAGCCGCCCAGCACCCCCGCCTGCTCGCCGATGTCGCGCATCGAGGTGCCGCGAAAGCCCTTGCGCGCGAACAGCTGCGCCGCGATCTCCAATATCTGCCGCCGGCGGTCGCTGCCCTTGTCGTCCTGTCGCGTGCCCGACCCCATCCCTGCCCCGCCTGATGAACCTTCGATGGGCTTATAGCCGCCTTCCTGCCCGCGCCAAGCCAGACAGCGCCAAGCAGTACCGCACCCGGTCGACCGACAGCCCGGGGCTCGACGCCGGCCCGGCTTTCGACGACAGCATAGGGCCATAGTCATTCGAGCGAGTCCTTCATGAGCGAATATATCCGCGCCGACCGTGCCGACCGCGTCCTCGTGCTGAGCTTCGCGCGGCCCGAGAAGAAGAACGCCATCACCCTGGCGATGTACGACGCCCTGACCGCGCATCTGGCCGAAGCCGCGCGCGACGAGGCGATCGGCGCGGTCCTGTTCCGCGGCGACGGCACGATGTTCAGCGCGGGCAACGACCTGCTCGACTTCGCCACCGTCGCGGGCGCGGGCAAGGTGCCGGAAAACGCCCCCCGCTTCATCGACGCCATCGCCGCCTTCCCCAAGCCCGCGATCGCCGCCGTCCAGGGCCGTGCCGTTGGGATCGGCACGACGATGCTGCTCCACTGCGACCATGTGCTGCTGGCCGAAGACGCCCTCCTCACCGCGCCTTTCGTTGGGCTGGGCCTCGTCCCCGAAGCCGGCTCCAGCCTCCTCCTGACCGCCCGCCTCGGCCACGCCCGCGCGATGGCGATGTTCGCCCTGGGCGAAGCGATCGACGCGCAGGCCGCGCTGGCGGCAGGCATCGCCAATCGGGTCGTCGCGACCGATGCGCTGGACGCCGAGGCGCTGGCAGCGGCGCAGGCGTTTGCGAGCCTGCCGGCCCAGGCCTTCGCCGAAACCAAGCGCCTGATGCGCGACGGTGCCGCGCTGGCGAGCCGGATCGCGGAAGAGAATGCGGCGTTCGGCGAGCGGCTCCGGTCGGCCGAGACGGCGAAGATCGTGGCGGCGCGGATGGGGGCGATTGGGGCGAAGGGGTAGTGGGGTTTGGTGGGCTGTTTAACGCATCGGCGGCCAATGAAATACAAGATCGTTGAGGGTGCTGCTTAGCCGCTAGTTGGGACATTTCTGCCGTCTAACGTTCCGGAATGGAATGTCTGGCTAGGCTGGAAGCGGCCATTCGTCGGGCCGAAAGACCGTTCCCCTCTGTCCAAGCCTGCTGGCGGTCTGGAAGGTCTCCTTACCGTATGAGCTAGGAAAAACCGACATTCCCAGCTTCGAATGAGCGCTCAACTTCGCGCCCCAACGCCAGTGGTAAAAGAACTTCCATACTATACCAAGTGGGACGGGCGCCTTACCAACAGCGGGCAACAGCCTACGACCAAAAACGGCCTTGGCTAGACTAAGTTATCCATCACACCCGGCACTCCCATTATTAGATTCAGCCAAAATCCGGCATTCGCTCTCTTGAGAGGGTCAACCAGCGAGACCTTTCCATTTCCTGACCCATCCAAGACAATCGGAGATGACACCTTCCATAGTTTGATTAGCGTCGATTAAGGCGTCCGCTCGATCGGGAAGCGCCTCGCGCAGCTCTTCCTCGACCCGGTGAATCGAGGCTCGGGCGAAATCGTCCGCATCGGCCCGGGACTGAACGCGCGAGCTACGCGTCATTTCGCAAGCGCCGAGGAACAGCAGTCTCGCATCGCTAGGCGAACCGACCTGCTTTAGAATTTCGAAGATATTCACATGCCGGATGCCATCGATGACGAAGTCGTCGCCGGGTTGAAATCCGCCGGCTGTCAAAACATCGCGGCAGAACGCGGCCCCATCGGCATCGACGCGCGCCTGTCCAAGATCCTGCAGGGCCTTGCGATCATCAGGATCGCCGCCGCACCGCGCAATTTCGTCGCGCAAATAGTCGCCGAAGCCGGTCCGCCCCCAGCCGAGCGCGTTCGCGACCGCCGCGCTCACCGACGACTTGCCGCTGCCGATCTGGCCGGAGAAGCAGAGCAGCAAGTTCATGCAAAAGCGAACGACATTTGACGCGACCGCAAGGCCACCCAGCCGCGCCGATCGCTCTTGTTGCAAGTGACGGGTCCGATCGCGATTGGCTCATTGAGCTCGATGAGCGTGGCGTACAGTGCGTCCTGACGCGCTGCCCAAAAACCGCCGTCGGCTCCGATGCCGGCCCCGAATCGAAGCCGGATACTCTCGATCGGCTCAGTCGCGAGATCGTAGCACCAGCTTCGTCGCGCCAGCACCAGCCCGCAAATCGGACCAGCGACTTCCTTCAGGAGTATAATATCGCCCTCGCCGATCTCACCGTAGGGCGCGCAGCGGTTCCGGCTGAAGCGGGACTCGATTGTCTTCTCGCCCGACAGCACCTTGGAGAGGAACGGTTCAGCGAAGATGGCGAGATGGATGCCGATCCGACTTGTCGGCCGTACAGCATCGGAGAGGTAGCTCAGCCAAAACGGATGGCGGTCGACCCGCTCCAAGACATCGTCGAATTCAATTTCCAAGCCGCACTCCGTTCCGTCACTGCGGGCGCGCCGGTTTCCTCCATTGCTTCGAGGGCCGCCAAGTCGCGAAGGTCCGCCGCGACTCGTTCCATCGCCTCATTCTCGCGCAATGTGCCCCAGAGCCGCGGCTGGAAGCTAGAGCCTATCGCCTCACCGGCGTACGAAATCGCTGCTTCGAGCAGAAGCTGTGGATTGTCGGTGCGGAAGATACGATTACCGGAAGTCCAGACGTTGGCAAGCCGTCGGCGTGGATCGCGCCGGCTGACCGATGGCAGGACGTCGCCGGCCACGATCGGAACGAGCTTAGTGTCGCCGCACGTAGCGCTTCCGCCCACGCGGATGAAAAGGCGCATGCGGCCGATGGCGACTTCGGCCCAGCAACGGCTGCGTTGGGAGCTTGGGACGGGCAAGCTCGACGCGCACACTTTTTGGAAAACGACGAGATCGCCACGGCGCCACTGCGGCGGGGTAGCGATGTCCGCAGCGCGAAGTGCGTTGCGCTCGAAGAAGGGCGTCTCGTAGGCGATCGACAAAGGCTTGTGCTCGACAAGGGCGAGTCCCAACCGTTTGCCGAGCACGATCGCGAAATGACGATCAGCCTCAGCCGTCGGCCGCGCGCCGTTAGGCGGAAGGCTGATGAGCACGAAGCCGCCCGGGCGACAGGCATGGGTGGCAGCGGCGAGCATTGGCCGGACGAAGTCGAGATACCAGGGCGGATCCAGCAGAACCGCGTCGGCGCTCTCGCGCGGAAGTCCGCCGGAGCAGAAGGCGATAGCGAGGGGCGAGCCGGTTGCCCGATTGAGCGCGAACAAGCGGTCGGTCACGCTGTTGGGCTCGGCCAGAAGGGCAAGACGTCGGCCGATCGGCAAGGTGAGGGCCTCGGCCGCCAAACCAGGTGTCCCGAACAGCAGGACGTCCCCATCGGCAGGGGTCAGGTCGGCGGCAAGGTTAAGCAAGACTCGCGAGGCGTCAGCGGTGAAGCGCCACTCGAAATCGAGCGGATGGGGCAGCGGCAGCAGCGAGCGGCCCTCGGCGCCACTCGCAGGACCGTTCCTCGCTTGATGGCGCGCCGCAGCGGACAAAGCCGGGTTAATCGAGCCGGTTGCGGTGAGCCGGTCGAGCGACGCCAGAAGCTCGGTTGGATACACGCCGGGGAGCCTCCGTAGGAGGCCTGCGTAATCGAAGACGCCGTCGGCAAGCGCCTCGGCGATCCAGGTGTCGACCCTGACGCGGAAGGCAGCTTGGGAAACCGACCGGCGCCTGGTGATCATTCGGCCCTCGTCCGCAAGGGCACGTCGTAGATTGGAAGTGCACGGTGCTCGGCCGGGAAACGGCGCTGGAGCTCGTCCTTCCAGGCGACGATCGCCTCTTCCTGGACGGCGAGGCTTCGCTCACGCGCATCATCGCGTGCGAGGCGCTGCTCGACCGGGGTGAAGACCTGGATCCGCAACGGTATCACGCGAAGAGGGAAATTCGGGTCGATCGCCTGGAGCCGATCGATGAGGTTTGCGACGCCTTGGCGGACTCCGTCTTCGTACGGCGAGGTCAGGGTGACATAGCCATAGACGTCGAGCCCGAGGCCGAGCACGCGCCGCAAGATGTCGAACTGGCGATCATAGTCTTCCGGAGCAGCGCGCGTGTTGAAGGCGAAGGAGCGGGCGTCGAAGCCCTTGATGCAGCAGACCCGACCGTAGTTGCGATAGCTCTGGAGCCGGGCAAGCTCTTCGCGCGAGAGGGAGTCGAAGAGATAGGTCGTGCTGAGATTGTCGTCTGTCCACAAGTAGGTGCTGTCTGCCAAGCCTGCGTCGGTGAGAGCACGCATCATCCACGGCGTCCATTCCGGGACGAGGTCAGGCGAACCACCCGACAGGTCGATGATCCGCGGCGCCTCGGGGATCTGGCGATAGAAGCCAACTAGCTCGTCGGCGGTGAACCAAGCCGAGTGCTCGGGATCGGCTTTCAACAGCTCCTCCGGCACGAAACAGTACCAGCAGCGCCAGGCGCAAGCGGCGTTCTGGAAGACCAGCGCGGTCATCATGTCCGGGACCGGCCTGGCGCCGAGCGCGCGGCATGCCGGCGCGATCGGCAACGGGTTGGCGGGCCAGCCCTCGGCGGTAGCCATCCGGAAGTGCCGGACGCGGCCATATCCGTTGCAGTTGGCCGGGAGCGTGAGATCAACCTCCTGACCGGACCCCGCAAGGCGGGAGATCAGCACGCGACCGCCGTCGACATCGATCGCGCGTGCCCTCAGGCGCGCCGCGAAGCGGGGAGTGTCGATCGACTTGGTCGCGCTGGTCACGGATGCGAGCCCTCCGCCTCCGGCGAGAAGCGGCGCAACCGACGCGGCACCTTGATCGGCTCGTCGGCGAGATCCGGCAGCTTCTCATCGAGGAACAGGTCGACGAGGCTCACGCAATAGTCGAATTCGACTTCGGTCAGCGGCCTGCCCTTCGGGATGTCGTGCCAATATTCGAGGCAGGTTCGACAGCAGGTGGCGGTTGCGTGCTGGGCATAATAGATCGCGTTGCCTTCCAGGGGCGTCTGACGACCGTCGCGGGGTGGCTCGGCGACAGCGAGGTACTTTCGTAGCCGATCGCGCGCGGTATCCTTCAGCTGGTCACGACCCTTGCGCTGAGCGTGACGCATCGCGGTCTCATCAACGGGACGATGGAAGAAGTAATGGCGGATCATTTCGTGCTGGAGCGCCTGGAAGGTATGCGCCGCGTCGCCCTTGTCGCGTCTATGCAGCCGCTTCCAGTCGACGAGGTTAGCGCCGCAAGCGCGGCATTTGCCCCGCTGGTCCGGCGTCATCTTCTTGAGCTGCTTGAAGCAGTGCAGATCATTGTCGCAGTCGGTCGACGTGCATTTGATGTCGAGCGGGGGCGGCTTCTGGAACTCAGCCATTTCGAACCTCAATGAAGGGCGCGATCGAGCAGTTGCCGATCGAGCTCGTTGTCGATGTCGTAGGGAAAGCGTTCGACGAAGACGTTGCGCGCGATCGTCCAGGGGTCACCGTCATCGACTTGAAGATTGGCCGCTGTACCCCACCAGTTTACGCCCTGCCAGGAAAGCCGGAAAGCGAGATAGTTCACGAGCGCCCCGACGCTAACGCTGTTCTTCGCCGCGATAGTCGGCACGACGCTCTTCAGCCGCTCGACCGAACCACGCGCCGCTCGAACGCAAGCCTGCGCCAGGGTTTCGGCCTTGCCGTCGAGCACGACCTCGCCGGCGAACTGACTTGCGGCGATCTCCTCGTCCGAATTGCGCCGCTCAGCGGATGTCTCGTCGGCCTCAATTACCTCCAGCGTATCGGCTTCCGGGCGCTGGCCGGCGTGGAAAAGCTCGTGCAGGAGATCGAACAGCCAGCGCGCCTCGTGCTTTGAGGTCTGCTTCAACACGACAACGTTGCGACCCTCATATCGCCAGCAAGCGCCGTGAAAGGCGCCACGGTCGCGCAGCGGGAGCACGACAACGCCCAAATCCCAAGCGGTGTGAAGCGCGCTTCTGAGATCGACAGTCTCGTACCGGTCCAGGATACAGCGATGCATCGCCTCCGCATCGGTTGGAATCTCGCTCTTGGACAGCGAGCGCGCACCCTTCAGCGCGACAACCGCCAAGTAATTGGCGTAAGCGGCGTAGAGGCTGGTCGTCGAACGTGCCCGATTAGCGGGCATCTTGAACCGCGCTTCTGCCGCGGCAAAGCGCGGTGCGACGAGTGCCTGTGCTCCGAACACATTATCGCGGGTCCAGCCGAATACACGTTCCAAAACAACACCCGTCTTCGTCGTCAACGCATAATCATCGTCTTCGCTGCCGACTTCGCCGCTGGCGCGGGCAGCATCGGGCGAAGGCAGCAGCCGCGACAGCAGAAAGTCGCGGTCGAGCCCAACCTGACGCAACTTGCTGACCAGCCCGCCGAAACTGTTGGGCGCAACCGGCAGCAGGATATCGTTCTTAATCCGCACGCCGAGCGCGCCCGCAATCTCGCGCAGACGCTGATAGCTGGCGGAAGCGTAGCGTTCCGCTTCATAGCGCTGGATTTGCTGCTCCTTGAGGCCAAGCCGATCGGCCAGTGCCTTTTGGCTTAGGCCCCCGGCGATGCGCGCCTTGATGAGGCCGTCCGCCAACTCTTCGAACGAACCGATGGAGATAACTGAGAGGTCGGCCGACTTGAGACGGTCGTATTCCGCGATTTCCGCTTGAAGATCCGCGAGTTGGCTTTCCATCGCCTCGCGCTCGGCCTGCAGCAGACGCGGATGCACATCCCCCCGCACCGGCGCCTTGGCGAGTTCGCCGATCGCCTTGCGGAAACGATCAGCCTCGCTGCGGGTGATCTTGTACTGCCGTTCGTTGGTGATCATGGCAGACTCCCAAGGTCGATGTTGACGACGCCCTTGGGCACTCCGTTGCGGTCCTTCATGAAGAAGTCGCGGTAGAGAATGCCTGGGGCAGCGGCTGCGGTCGCCGGAAAGAGCTCACCCAAATATTTGGATTTCATCGCTGCTCGGGCGTTGGTGAAGTCGAGCAGCACGGGGTCAAGGCGGTAGGGGTCAACCCCTTGAGTGTCCCAAGCTCCGTCATAGTCCTCGGGCAGATCCTTCTGTGAAATGAAGCTCCCGTCGAGCAGCACCGACCTACAGCCAGCGCCAGCGAGATTCTGCAGCGCCGCTAGCAGTCCCCCGACGAGGCGAACGCGATGGCCGTTAACGCTATAACGCGGCACAACTTCGTCCCAGGAGGCGTCATGGACGCCCGGGGGCAGATAGCCAGTCAACGAATCAGCCTCGGGAAGCATGACGCAACAATATCGTTGGGTTATAATGTTCGTCAAGTGTTCTATTCCGCTCGTGTCATCGATGCGATTCTGCCCCGGCGAGCGAGGAGGCTGAGCGGGCCACAACAAACTGGAAAATGCTGCTATAACGGCAATCCCGCCTTATAGGCTCGATCGCCCCGAGCGACCGATACGTCTGAGTCAGACGTTGGCGAGACAGAAGCGAACGTCCTAAACTGGTCGATTGTGTTGAAAAAGGCGGTGTCTGTCGTTGGGCGACATGATGGCGGAGGAACGTTGACGAGTTGCCTCGGCGCTCACCGCGCTCCGGCCATGGCCGGCATCGGGATCAGCTTG
>JAIYAJ010000247.1 GCA_027489105.1 Zymomonas sp. | reverse complement strand
CGATGACCTCGACGCGGCGATTGGCCTGCGACGGGGCATTGTCGCCCTTGTCCTCGAGTGGATCGCGCTCGCCGCGGCCCACCGCCGTCAGCAGCGCGGGCTCGATGCCCAGCTCGGCGAGCGCCTTGACCACTTCTTCGGCGCGGCGCTCGGACAGGACGTCATTGTCTTCGAGCTTGCCCACCGTATCGGTGTGGCCGGTAACCTGCACCTCGGCACCGGGGCGTTCGCCTACTTCCTTCTTCAGAAAGTCGAGGCCGGGTTGCGATTCCGGGGTCAGGCGCGTCGTGCCCTGCTGGAAATAGAGCCGCAGACGGACCGGTGGTGGCGGCAGGGCCTGGAGGAGCGCAAGACGGCGGGCATTGAGTTTGTCCGGGTTGATGGCGCGCGTCTTGGGGCGGCCCGAAAGATTGGTGCTGCTGTTGAGTTCGGTAACGACATAGTCGACCGGCTTGCCATTCTCCTCCAGAACCGCGACTGCGCCCTGCTTGCCCTCTTCGCTCGGCAGGAGGGTGAGGGTCGGTCCGGTCGCGCAGGCGCTCAGACAGGCGACCAGCATCAGGGGCGGGATCGACCGGCGGGTCATTTGGGTACCTCCACGATGAACCGGGTACCTCGAACGCCCAGAAGCGAGGTTGGGGTCCGCACTTTCATCGCATCGCGCTTCGACTTGGCGATCTGGCCCGAAACGACCGCGAGCGAACCGCGATCGACGCGTGTGACGAAGGCGCCGGTCTGCGTCGTGCGATTATAGTCGAACTGGTCGACTGCGATGCGGCTGTTCGGCCCCACCGAGAAGCGGGTATCGTCGATGAAGGTCAGGCTCAGCTGTCCGTCCTTGCCCGTCACGAGCACGTCGCCCGGCTGCAATTGGAAGCCGGGGGCCGGCGTCATCCGGTTGGCGTCGCGTTCGATCGAGGTGACGCCGGTGGCGCGCTTGATGCGGGCGATCTCCGCCCAGGCAGGTTGAGCTGCCAGAAGCACGCCCGAAAGGATAAGCAAAGCCCGTTTCATGATTCTCGCCATCCCCATGACCAGCAAGTCGTGACATAGCGCATTAATGGCTGACCGGGACTCGAAATCGGCGCGCGTAACCATAGGTTGCAATGGGGCTATGGCCGTCGGCATGCTGACCGAAGCGGCAAGGCGCTTCGCCTCCGACCGATGCCTCGCACCGGCGCAGGCGGCGCGCCTCGCCATCCTGGTCGAGGAACTGGTGATCAATGCCCGCGAACATGGTGGCGTGGCGGAGGACCAGCCGATCCACCTGACACTTGCGGACGGGCCCGAGGGACTCGTGGTGACCCTGACCGATCCGGGCACGCCCCACGACCCGCGGTCGCACGTCGCCGCCGACATGGTTCCCGAGCGGGGGGGCGGGGCGGGGCTCGATCTGGTCCGGCAATGGACCGATATCCTCGACTATCGCCGGACAGCGGGCCGCAACGAACTGACGTTCCGCCTGCGGGCGGCATGAAGCCCGGCACGGTCCCGGCTCATGTTACGGAGCGCTTGCGGTAGCCCTTTCGCTGATCCGGAGCAGGGGCTATGGCAGGCGCCTGTCCGCTGACGGGGAATGACATTGCAACTGTCCGGTACCGCCGCTTCTGCGGCCATTCATTTCAGCGATCTGGGGCTCGACCCGATCGCGCTCGATCTCGGGATTCTGCAGATACACTGGTATTCGCTGGCCTATATCGCGGGCATCCTGCTCGGCTGGTATTATCTGACCCGGCTGATCGCGCAGCCCAATGCCCCGATGCAGCGGCGCCATGCCGATGACTTCGTCTTCTATGCGACGCTCGGCATCCTGATCGGCGGGCGGCTCGCCTATGTGTTTTTCTATCAGCCCGAAATCCTGATGCACCCGCTCGATGTGTTCAAGCTGTGGCAGGGCGGCATGTCGTTCCACGGCGGGGCGCTCGGCGTATCGGTCGGCATATTCTACATGGCGCAGCGCGACGGGCTCAGCTGGCTGCGTATTCACGATTATATCGCCTGCTGCACGCCCTTCGGCCTGTTCTTCGGGCGGCTCGCCAATTTCGTGAATGGGGAGTTGTGGGGCCGACCCACCGATGTGCCCTGGGCGATCATCTTTCCGTCGGCACCGGACGGGCTTCCCCGCCACCCGAGCCAGCTCTACGAAGCGGGGCTCGAGGGCCTGCTGCTGGGACTGATCCTCGCCTTCTTCTTCTGGCGGACCAACGCGCGCAACCAGCCGGGCAAGCTCGTCGGCATCTTCCTGCTCGGCTATGGTCTGAGCCGCTTCTTGGTCGAGTTCTTCCGTGAGCCCGACGTGCAGCTCGGCACGTTGAGCTGGGGGCTGACCATGGGGCAGACGCTGACCCTCCCCATGCTGGCCGGAGGCGTCTATCTGATCGCAACGGCCGGGAAGCGGCGGTCGATCGACGCGCAAGGGTAAAGCTTCTCTAACCATATCTTATTATGGTGCTGTGATTTGAATGGCGCAGAAGCAGGCTGATGCAGAGTGAAGCGAACTTCTCCGAGATGCTGAGTCAGAGGATCTCGGAGCAGGGAAAGATAAGCGTCGCCGACTATATGGAAGCGTGCAACGCGCATTATTACGCATCGCACGACCCCCTTGGCGCCAAGGGGGATTTCATCACCTCGCCCGAGATCAGCCAGATGTTCGGCGAGATGATCGGCCTGTGGTGCGCCGATCTGTGGGCGCGTTCGGGGGCCGAGACGGTCCACTATGTGGAACTGGGGCCGGGCCGGGGAACGCTGGCCGTCGACGCTTTGCGCGCGCTGGCGTCGCAGCGCAGGCATCCCCATGTCCACTTCGTCGAGACGAGTCCGGTGCTGCGGGCCGAGCAGCGGCAGCGTCTGCCCCATGCCACCTGGCACAATGCCATCGAAACGCTTCCCAGCGATGCGCCCTTGCTGATCATCGCCAACGAGTTCTTCGACGCGCTGCCCTATCACCAATATATCAAGACCTACTCGGGATGGCGCGAACGCATGGTCGCCCTCGACGACGAAGGCTTCCGCTCGGTTCCCGGCGACACGCCTGCGGAGAAGAAGGTGCCGGAGCGCCTGCATGATGCCATCGCGGGGAGTATCTATGAGACATGCCCGGCTGGTCTCGCGATCGCCCGCGCCTTGGCGGGGCAGGTGGCGCGTCAGGGCGGGGCAATGCTGGCGATCGACTATGGCCATGAGAATTACAATGCCGGCGATACGCTGCAGGCGCTCAACGCCCATGCCTATGCCGATGTCTTCAGCAATCCCGGGGCCAATGATCTCACGGCGCATGTCGATTTCACCGCAATGGCGCGGGTCGGCAAGCTTGGCGGCGCGCGCGTGCAGGGACCGGTATCGCAGAGCTTCTTCCTGAACACGCTGGGTATCACCGCCCGCGCGGCGTCGCTCTCCCGCGCACATCCCGAGCGGACCGAGGAGATCGGGATGGCGCTGCACCGGCTGACAGCGGACGAGGAGATGGGCACCCTGTTCCGCGCGCTCGCGCTGGTGTCCCCATCCTGGCCGCCGGCAGCTGGCTTCACGGGCGCATGAAGCGGTTGATTCTCTAGGGATCTCGGCTCGGTACGATGACCTGCGCCATCGGCGGATTGTCGGTCGCGACGCTGTCGATCATTTTGAGAATTTGCGCATCAAAGCGAAGTCCGTAGTTGAAGCAACTTGCCGGATCATAGCGAGTTTGACCCTGGGCGCAGAGTGACCCGACATGAATGCCGATGGCTGCATTCTGGGCTGAGTCGAAATACATTCCGCCAGACGAGCCTGGTGTTGAATCCGCCGACGCTGCCAACATGCGCCACGTGTCGCTGATCCGCATGTCATAGTCATGGTCGACGACGACGTTGCTGGGGAACAGCTTGGTCTGGCCGCTCGTCAGCCAGGGATGCTCTCTCCTCAGGGGCCCGCCATGAAATGCGGCCAGTTTGACCGTCGGCGTGGAGAGGCGGTTCAAAATCTTGACGGCGGGAATCGATCTGACGGCAACCCGGCGTTCAAGCTTGAGCACTGCCACATCATAGGAGCTGTCATAGCGATGGCGCGCATCCGCCCATTCCGACAGTCCGTACCGAAAGCCGATAACGTCGCGCAACGCGCCTTGGCCGTCATAGAGGCGGAAGGTGCATTGCCTGGGCGACAGGGTGTTGCTTCCTCTGCCGCCTGCGCGTGATCGCTGGAAAAACAGGTGGGCGGCCGTTACGACTGTGT
>JAIYAJ010000573.1 GCA_027489105.1 Zymomonas sp. | reverse complement strand
GGCCGCACCTTTCTCGACATCGACATGGCGCGCGCGGCCGACCTGCTCGGCATGGACAGGCGGCAGGCCGAGACGATCCGCGATCTGCCGCGCGGCCAGTTCCTTGCGCTCGGCCCGGCAGTGTCGCGTCGCCCGATCGCGGTGACGGTGGGCGCAGTGCAGACCTCGGCGCGCAGCGGCAGCCCCAAGCTGGTTCCCCTGCCCTCGGCCCCGCCCGAGGATCTGCAGGGCCTGCTCTTCGCGCCGGGCGACGACCTGCCCGTCGCGCCGCCGCCACCGCGGGCCCCCACCCCCACCAGCGACGACCTTCTCCGCGCGATCAGCCGCTCGGGCCCGGTGCTGACGCCATCGGCCGCGCCGGGTGGCCCGGCCATGCCCGACGAGGAACGCGACGCGGTGATCGACGCCGTGCTGCGCGAAATGGTCGAGGACCCCGAGGCGACCTATCGCCAGCCTGCGGTGCTGTTCCAGGATTTTGCCGTGCGCTGCCGGATGCAGCGCCTGTCGAGCCCCGGACTCGACCTGGCCGGCTTCCGGCGCCGTCTCGCCATGGCGCGCGCCGGTCTTTATGGCGAACTCGACGAAGGATGGCTCGATGCGCTGGCGATCGGCGCCTCGCTGCCCGATGACATGCTCGCTCCCTTCCTGCTGGTCGCCCGCGCCGCGCGCGACGGGCAGGAGGCGCCGTCCGACACGGTGATGGCGCAGGTCTACGGCACCCATTCGCTCGGCCGCGTCCGCCGGTTGATCGCCTATATGGAGGAGCAGGGCATCTTCGTCCTGCGCACCGACCTGTCGGGCAAACGCTCGATCAACATCCCCCGCCTCGGCTGGACCACCGCCGCCTCGCTGCCCGAAGCCGCCGAATAGACGCCGATTGCTCCGTATCGGAGCAATATGGGCTGGCCGCCGCCAGTCGCACGGCTATCGATAAGGCTGCTAAGGGGGCAGAAATGATCGTCGTTTCGTGGTTCGCGCGGCTGATTGCCGTATCTCTGATTCTGGCGTGTATTCCGGCCACGGCCGCCCCGCCGCTCGACGTCTATGGCAAGCTGCCGACGCTGGAGATGACCGCAATGTCGCCATCGGGCGAGCGGATCGCGGTGATCGGCATGTTCCAGGGCAAGCGCCAGTTGCTGGTGACCGACGCGAACCGAAAGCTGCTCTCATCGGTCGAGGTCGGCGAATACAAGCTGCGCTCGATCCACTGGGCAGGCGACGAAACCCTGCTGATCCACGCCACCAGCACCTATGCCCTCGGCTTCGGCTTCACGACCGACAAGACCGAACTCAGCACCATGATCGTCGTCAATCTCGGCAAGGGCGCGCCATGGACGATCTTCGAGAAGGAAGATCGTATAACCGGCGGCGTGCGCGGCTATTACGGGGCGATCGAGCGCGACGGTCGCTGGTACGGCTATTTCGGCGGAATCACGCTGGAGCGGTCTGGCTATGATTTCATGCTCAAGAGCACCAAGGCGGAACTCTACGAGGTCGACTTGGAGACGCAAAAGGCGCGCCTCGTGTCGAACCGGGCGCCCTCGGATTCGACGTGGCGCGACTGGGTCGTCGCCGCTGACGGCAGCCTCGCTGCTTATCTCGACTATGAAGAAGACCGCGGCGACTGGACGCTCTACAATGGACAGCGTCAGAAGATCGCCAGCGGCCGATCCCCGCTGGGCGACGTCTCGCTGCTAAGCCTGGGGCGCTCCGCAGGCACCGTGATGTATATCGACGAAGATACCGAGGGTCGGCGAAGGGCTTTCGAAGTGCCGCTGACCGGCGGAACGCCCGTCGAGCTGCTGCCGAACGAATATGCAGGGCAGCTCATCACCGACGACCGAAGCCGGCTGACCGTCGGCTACACCCGTGAAGCAGATATCCAGGAGGATCATTTTTTCGACGAGCGGCGTGAAAAGCGCATGGCCGCCGCCCGCCGGGCCTTTCCCGACGCGACGGTGCGCCTGATCGACGCCAACACCAGTTTCGACAAGATGATCGTTCGTACCGACGGGCCGGGCGACCCTCAGAGCTACTGGGTCGTCGACATCAAGACGGGGCGCGCCGAACCGCTCGGCAGCAGCTATGCGATCAATGTGGGCGACGTGGGACCGATGCGGTTGATCCGCTACAAGGCGGGCGATGGCCTCGAGATCGGGGCTGTCCTGACCCTGCCGTCAGGGCGGAGCGAGCGGAATCTGCCGTTGATCGTCCTGCCCCATGGTGGCCCCGCCGCGCGCGACTACCCCGTGTTCGACTGGTGGGCGCAGGCCTATGCATCGCGGGGCTATGCAGTATTGCAGCCCAATTTCCGGGGGTCTGAAGGACTGGGCTCTGCCTTCCGTCTTGCCGGCCGCGGCGAATGGGGCCGCAAGATGCAGACCGACATTTCCGACGGCGTCGCCGATCTTGCGCGGCAGGGCATCATCGATCCGAAGCGCGTGTGCATCGTCGGCGCCAGCTATGGCGGCTATGCGGCGCTGGCGGGTGTCACGCTACAACAGGGTCTTTACCGCTGCGCAGTTTCGGTCGCGGGCGTCGCAGACGTAGCCCGCATGCTTTCTACCAATATCCGCGAGAGCGGACAGAATCGCACCGTCATACGCGCCTTGCGCACGGAGGTCGGCACAGGCCGGGACATGAAGGAGGTTTCTCCGGCCAATTTCGCGGCGCGCGCAGACGCCCCCATCCTGCTGATCCACGGCGTCGACGACATCGTCGTGCCCTTCGACCAGAGCCGCCAGATGGCGTCCGCCCTGTCCCGCGCGGGCAAGCCGCACGAGTTCATCAAGCTCGAAGGCGAGGATCATTGGCTGTCGAAGGGCGAGACGCGGCTGGCGATGCTCAAGGCCTCGGTCGCCTTTGTCGAGAAGCACAACCCGCCCGACCCGGCGCCGGCGGCAAAGCCCTGAGCTAGGCCGGAAAGGTGATCGGCGCGTCCCCAGTCTTCCAGGGCGCCAGGCGCACCATGATGGCGACGAACAAGTCACTGCCGATCAGCCCGGCCAGCCAGTGCCGGGTCGCCGGCAGCGGCTGCGCGTCGAACCACGGGCGGTCGACCTCGGCGAACTGCCGGACGAAGGGGAAGAGGGCGATGTCGGCCAGCCCCCGCCGAGCGCCACACAGATAGGGGCGATCGGCAAGGCGCTGCTCCAGCTCATCGAGCAGCGCCAGCCCCTCGGCGCGGTGCAGCGTCGCGTCGCTGCCATGCCGCTCGGGATATTTGTAGCGGTCGAGATGATGCTTGAACGGCCCGTCATTGGCCGCGATCACCATAGGGTCGTCGCGATCGAGCCAGGCTTCGGGATCGGCCCGGCCGAGCGCCCAGCGCATGATGTCGAGGCTCTCGTCGAGCGTTCTGCCGTCGGGCAGGCACAGCACCGGTACCGTCGCCTTGGCCGATGCCGCCGCCAGCTCGGGCGGCTTGGCGGACAGCTTCACCTCGCGGATCTCGCAGCGCTGCCCCGATACGAGCATCGCCATGCGCGCCCGCATCGCATAGGGGCAGCGGCGAAAGCTATAGAGGATCGGCAGCGTGGTCATCGGTACCGGGCAGGACGGCGCCGACATGGGCGACACCGCGCTCGGCCGCCAGACGCTCCTGCCGGTTGCGTTCGGCATAGCGGCGGCGCTGGTCCTCGTCGCGCTCATCATGGCAGGCGGGGCAGCACACGCCCTCCACGTAGAGCGCGGATTGCCGGTCTTCGGGGCTGACGGGCCGGCGGCAGGCGAAGCACAGGCTGTGGCTGCCGGGGGCGAGGCCATGGCCAACGGCCACCCGCTGGTCGAAGACGAAGCATTCGCCTTCCCACAGGCTGTCGGCGGGATCGACCGTCTCCAGATATTTCAGGATGCCGCCCTTGAGGTGATAGACGTCCTCGATCCCCTCGGCCTTCACGAAGGCGGTCGCCTTTTCGCAGCGTATGCCGCCGGTGCAGAACATGGCGATGCGCGGCGTCTTGCCCTGCCCCGCGAGCCGCTCGCGCTCGGCCCGGAACCAGGCCGGGAAGTCACGGAAGCTCTGTGTCTTGGGGTCGATCGCGCCGGCAAAGCTGCCGATCGCCACCTCATAATCGTTGCGCGTGTCGATCACGACCACCTCGGGATCGGCGATCAGCGCGTTCCAGTCCTCGGGCTCGACATAATGGCCGACCCCTTCGAGCGGATCGATGTCGGGCTGCCCCATCGTCACGATCTCGCGCTTCGGCCGGACCTTCATCCGGTGGAAGGGCATCGCCGCCGCACGCGAATATTTGATCTCGATGTCGGCGCAGCCGGGGATCGCGCGAATATGGTCGACGATCGCGGCGATCGCGTCATCGGCTCCGGCGATGGTTCCGTTCAGCCCTTCTCGCGCGACCAGCAGCGTGCCCTTGATGCCCAGCTCCGCGCAGCGCTGGGCCAGTGGCACGCGCACCGCTTCGGGATCGTCGAAGCGCGCGAAGCGGTAGAGCGCCGCGACGCAGATGGGCAGTGCCGGCGGATCGGTCATGGCGCGTGCCTATGGCAAGAGATCGCCACAAGGCAAAGCGGGATTATGCGGAGGGCCTATGGCCGGTTCAGCCCTCGGGTTGGGCAGGCTCAGGCGACAGGGCGGGTGACGAAGCCTCTTCGGCCTGTACGGGCCGGCGTTCGCCCAAACGGACAGGCCGGGATGTCACGCCGGCATCGCCCCTTGCTGCCGCTTCAGCATCGCGCTGCGCCCGTTCGGCAACGACTGCATCGACATCGAAGTCGATCGGCAGGCCTTGGGCGGACAGAGCGGACGGAAGCGCGGACAGGCCGAGCAGGAGCGGGAGCAGCTTCATGTTCCCTCCCTCGCACCGATTCGCGCCATCCGCCGTGATCGACATCACAGGCGGGCGCGGCGCGGTCAGTTCAGGAAACGCCCCAGATCGGCAACGTCGACCAGCACCTCGCGCCGTCCGACATGATCGGGCTGCGACACGATCCCGTCCTTCTCGAGCCGCTCGATCAGGCGGGCTGCCGAATTATAGCCGACGCGCAGCTGCCGCTGGAGCCAGCTGGTCGAGGCCTTGCGATTCTCGACCACCAGCTGGATCGAGCGGCGATAGGCCTGGGTTTCGGGATCGTCCGGGCCGGTCGGACCGCCCTCCATCGCGAAGCCGCCATCTTCGGGCTCCTCGGTGACGGCCTGGATATAGTCGGGCGTGCCCTGCGACCGCCAATGGTCGGCCACCGCGCGGACCTCGTCGTCGGACACGAACGGGCCATGGACACGGACGATCTGCTTGCCGCCGGGCATGTAGAGCATGTCGCCCTTGCCCAGCAGCTGCTCGGCGCCCTGCTCGCCCAGGATCGTGCGGCTGTCGATCTTGCTGGTAACCTGGAAGCTGATCCGCGTCGGCAGGTTCGCCTTGATCACGCCGGTGATGACGTCGACCGACGGCCGCTGCGTCGCCATGATCAGGTGGATGCCCGCCGCACGCGCCTTCTGCGCGAGCCGCTGGATCAGGAATTCGACCTCCTTGCCGGCGGTCATCATCAGGTCGGCAAGCTCGTCGACGATCACCACGATCTGCGGCAGCGGATCGAACTCGAGCTTCTCTTCCTCATAGATCGGCTGGCCGGTTTCCGCGTCATAGCCGGTCTGAATGCGGCGGCCGAGCGGCTGCCCCTTGGCCTTGGCCGCCCGCACCCGCTCGTTGAAGCTGGCGAGGCCGCGCACCCCGACCGAGGACATCATCCGGTAGCGGTCCTCCATCTGCTCGACCGCCCATTTGAGCGCGCGCACCGCCTTTTGCGGTTCGGTCACGACCGGCGAGAGCAGATGGGGAATGTCGTCATAGATGCTCAGTTCCAGCATCTTCGGATCGATCATGATCATCCGGCACTGATCGGGCGTCAGCCGGTAGAGCAGCGACAGGATCATCGAGTTGATGCCGACCGACTTGCCCGAGCCGGTGGTGCCCGCGACCAGCAGATGCGGCATGGGTGCGAGATCGGCGATCACCGGATCGCCACCGATATTCTTGCCCAGTACCAGCGCCAGGCCCGAAGCGGCTTCCTCGAAGGCATCGCTCGCGATCAGTTCGGACAGCGAGACGGTCTCGCGCTTCGCATTGGGCAGTTCGATACCGATCACCGTCCGGCCGGGAATGACCGCGATGCGCGCCGACATGGCCGACATGTTGCGCGCGATATCGTCGGCCAGCGCGATCACGCGGCTCGCCTTGATGCCGGCGGCGGGCTCCAGCTCGTACATGGTGACGACGGGACCGGGGCGGATCTCGACGATCCGGCCCTTGACGTTGAAGTCGTCGAGCACGGTTTCCAGCAGGCGGGCGTTGCGCTCCAGCGCGGCCTTGTCGATCGTCTTGTTCGTCGCGGGCGGCGCCGGTGCCAGCAGCGACAGGCTGGGCAGCTTGTAGGTATCGCCGAGAGGGAGCGAACTCTGTCGGTCGCGCGCGACCGCCTTGGCGGAAGGCGCGGCCGCCTTCTTGCGGTCGGCGATGACCGGCGGCGGGGCGATCTCGGCATCCTCGTCGATCGGCGCATGCCGCGGCGGACGAACCGGCACCGGATCGCGGTCGATCGTGCTGATGTCGGTATCGTCGAACGGAGGATCCCCGTCGTCCATGTCGAAGGGTTCGGCGGGACGGCGCGCATGGGCGCCGCGCCGCAGCAGCCAGTCGCGCTCGTCCGCCTCCAGCCCGAGCCCCCATATCCAGAGCGACAGGCCGAGAATCGCCAGCAGAGCGGCGCTGCCCAGCCGGACGCCATTGGCGACCATCGGATCGGCGATCTGCTCCAGCCCGTAGCCGACCAGCGCCGCACCGCCGAGGCCGAGGCTTCCGCCATAGCCGGCCGGGAGCCCCGCGACCGAACCGCCCCGGAACAGCGCGAGACCGACCCCCATCAGCGCGATGGAACACAAGGCGATCGCGATCGAGCGGCCCCAGCGGCCGACCGGATGCGCGCGCCACATCCGCAGGCCCCAGACGAAGCCGAGAGGCAGCAGGAGCACGATGGCGGGGCCGAAGAGACTCAGCCCCAGATCGGCGATCCAGGCACCGACCGGCCCGAAGACATTTTTTGGGGGGCCGCCGGCGGCGGTGTTCAGCGACGGATCGGTGACATGATAGCTGGCAAGCACGAAGCCGAGCGCGATCGTCCCCGCGATCAACGCAAGAGCGGCGAGCAGGCTTCCGGCGCGGCGGCCCATGCCCGCGAGCGCGTTGCGCCAGCCTGTCGGCTGGGGCGTCGACGGCGTCTCGTCTTCGCCTGCGATCCTGATGCTGCGACTTGCCATGATTCCATCCGCCGGCGGGACGACCGGCGCCCGCATGAATATGCAGAGTGGAGAATCCCATAGCGCGGAGTCCCGGTCAAGCGAGCCGCGCGTCGCTTCGTCGCGCCGCCCCGTCCCAAGGGACATGACGGGAGTGGTGGCGCCCGCCCCAGCTTGGGCCTATGACGAGATCATGGAACGGCAGGACGTCATCATCCTGGGCGGAGGGCTGGTCGGCCTGACGCTCGGCATCGCTCTCTCGAAGCATGGCATCAAGGCGGCGGTCATCGACCCGGCCGACCCGCAGGCGGTGCTGGCCGCCGGCTTCGACGGCCGCGCGTCTGCGGTCGCCAGCGCGCCCTGGCGCATGCTCGACTCGATCGGCGTCGGTCCGCTGCTCGCCGGCAAGGGCTGCGCGATCGACGCGATCAGCGTGCAGGACGGGCTCAGCCCCGAGGCGCTGATGTTCGAGCCCCCGGCCGATGACGGCGCGCTGGGCCATATGTTCGAAAATCGCGATCTGCGCATCGCGCTCGACACCGCTGCGCGCGCGGCGGAAGGGCTGACGCTGCTCCGCCCGCTGCGGCCGGTCGACGTCCGCCGCGACCTGGACGGCGTTGCGGTGACGCTGTCGGACGGCCGCGTCGTCGAAGGTGCGCTGCTGATCGGCGCCGAGGGGCGGCAATCGCCGACGCGCGAGGCGGCGGGCATCACCGTGGCGCGGTGGAGCTATGGCCATGTCGCGATGATCACCGGGATCGTCCACGACAAGCCGCATGGCAATGTCGCCTATGAGATCTTCTATCCGTCAGGCCCATTCGCGATCCTGCCGCTGGTCGACGGACCTGAAGGCGAGCATCGCTCGGCCATCGTCTGGACCGTCTCGGCCAAGGATGCACCGGCGATGCTGGGCCTGCCCGATCGCGCCTGGCAGGCCGAGGCCGCGAAGCGCATGGGTGGGCTGCTGGGCGACTTCCGCCTCGCCTCCCCCCGCTCCTCCTATCCGCTCGGCTTCCACCACGCCGCCCGCATCACCGACACGCGGCTGGCGCTGGTCGGCGACGCCGCGCATGGCATCCATCCGATCGCGGGCCAGGGCGTCAATCTCGGCTATCGCGACGTGGCCGCGCTGACCGAGGTGCTGGTCGAGGGCATGCGTCTCGGCCTCGATCCGGGCGACGCCCAGCTGCTCGCCCGCTATCAGCGCTGGCGCAGCCTCGACAGTTTCATGGTGGCGGCTTCGACCGACGGGCTCACCCGCCTGTTCGGCGTACCGGGACGAGCGGCCCGCACAGTTCGCCGCATCGGCCTCGGTGCCGTCCAGCGGCTCGGGCCGCTCAAAGGCCGCTTCATGGCAGAGGCGCGCGGCGAGACCGGCAAGCTGCCGAAACTGCTCCAGGGGCTGGCGATCTAAAGACCGCGCGAAAACCTATCCGTTCAGAGCGGGCGAGCGTCCTCGACGATCATGACCGGCACGCCCTCCCGGATCGGGAAGGCGAGGCCCGCCGCGTCCGAAATCAGCTCCTGCCGCGCCTCGTCATGGCGTAGCGGGGTGCGCGTCACCGGGCAGACGAGGATGGCGAGCAGTTCGGGATCGACGCTCATTGGAGCGTCGCCCCGTCATCGTCGCCCCGCCGGAAGAAGGCGAGTATCTGCGCGAGCAGGTCGGCTCGCACGTCGAGCGTATCGGCCTCGAGCAGCGCCTGCTTCGAGGCGGCATCGAACGGCGCAAGCGAACAGATCGCATTGACCAAAGTCTCGTCGTCCAGGCGGCTGACCCCGGTCCAGTCGACTGCGACACCGCGCGCATCCGCGAAGCGACGCGCCTCGCGCTCTATCTCGGCGCGGACGATACTCGGCAGCGCGTCGGGCGATGGAATGTCGTCGAACGCCTTGAGATCCGCCTCGACCTGCCGGAACGGCGTCGCCACGTCGAGCTCGCGCAGGATACGGAAGCGCGTCAGCCCGGCAAGGATCAGGTTGAACCGCCCGTCGTCGAGCCGCTCGACCTCCTGGATATGGCCGACACAGCCGACGTCGAACAAGGGAGGCGGCTCGCCGGGTCCGCGCGGCTGGATCATCGCGATCCGCCGATCGCGCGCGAGCGAGTCGGACACCATTGCCCGATAGCGCGGCTCGAAGATGTGCAGCGGAAGATGGCCGCGCGGAAAGAGCAGCGCCCCCGCCAGCGGAAAGATGGAGAGACGCTCGCCCATGCGCCGGCCGATCAGGTGAACAGGATCGCCGAGAGCCGGCGGCGCTGGTCGCGGACCCACTGGTCCTCCAGGCCGACGACCTCGAACAGCTTGAGCAGACGCTGGCGCGCGGCGCCCTCGTTCCACTCGCGGTCGCGGGCGATGATCTCAAGCAGATTGTCGGCCGCACCGTCGCGATCGCCGCCCGCCATCAGCCCGCCAGCCAGTTCGAAGCGCGCCTCATGATCGTCGGGATTGGCTGCGACCCGCGCGCGCAGCCCGCCGAGATCGTCGACCGGCTGCGCCTCGCGGGCGAGCGCGATTGCCGCCTGGGCGCGCGCAACGGGCGCTTCCTTCATCTTGTCGGCCGGCAGCGTCGCGAGAGCCGCCTCTGCCTCTTCCAGTTCGCCTGCCTGCACCAGCGCGCGGGCCATGCCGCCCAGAACCTCGGTATCCTCGGGCGCCATTTCGGCCAGTTGCCCGAAGATCGACAGCGCTCGTTCGATATCGCCCGCCTCCAGCACCTCCTCGCCCATCGCGATCAGCGGGGCGATATCCTCGTGCATCTTCGCGGCAGCGCCCTGAATCGGCAGCTGGCGGAGGATCTGATCGAGCATCTGCTTGAGCTGGCCCTCGGTCCGCGCGGGCGTCAGATCGGCGACCAGCTGCCCCTGGAACAGCGCATAGACGGTCGGGATCGACTGCACACGGAACTGCGAGGCGATCATCTTCTGCTCGTCGACGTTGATCTTGACCAGTGCGACGCCCTTGTCGGCATAGTCGGCCGCGACCTTGTCGAGGATCGGCCCCAGCGCCTTGCAGGGCCCGCACCATTCGGCCCAGAAATCGAGGATGACGAGCGAGGTCATCGATGGCTCGACGACGTCGCGGCGGAACGCCTCCACCGCTTCCCGATCCGCCGCGCTCATTCCCAGGGTCGCCACCGATGATTCTCCCAATGCCCGTAATCTGGCCCCTTATGTGGGAGGGTGGAGGCCAATGCCAAGGCCCTGCATTTTTTTCGACAATTGGGCTTGCGGTGTCAAAACACCCGGGCTAATAGCCGCGCCTCGACGGCAGGCATCGCCCGCCGGACAGCGCCAGAGCGGGCGTAGCTCAGGGGTAGAGCACAACCTTGCCAAGGTTGGGGTCGAGGGTTCGAATCCCTTCGCCCGCTCCAGTTTTTTCACGGAAAAACAAGAAGTTAAGCGATCCAAAAGGGTCGCTTTTTCTGCTTATATGCCTTCGGATTGGACCAGAGCAAGCGCCGGCCATCAGTAGTGGAATCGGCACTGGGCGATTTCCAGCTGCTGGTCCGGCGGGCTGCCGGTGACACGATAGACGAGGCGGTCCTCCAGCGTGATGCGCCGCGACCACCAGCCCTTCAGGTCCCCCTTCAAGGGCTCGGGCTTACCGGTCCCCTTGAAGGGGCTGCGCTGGCATTCCTTTATCAAGTCGTTGACGCGCTGCAGCGTATTGGGGGCGTTGGCCTGCCAATGAAGATAGTCGTCCCAGGCCGCATCGGCGAAGACGAGCTTCATGGCTCGATCAGATCGCGCGCCTCGCCCTTGCCGCTATCCAACTGTTGTATTGCCGCCAGCAGACGACCGCGGTTCGCCTCCGTCGACAGCAGATGCATCGACTCCTCGATCGCGTTCCAATCGGACAGGGACACCATCACGACCGACTCCGCTTTCTGGCGCGACACGACTATGGGCGCGCGATCGGCCACGACGCGGTCCATCACCTCCTTGAGGTGGGCGCGCGTGTCGGAATAGCTGATGACGTCCATGGCAATTCTCCTGCAATCTATATGTACCAATTTCTGTACAATTGCAAGAATGTCGCCTTGGCGTGCTGACCTGACCAGAACGGTGCTGCGCCCTGCGGCAGCACCGTTCAGGACATCCCCCGTCAGCGCACCGTCTCTCCATTATCGATCACCATGTTGGTGCCGGTAATGTGGCGCGATTCCTCCGACGCGAGAAACAGGACCAGGTTGGCGACGTCGATCGGCTTGCCCATGCCGTGGTTGCGGGTCTGCTCCATGCCCGCGCTGTCGGCGTCGAGTTCGGCCACCGCCTGTGCGGTCATCGGGGTTTCGATGCCGCCCGGCGCGATCGAGTTGCAGCGGATGCGATAGCCCTGCTCCTGGCAGTGGATCGCGATCGAGCGGCTCATCGAGATGATCCCGCCCTTGGCGCCGGCATAGGCGGGGATCTGGCTGAGGCCGATCATGCCGCCGATCGAGGCCATGTTGATGATCGATCCGCCGCCGCCCTTGGTCATATGCGGGATCGCCGCCTTGCAGCCGAGGAAGGTGCCGTCGAGCATGACGTCGACCTGGATCTTGTAGTCGGCGAAGCTCAGCCCCTCTATCGTGCCGAAGCGGACGAGGCCGGCATTGTTGACGAGGATGTCGAGCTTGCCGAAACGCGCGATCGTCTCGGCGATCACCTCGTCCCAGCGCGCCTCGCTGCGGACGTCCTGGTGCAGATAGACCGCACCGGGGATTTCGGCGGCGATACGCTCGCCGAGTTCGTCCTGCACGTCGGTGATGACGACCTTCGCGCCTTCGCGCGCGAGCAGCCGCGCATCCTCGGCACCGAGCCCCGACGCGCCGCCGGTAATGATCGCGACCTTGCCTTCTACCCTGCCCATGTCTCTCTCCTCATCCGGCTCAGCGCCGGCCTTCATGATGTTCGCCCATTATGGAAGGCGGTGTGATCTAGTGACAGCGAAGGATCAGCGGGGCGCGTGAATTTCGGCGAGCGAACCCGGCAGCGGCATCATCGAGAACATCGAATAGCGGCGGCACTTCCAGCCAGCGGGCGTCTCCACCGCATCGAAACGGTACTGCACCTGCACCTCGACGCTGTTGCCGTCCTTCGCGCGGCCCAGGCCGATCACATAGGCGCTCATCGACGCGGTCGCACCGTCATAGGCGTTCGGGCGGAAATTGGTGATGTAATGCGCATGGTGGCTCATGTCGGCGAAGACGCGGTCGAAAAAGGCCTTCATCTCGTCATGGCCGTTCATCACCGGCAGGCCGATCGCCGAGAAATCGAGCACGGCATCCTCGGTGAACAGGTCGAGCAGCCCGTCCACATCTTCGAGGCGGTCGACCGCATAGCAATAGGCGGTCATCAGGTCCTGAAGGGCGACGCGCACCTCCATCGGCATGCCGGTCATGCGATACATCCTTTGCTGTTCGAAAAAGCGGGGCCGACCACGAGGAGATGTGCAGCCGGCCCCTCCACCGTCACCAGCGGACCTTGAAATCCAGACCATATTCGCGCGGGTTGCCGAGCGAGGCGAGCGTGCCGATCCCGACCAGATTGAGCTTCTGGCCGTAATATTTCTCGTTGAAGAGGTTGCGGCTCCACGCGCCGATCGTCCAGCGCTCGCCATCGGGCGACCAGGACAGCGAGGCGTTCGCCAGGTCGATCGACTGGACGAGTTCGCTCGGCCGGCCGGTGAAGGCGGTGAACTTGCTGCTGGTGTAGCTGTAATTGCCGGTCGCGGTGACGGTACCCCCGCCCAGCGGCTGCTGGATGGTGAAGCCGACATTGGTGTTCCACTTGGGGGAATTCATCAGCCGGTTGCCGGCATAGCTGACCGCCACGGTCTGGCCCGCCGCGTTCAGGACGAAAGTGTCGTACTTGGTGTAATAGGCGTCGAGATAGGCGACGGACCCGTTGAGGGTGATGCCCTCGACCGGCACGAGGGTCGCCTCCAGCTCGACGCCCTTGGTCTTGGCGCCACCGGCATTGCGGATCGACGCCGAGTTGCGGCCGTCGAGATAGGTCAGGTTCTGCGTGACCTGCATGTTCTTATAATCGTTGTAGAACAGCGCCAGGTTCAGGCGCAGATGCCGGTCGAACAGGTCTGCCTTGGCGCCGACCTCATAGGTGTCGAGATGCTCGGGGTCGAACGGGCCGATGTCCTCCGCGACCGCGATGCGGCCCGTGAAGCCGCCCGACTTGAAACCGCGCGCGTGATAGCCATAGAGCAGCACCGACGGTGCCGCCTGCCAGTCGACGCCGATCTTGTAGCCGACGTCGTCCCAAGACTTCGCGCCGCTCGCCGAGATCAGCGAGCCGGGGAGCAGCGGGTCATTGAAGCTCGACAGGCCGCCCGGCGTGGTCGTGAAACTGTTCGCGGTGGTCGAGGTGGCGGTCGTCTTCTCATGGCTGACGCGGATGCCGCCCTGCAGACGGACCGTATCGGTCAGCTGCACATAAAGCTGCGCGAAGCCGGAGATCGACCAGTTCTTCTGCCGCTGGGTCTGCGGCTGGCCGAGGCCGCGCAGGAAGCCGTCGAGCTTGCCGCCTTGCAGCAGCCGGTATTTCTGACTGAAGTAGAAGGCACCGGCGACCAGCTTGATGCGATCATTGATGTCGCTGTGCAGGCGCAGTTCCTGCGACAGCTGGTGCTGCTTGGTCTGGCGGCGGGTCTGCAGCAGGATGGCCGTCTGCGCGTCGTCGTCGCTGTAGAGATCATTGTCATATTCGCGATAGCTGCTGATCGCGACGAGTTCGCCGATGCCGGTTTCGATATTCTGCGTCAGCGTCACAGCATAGCTGTCGCGGTTGTTGTAATCCGGCTGGTCGAGGCTCTGCCCGCGGCGGAAATTGATGCCCTGGTCGGTCTCACCCGGAGCGTAGAAGAGCTCGCCCGGTCCGGCGATGATGACACCGGTCTGCGATCCGTTGCGGCTGCGATCATATTGGCCGATCAGCGTCGCATTATAGCCGTCGCCCGTATATTTCAGATAGGGCCGCACCGAGGTCATGTCGCGCTTGCCGAGACGGCGATTGTCACCATAGGCGCGGAAAAAGCCGTCCGAACCGGTGTGCAGCACGCTCACCTTGCCGGCGAGCGCATCGCTGATCGGGAAGTTGATCGCGGCGTTCAGGTCGATCCGGTTGTAATTGCCATAGACGATCTGCGCCTCGCCGCCGAACTCCCCGGTCGGCTGCTTGGTGATGACGTTGACAACGCCGCCGGTGGTGTTCGCACCAAACAGCGTGCCCTGCGGACCGCGCAGCACCTCGACCCGCTCGACGTCGAACAGAGACAGGAGCGCGGCGGTGTTCACGCCGACCGGCACGCCGTCGACGACCACCGACACGGTTGTGCCGACATAGGGATCGGCATCGTTCACGCCGACGCCGCGGATCGTGAACACGGCCGAATCCGGCGAATTGGAGAAGCTGTTGATCTGGACGTTGGGAATGGTGTTGGCGAGGCCCTGCACGTCGCGCACCTGGGCGCGCTCCAGCGCCAGGCCGCTGACCGAGGTCACCGCGATCGGAACCTTCTGGATATTCTCGGACCGCTTCTGCGCGGTAACCACGATCTCCTCGACACCGGTGGCGGACGCTTCGTCCGCTGCCGGCGACTGCGCCATCGCGACCGAAGACCAGCCCGCAAGAGCCGTCCCGACCAGCGCCGCGCGCGCGAAACCCTTATATCCCCTCATGCTCTCTCTCCCATAGTCCGACCGCTTCTGGCGGTTCGGCGTCATCTATGGTGCATCTGCACCATTTCCGGGAAAGGCGTCAGCTGTGCAAAGAGCTAGTTTGGCATGTCGCTCTGACGCAGGACCGCGTCGATGCCGCCGACAAGGAAATCCTCAAGATGGTCGTAGAGATCGGCGATAGCCTCGGGCGAGCGCGCGATGCGGGACCGCGCGAGCAGCGAGTCGACATTAGCGTAGACCGATAGCAGATTGGCTTCGATCAGATGATAGGCCGCCCGCGTGCGTTCGGGGAAGGCGTGCGGATAGAGCCGCGCCAGCTGTCCGATGATGCGTTCGTTGAGCGGCTGGAAGGATTGTCCGTGGCTGCGCACATAGTCCGGCTGGTCGAAGCTCATCGTGCTGAGCGCCAGCATGCGAAGATAGCGATGAAGGCCGGCATCCTCCGCCGACAGCCAGGCGCGCGAAACCGACATCACGGCGCGTATGACAAGGCGGAGGTCCGCCTGACCGGCATCGACCTGGGCCTCCATCTCCTCGACGGCCGCGACATAGTCCGCCGTGACCTGGGCCAGGCGCCGGTCAAGCACCCCGACGAAGACGTCTTCCTTGGTCGGGAAATAATGCTGGAGCTGCCCCATCTGGACGCCGGCCTCGTCCATGATCTGGCGCAGCGAAACACCCTCGAAGCCGCGTTCGGAAAATTGGCGCTCGGCCGCATCGAGAATCGCCGACCGCGTCCGGAGCCCCTTCGACGTCAGTCGCTTGGGCGGTGAAGCCTGTACTTCGTCGACAGGGCTGGTGCTCGTGCGGGGCATCGACCTTGCGTAGCCATGGCCCACAGGATCGGCAAGCGGCCCGGCTTTGACCGGGCCGCGCAGCGCGATGCGATCAGAGACTGTAGAAGTCGGGAAAGCGCTTCAGCAGTTCGCCGATCTCATTGTCCGATACGTTGAACTCGAAGCCTTCCTCATCGCCCTTGCGGCGATAGCCATAGACATTGGTCCACGACCAGCCGGGGGTGCCGTCGATCGGATAGACTTCCCAGGTCAGATGGCAGAGCGCCGCATCGGCCGACACCGGCACGACCTTGTAGTCGATCAGGCGGATGTCCGTTCCCACGCCGGTGCGGCCGAAACGGGCGACCTGGTCGGTGCAGGCGGCATCGGCGGTCGCGCGGTCCTCGAAGCTGTGCACATGGCCCAGCGTGAAGGAAATATAGGGGAACAGATAATGGCCGGCGATGGCGCGGCCATCCTTGTCTAGCATCGCCTGCCCATAGCTGCAGCACAGCCCTTCGGGGCCCTTCAGCGCGGTGGTCGTCGTCATGTCTTTCCTCTCCCGTCCTGCAGCGGTCAGCCTTTGAAAACCTTGAAGATCCAGTCCCAATAGCCGGGCTCGGGACCGTCCTCGAACCCGAACTCGGCGCGGATATCGTCGATCTGGCGGTCGAGATGATCCTCCCAGCGGACCATGAACAGGGGCTTCTTCTGCTTGGCGCCGAGCGCATGGCCGCGCGCGAAGCCCTCGAGCAGCGACGGCAGCGCTTTCGGATAATGGAGCCCCGCGCGGCTGAGCGAGGTCGACATCAGCACCGTGCCGTAAAGATTCAGCTCATGCGCGAAGTCGGTCGAGAAATAATTGGCGTTGGCGACCGTGTTGGCGACGATCAGCGCGATCTCGCCCACCTGGCTCGGGCAGAGGCCGGTGACCATATGTTCGATGTCGTGATTCTGTGCGCGCCGCTTGAGCAGGAATTCATAATCGTTGCGCGGCGCATCCTTGAACAGGAAGTCGATCTGATAGCCGCTTTGCGCGATGAATGCGTGGATGCGCGCACCCAGCGTGCCCGGCGCGCAATGCGCGGTCTGTTCGGCGGTGAAGTCGGAGACGAAGCGCTCGTCGAGCCATGCCGCGAATTCGGGCAGCCGCGCCTTTTCGGCCGCGAGCAACTCCATCGTTCGGACCGGATCGACCACCTCGCCCATCGCGCGCGACAGAGTGGGAATCAGATAGGCATCGGGCAGGTCGTGACCGTCGCGCTTCAACCCCATCTGCGCATAGACATCGCGGAACAGCGGACTGTTGAGATATTTGGAATTGCTGATCAGCACGCTCGACGTCACCGGATCGACGGCGCCCATGAGATAGGCGGCTTCGTCGGCCGCGAGATTGGTTTCGACGTTCATGCCCTGTCATTCCTCTCCGTCCAGCCCGTGAAGGGCGGTTCCTCAATTTCGAGCACGGCCCAGCTCCGACCGACCAGATCGAGCGCATTGCTCACCCCGGCGCGGGCCATCACCCGGCGCATGCCGTCGGCATCGACCTGCACGTTCGACCGGCCGCCATTGGCGAAGCGCAGCGTCACGACCAGCGCCGCCTCCCCGTCATGGGTCGGGGTCAGGCACAGCGCCTCGATCACCGCGCCGTGGCTCACGTCCTGCCGCTCATGCCCCGCCAGCTTGGCCGGCCGAGGCCTGCGGCGGCTCGATGAACAAGATATCCGATGGCGTGATCACGCTGGCCGGGCGGAAGACGAGGAACAGATTCCAGCTCTTGAGCTGCTCGATCGCCGCCTCGACCGGCGTGTCGGGCATCACCCGCGCGGCGATGCTCGGCCAGTCGTCGCCGCTCTGCGGCTGGATGAAGCGACGGCGCGGGGGAAGCGAAACGCTCATGCACTCTGCCTTTCCGTGATCTGGCCGGCGCGCGCCGGGGCATAGCCGGCCTCCCGGCTATAGGCCTGCACCCCGTTGACGAACACGCGGTCGATGCCGCTCGCGCGGCGGATGTAGCGGAAGCCCGGCGCGGGCAGGTCCTCGACCGCGATCTCGGGGCCGCGATCGATCGTTGCGGGATCGAACAGCACGATGTCGGCCGCGTAGCCCGGCCGCAACAGGCCACGGTTGCGCAAGCCCCAGACCTGCGCCACATCATGGGTCAGCTTGCGCACCGCGGTCTCCAGCGGCATCGCGCCGAAGCCGCGAACATAGCGGCTGAACAGATAGCCGGTGTCGCCATAGGTCGCGAAATTGGTGACATGCGCGCCGCCGTCACCCGCGCCGATGCCGATCAATGGGTCGGCCAGCATCTTGGCGATCTTGGCATCGTCATTATGGCCGATCGCATCGAGCCCGTAGGAGGTGGCGAGATTATCGGCCAGCGCGATGTCGATGATCACCTCGGCGATATGGCAGCCGCGCTCCTCCGCAAGATCGCCCACGCGCCGGCCCATCAGCGCCGGATCGGGGGTGCCCATCCGCTTCACATAGGCGTCGGCGAAGTCGATCTGCAGGCCGATCGGCATGAAGAAATTGTCCATCTCCGCCGCCAGCGCCTGCCGCCGCTCCGGATCGCGCAACACAGCGAGCTTTTCGTCATGCGGCAGCAGCGTCATCGCCCACCAGCCGGGCAGGGTCGCGAAGGTCGACATCGGCGCACCGAGATCGAAGGACAGGTCGATCGGCCGCGTCTGCATCTGCGGCACCACGCGCGCACCATGCGCGGTCTGCAGACGGATCCGGTCGAGCGCGATGCCGACCAGTTCGGGCGAGGCGTTACTGTCGAACAATGGGGAGAAGGTCGTCGAGATGCTGTGCTTGCGCGACAGGTCCGACAGCAGGTCGATCCGCGCGCAGAGCATGTCGGCATCCCAGAATTCGGGGACCATCTGCAGGATGCCGCCCTTCTTGCCGAGTGTCGCGCACAGGGCGTCGAGCTCGGCCGGTTCGGCCATGCGTGCAGGCACCGGACGGTTTTCATGATCGATATCGACCCAGGAGCCGCTCATCCCGACCGCGCCGGCGTCGAGGCATTCGGCGAGCAGCGCGCGCATCTGGGTGATCTCGGCATCGGTCGCCGCCCGCTCGCGCGCTTCGAGCCCCATCACCCACAGCCGCAGCAGGCTGTGCCCGACCAGCGGCGCGACATTGACGCCGAGGCGTGGCTTGATCGCCGCCAGATAGTCGGCGAAGCTCTCCCACGACCAGGTCAGACCCGCATCGAAGGCGTTTTTCGGCATCTCCTCGATCTTGCGGAAGGTCGCGCCGAGCAGGTCGCGATGCTCGGCCTTGAGCGGGGCCAGGCTGAGCGAGCAATTGCCCGGCATCACCGTGGTCACGCCATGTTCGAGCGAGGGCTGCGCCTGTCCGTCCCAGACCAGCTGCGCGTCATAATGGGTGTGCGGATCGATGAAGCCGGGTGCGATGACGCGCCCACCCGCGTCGACCGTCTCGCGGGCCTCGCCCTGGATTTCGCCGACCGCAACGATGCGGCCGTCGCGCACCGCGACATCGCCCCTGAAGGCCGGCGCTCCGCTGCCGTCACAGACCAGGCCATTGCGTATCACCAGATCGAGCATGGCATTCCCTCCTGTCCCGCCCGTGCTTTTCGCATCGAATGGCGGCTCTCGATAAAAAAGGTACATAGTGTCCCGAAAAAAGCAAGCGAGTCGGTGACGCGCGCTGGACTTGCCCTGCATCAGCGTGGCAGCGTGCAGCGATGGACATGACGGGCGAGAAGGTGACGACGCGCAGCCGGGGGCGACCGCGCGATGCGGAGATCGACCGGCGGATCATCGACGCGGCGCGGACGCTGCTCGCCGAGGGCGGCTATCATGCGCTCGCCTTCGACAGCATTTCGCAGATGACCGACATTCCGCGCTCGATGATCTATCGGCGCTGGCCGACCAAGGCGCATCTGGCGAACGAGATCGCCACCGGGGGCGGCGATCCTTTCCCCGACGTGATCGACCGGGACGGTCTGAAGGCGCAGATCGCGCTGCTCGCTGGACAGATTTTCGAGCGCTATCGCCGTGCCGACATTGGCGCGGCGGCGGTGGGCGTCATCGCCTCGACGCAGGGCGACCGCGCGTTGCAGGCCGAGTTGCAGCATGACAGCGAGTGCGACGCCCGCGCCCGCATGGCGTCGATCGTAGGCAAAGGAAAGGCGGCGGGCCTGATCGCGGCAAGCTGCGATTCCGACACGCTGTTCGACATGATGGTGGGCACGCTGCTCTACCGCGCGCTGTTCAGCCTCGAGACGCCGCCCGCCGACTATGTGGAGAGCGTCACGCGCCTCGTCGTCGACGGGGTCGCCACCCGCACGGAGCAATAGGACGGCGACCGCCGGTTTCCCGGACGGTCGCCACCGATTTCGTCAGGCCGGCTCGCCCGCCTGCACCGCCCGCGCCTCGCGCAGCACGGCTTCGGCCAGTTCGGGCCGGCAGATGATCAGGTCGGGCAGATAGACATCTTCCTGATTGTAGCGCAGCGGCGATCCGTCGACCCGCGAGCAGAACAGGCCATAAGCGGCGGCGACCGCCACCGGTGCGCAGCTGTCCCACTCATATTGCCCGCCGGTGTGGAGGTAGATGTCGGCCTCGCCGCGCACCACCGCCATCGCTTTGGCCCCGGCCGAACCCATCGCCACCAGTTCGGCGCCGAGCCGTTCGGCGACTTCGACCGCCTCGCGCGCCGGCCGCGTGCGGCTGACGAGCATCCGCAACGGCTGGTTGGCGGGCGGCAGAGGCTGCGGCCGGTCGGTCCGCAGCACGACGTCCAGCCCCGGCAACGCGACCGCGCCAACCGTGGCGACGCCGTCGATCGCAAGACCGACATGCACCGCCCAGTCGGCGCGCTCCTCGCCATATTCGCGGGTGCCGTCGACGGGATCGACGATCCACACCCGCGACTGCGCCAGCCGCTCGGCATTGTCCTTTTCCTCTTCCGAGAGCAGCCCGTCGTCAGGACGCTGCGCCCGCAAAGCATGGCAGAGGAACTGGTTGGCGGTCTGATCCCCCGCCTTGCCCAGCGCCTTGGCCGGGAACATGCCGCTGGCCCGTACTTCGAGCAGCAGCTTGCCCGCGACCTCGGCGAGGTGCGCCGCCAGTTCGGCGTCGGTCATCGCACCGCTCATGGGATGAGCCTGCGGATGATCTCCTCGGCCGCTTCCTCGGCAGTCATCGCGGTGGTGTCGATCCGGATCTCAGGGTCCTCGGGCGCCTCATAGGGACTGTCGATGCCGGTGAAGTTCTTCAGCTGGCCCGAGCGTGCCTTCGCATAGAGGCCCTTTACGTCGCGGGATTCGGCATCGGACAGCGGGGTGTCGATGTGGACCTCGATGAACTCGCCCGGCGCCATCATCGAGCGCACCATGTCGCGCTCCGCCCGGAAGGGCGAGATGAAGGCGGTGATCACGATCAGGCCGGCGTCGGTCATCAGCTTGGCGACCTCGCCCACCCGGCGGATATTCTCCACGCGGTCGGCATCGGTGAAGCCCAGATCCTTGTTCAGGCCATGGCGCACATTGTCGCCGTCGAGGAGGAAGGTGTGGCGGTTCATCCGCGCCAGCTTCTTCTCGACGATGTTGGCGATGGTCGACTTGCCCGCACCCGACAGACCGGTGAACCACAGCACGACCGGCTTCTGGTGCTTCATCGCGGCGTGATGTTCGCGCGAAATGTCGGTCGCCTGCCAATGGACATTCTGCGCACGACGCAGCGAGAAGTGCAGCATGCCGGCCGCGACGGTCGCATTGGTGATCTTGTCGATCAGGATGAAGCCGCCCAGCGAGTGGTTCTCGCCATAGGGCTCGAACACCAGGCTGCGGTCGGTCGACAGATTGGCCACGCCGATCGCGTTGAGCTCCAGCGTCTTCGCCGCCAGATGCTCCATCGTGTTGACGTTGACCTGATATTTGGGCGCCTGGATGCTCGCCGACACGGTCTGCGCGCCGAGCTTGAGCCAATAGGGTCGGCCCGGCAGCATCTCCTCGTCCGACATCCACACGATCGTGGCCTCGAACTGGTCGGCGGCCTGTGGGGGATTGTCGGCGGCAGCGATGACGTCGCCGCGCGAGCAGTCGATCTCGTCTTCGAGCGTGATCGTCACCGACTGGCCGGCGACGCCCGCGTCGAGATCGCCGTCGAGGGTCACGACACGCGCCACCGTCGAGGTCTTGCCCGAGGGCAGCACGCGGATCTTGTCGCCGGGCTTGACGGTGCCGGTCGCGATCAGACCCGAGAAGCCCCGGAAATCGAGGTTCGGGCGATTGACCCACTGCACCGCCATGCGGAACGGCTTGTCCTGGTCCGACACCTGGTCGACCTCGACGGTCTCCAGATGCTCCATCAGCGCCGGGCCGGTATACCAGGGCGTGTTCGGCGACAGGCCGGTGATGTTGTCGCCCTTGAAGCCGGAAATCGGCATGGCCACGAACGCGCTGATGCCGATCGAATCGGCGAAGGCACGATAGTCGGCGACGATGTCGTCGAAGATCTTCTGGTCGTAGCCGACCAGATCCATCTTGTTGACCGCCAGCACGATGTGCCGGATGCCGATCAGATGGGCGAGATAGCTATGCCGCCGGGTCTGCGTCAGCACGCCCTTGCGCGCATCGATCAGGATGACGGCGAGGTCGGCGGTCGAGGCGCCGGTGACCATGTTGCGCGTATATTGTTCATGGCCGGGGGTGTCGGCGACGATGAACTTGCGCTTCTCGGTCCCGAAGAAACGATAGGCGACGTCGATCGTGATCCCCTGCTCGCGCTCGGCGGCGAGGCCGTCGACGAGCAGCGCAAAGTCGATCTCCTGCCCCTGCGTGCCGACGCGCTTGCTGTCGGCCTCGAGCGCGGCGAGCTGATCCTCGAAGATCATCTTGCTGTCGTAAAGCAGGCGGCCGATCAGCGTCGACTTGCCGTCGTCGACCGAGCCGCAGGTGATGAAGCGCAGCAGCGTCTTGTGCTGGTGGATCTTCAGATAGGCGTCGATGTCCTCGGCGATCAGGGATTCGACCTGATAGACGCTGTCCCCGGAGGTGGCGTTGAGCGTGCTCATCAGAAATAGCCCTCCTGCTTCTTCTTTTCCATGCCGGCGCCGCCGGCATCCTTGTCGATGACGCGTCCCTGGCGTTCGGACGTCGTCGTCAGCAGCGTTTCCTGGATCACTTCGGAGAGAGTCTTCGCCTCGCTCTCCACCGCGCCCGTCAGCGGGAAGCAGCCGAGCGTGCGGAAGCGGATCGAGCGTTCGGTGATCTCGGGGCGTTTGCCCATCACCTTTTCGAGGCGCTCGATATCGTCGGCCATGAACAGCTGGCCTTCCCATTCGAAGGTCGGGCGCTTCTCGGCGAAATAGAGCGGGACGATGGGGATGTCGTTCAGCTGGATATATTGCCAGATGTCCAGTTCGGTCCAGTTGGAGATCGGGAAGACGCGGATGCTCTCTCCCTTGTTCTTCCGCGCATTGTAGAGATTCCACAGCTCCGGTCGCTGGTTCTTCGGATCCCAGCGATGGTTGGCCGAGCGGAAGCTGAACACGCGCTCCTTGGCGCGGCTCTTCTCCTCGTCGCGCCGCGCGCCACCGAAGGCCGCATCGAAGCCGTAGAGATCGAGCGCCTGCTTCAGCCCCTCGGTCTTCCACATGTCGGTGTGGAGCGGGCCGTGATCGAACGGGTTGATCCCGCGCTCCTGCGCTTCCGGATTCTGGTAGACGAGCAGTTCCATGCCGCTCTCTTCCGCCATGCGGTTGCGCAGCTCGTACATCGCCTTGAACTTCCAGGTCGTGTCGACATGGAGCAGCGGGAAAGGCGGCGGCGACGGATAGAAGGCCTTGCGGGCGAGATGCAGCATCACCGCCGAATCCTTGCCCACGGAATAGAGCATCACCGGCTTCTCGCACTCGGCAACGACTTCCCGGATAATGTGGATCGATTCGGCCTCGAGGCGTTCGAGATGGGTCAGGGTTATCGGGTTGGAAGCCATGCGGCACCCTCCTCATTTGTGGTTCCCTGCCATCTTACAGGGATGACTCGCGCTCGAAGCTCCCATATGGGAGATTGATGGCTCTTACGCGCACCGACGAAACGGAATTGCTGACCGCCCTGCACGAGGGGATGCATGAGACGCCGCGCTGGCAGACCTTCCTCGAACGCCTCCGCCGCCGCACGCGGGCCGACTATGTCTCGCTGATCTTCGCGCAGGGCCAGGCGCCGATGTACAAGGCGACCGAGGTTCATGCCGGGCGCAACATCCGCGCCGAGGCGCAGAAGCTGGAGGAACTCGCCCGGCTCGACCCGATTCCCTATGGCCGGCTGCGCCCGGGCCGCGTCTATTCGCCCGACGAACTTCTCGACCCGGCCGACCCGCGCTATGACCGCTTCCGGCACGAATATCTGTCGCAGATCGGCGTCAACCACAGCCGTTTCATGCGCGTGACCGAGCCTGGCGGCGCGAGCGCCTGGGCAGTCCTGCTGCGCGAGCGCGACAATTTCGTCGCCGCCGATGCCGCAGTGCTCGCCGCGCTGGAGCCGCATCTCGCCATCGCGCTGCGCAATTTCGCGACGCTGGAACGCGAGCGGATGCGCGCCAATGTCGGGGAGGATGTGCTGAAACGGGCCGGGCTGGCCTGGGCGGTCCTCGGCACCGAGGGCTCGGTGATCGCCAGTTCGCCCGATGCCCGGCCGATCCTGTCGCCGGGCGGCGCGCGCATCGTCGCGGGGACGGCGGAGGCGGAACGCAAGCTGGCGCGGCTGATCGAAACCTTCACCGCACAACCGCATGGCGAACCGCAAGTGGTGCCGCTGGAGGACGATGCCGAACGCGGACTGGTCGCGCTGCCGATGCCCGATCGCCCGCTGACGGCGCTGACCATGCCCGCCTATGTCGCGGTCGTCCGCCTGCCCCGTGAACGCGACGACCGCCACGCCGCGCTGTTGTCCGCCCTGCACGGACTGACCGACAGCGAGGCGCGCCTCGCCATCGCCTTGTCGCGCGGCGAGTCGATCGCCGATGCCGCGTCGCTGCTCGGCCTCACCCTGGAGACCGCGCGCAACTACTCCAAACGAGTCTATGCCAAGACCGCCACGACCGGTCAGGCCGATCTCGTACGGCTCGTGCTCGAGAGCGTCGCGCTGCTCGCCTGAGCGACCTCAGGCCGGCTCGGCGACCCGCTGCGACGCCTTGGCCGAAGCCGCTGCCGACGTACCCGCCTTGCGCCCGAAGAAGGTGCAGTCGGCCAGGCTCATGCCCGAGCTATAGCCATGACCCCAGCGCGGCAGCCCGGAGGTCGCGCGTCCCGCCGCAAACAAGCCCGGTACCGGCTCGCCACCGCGATCGAGCACTTCGCCCGTCGGCAGCGTCGAGAGCCCGCCCAGCGTGAAGAAGGAGAAATAGCTGGTCGCGAAGTTCAGTTCGAGCGCCGCGAAGGGCGGCTCGTCGAGCACCTTCAGCCATTTGGCCGACTTGTGCCAGACGGGGTCCTGCCCTTCGGCCGCATAGCGGTTGAAGGTCCGCACCGTGGCGCTCAGCGTGTCCGCCGGCAGGCCCAGTTCGGCCTCGACCTCTTCCCAGGTCTCGCCGACCGCCGCGATGTCGATCCGGGCCAGTTCGATCGGCCGCGCGAAGATCGCATTGTCGACAAGCAGCCAGACGCGGTCGCCCGGCTGGTCGATCATCGTGCGGCTGACGCGGCCATGATAGCAATCCTCGTTCATGAACCGCTGTCCGTTGCGGTTGACGAAGATCCCCTTCACCAGGCTTTCGGGCATGATCCACGGACAGGTGGTGAAGAACTCGTCCATGTGGATCGCGTCGCCGCCGGCGCCCATGCCCATCAATATGCCCGATCCATTGTCATTCTCGCCGATCGGGTTGGCGAGCTTGATCGCCTCGGGCGCATAGCGGCGGAGCATGTCCTGATTCATGCAGAAGCCGCCCGTGCAGATCACGGTGGCGCCCGCGCGGACATAATGGTCCTTGTTGTCGATCCGCACGACCAGCCCGACGATCGCGGGGCCATCGGCGATCAGCGACACGACCCGCGCGTCGACGCGCACGTCGACCCCGGCCTCGCGCACGTTGCGCTCCAATATGTCGACGAGCTTGCGGCCCCCGCCCCAGCCCTCGAACTGGATTACATGGCCGCGCGGCGCCGGCTGGGCCTGCTCGCAGAAGGGCCAGGCTTCCTCGCTGCCCGACCATATCAGCGTGTCGTCGGTCGCCGGCTCGATGATCTTGCCGGGAACGAAGGTGCCCTTGTACGGCACGCCCTGCGCCTTCAGCCAGTCATAGTGCGACAGGCTCTCGGACGCGTAGAGATCGCATTTCGCATGGTCCGCATCGGGCCCGCCCGCCATCTTGAGATAGGCGGCCAGCGCCTCCGGGCTGTCCTCGAAGCCGGCTGCCTTCTGCACGTCGGAGCCGCCGCCGATATAGATTTCCCCGCCCGACAGCGCCGAGGCGCCGCCGCTGCCCGATCCCATCTCGAACAGCGTGACCGACGCACCGCCGCGCGCAGCTTCGAGCGCCGCGCAGGCGCCCGACGCGCCGAAGCCGATTACCGCGACGTCGGTCTCGATGTCCCACCGGGCGACCTCGCCCACGCCAAGCGGCCGATGGAGCGAGGGGCTGGTCATTGCGCGGTCTCTCTTTCCTTGAGCATGTCGAGCGCAACGTCGACGATCATGTCCTCCTGCCCGCCGACCATCCGCCGGCGGCCGAGTTCGACGAGGATGGCGCGCGTGTCGAGGCCATAGGTTTCCGCCGCTTTCTCCGCATGGCGCAGGAAGGAAGAATAGACCCCGGCATAGCCGAGCGCGAGCGTCTCGCGATCGACCCGCACCGGGCGGTCCTGCAACGGACGAACCAGATCCTCCGCCGCGTCCATCAGCGCCATGACGTCGCAGCCATGGTTCCAGCCCTTGCGGTCGACGGCGGCGATGAAGACTTCGAGCGGCGCATTGCCCGCGCCCGCACCCATGCCGGCCAGGCTGGCGTCGATGCGAACCGCGCCTTCCTGCGCGGCGACGATCGAGTTGGCGACGCCCAGCGAGAGATTGTGGTGCGCATGCATGCCGCGCTCGGTCTCGGGCTTGAGCACCCGGTCATAGGCCTGGAAGCGCGCGCGGATGCCGTCCATGTCGAGCGCCCCGCCGCTGTCGGTGACATAGACGCACTGAGCGCCATAGCTCTCCATCAGCAGCGCCTGCTGCGCCAGCGCCTCGGGCTCGATCATGTGGCTCATCATGAGGAAGCCTGACACGTCCATGCCCAAATCGCGGGCGATGCCGATATGCTGCTTCGACACGTCGGCCTCGGTGCAGTGCGTCGCCACGCGGACCGATCGCACGCCCAGATCATAGGCGCGCTTCAGTTCCTCGACCGTGCCGACCCCCGGCAGGATCAGGGTGGTGAGCACCGACTTTTCCAGCACGTCGGCGACAGCCTCGAGCCATTCCCAGTCGGTGTGTGCGCCGAAGCCATAATTGAAGCTGGCGCCCGACAGCCCGTCGCCATGGGCGACCTCGATCGCGTCGACACCGGCCGCATCGAGCGCCTTTGCGATCGCGCGGACATGGTCGATCCCGTACATGTGCCGGATCGCGTGCATGCCGTCGCGCAGCGTCACGTCCTGGATATAGAGCTTGTTGCCCGCCTCTACGTCGAAACCCGCCATATCGCGTCTCCCCTCAGGCGGCCATCGCGGCCAGGCGGCGCTTCGCAAGCAGCTCGCCCGTCGCCTTCGCGGCAGCGGTCATGATGTCCAGATTGCCCGAATAGCTGGGCAGATAGTCGCCGGCGCCCTCGACCTCGAGGAAGATCGAGGTCTTGATGCCGGTGAACTCGCCGCGTCCGGGGATGCGGAGCTTGTTGTTGTCGCCGAAGCGCTCGAACTGCACCTGCTGCTTCAGGCGATAGCCGGGCACATATTTCTGCACCTCGGCCACCATCTTCTCGACCGAGGCGCGGATCGTCTCTTCGTCCGCGCCTTCCGACAGAGTAAACACCGTGTCGCGCATGATCATCGGCGGTTCGGCCGGGTTGAGGATGATGATCGCCTTGCCCTGCGTGGCACCGCCGACCGCTTCGATCGCGCGCGCGGTGGTGCGGGTGAACTCGTCGATATTGGCCCGCGTGCCGGGGCCGGCCGAACGCGACGAGACCGACGCGACGATCTCGGCATAATGGACCTTCGCCACCTGGCTGACCGCCGCGACCATCGGGATCGTCGCCTGGCCGCCGCAGGTGACCATGTTGACGTTGGGCTGGTCGAGATGCGCTTCCATGTTGACCGGCGGCACGGTGAACGGGCCGATCGCCGCCGGGGTCAGGTCGACGATCTGCTTGCCGTCGGCGCGCAGCGCCTCGTCATGCACCTTGTGGGCATAGGCCGAGGTCGCGTCGAAAACGATGCCGATCTCCGGATAGCAGGGCAGCTTGCGCAGCCCCTCCAGCCCTTCATGGGTAGTCGCGATGCCATGCTCGCGCGCCATCGCCAGCCCCTCGGACGCGGCGTCGATGCCGACCACCGCCGCCAGCTCCATATTCTGCGGATATTTGATCATCTTCATCATCAGGTCGGTGCCGATATTGCCCGACCCGATGATCGCCGCCTTGAGACGTGCCATAGTTTGTTCCTTAGACGAAGCGGGCGGCGCAGCGCCCGATGCCGTGCAATTCCATCTCGAAGACGTCGCCGGCCTTGGCGGGCGCGAGCGGGACGAGCGATCCCGACAGGATGACGTCTCCCGCCTCGAGGGTGACGCCGTGAGCGCCGAGCGTGTTGGCGAGCCATGCCACCGCTTCCGCCGGCGATCCCTGCACCGCCGAACCATAGCCCTCGGACAGCGGTTCGCCATTCTTGGTCACGGTGACGTGCAGCGCAGGCAGGTCGTGCGCGCGGGGATCGGCGCGGGCCTCGCCCAGCACGAACACGCCGCAGGACGCATTGTCGGCGACGGTGTCGACGATGCCGATCTTCCACTCGGCGATACGGCTGTCGACGATCTCGAAACAGGGCGCGATGCTCTCGGTCGCGGCGATCACCTGTTCGGCGGTCACGCCCGGCCCTTTCAGCGGTTCGCGCAGGATGAAGGCGATCTCGGCTTCGGCGCGGGGCTGGATGAGCCCCGTCGCGGCGATGTCGATCGTCTCACCGTCGATCCACATCCGATCGGTGAGGAAACCGAAATCGGGCTGGTGGACGCCCAGCATGTCCTGCACGGGCTTGGAGGTGACGCCGATCTTCTTGCCGACCACCCGCTCGCCATCGGCCTGGCGCCGTTCGAGGATGCCGAGCGAGATCGCATAGGCATCGTCGATCGTCAGGCTCGGGTCCTGACCGCTGATCGGCGCGAGCGTGGTGCCGTCCCGCAGTGCGCGATAGAGCCTCTCGGCCCAGACTGTCGTGTCAGCCATGGAGGAAGGCCAGCGTGTAGCGATTGAACTCCGCAGCCCGCTCAACCTGGACCCAATGGCCCACGCCGTTGAAGGTCATGAAGCGCGCATCGGGGCAGGCATCGAGAAAGCGCTGCGCCCCCGAGACCGGGCAGAAATCGTCCTGCAGACCCCAGAAGCCGAGGATCGGCATCGTCAGTTCGCCCAGGCGCGGGGCCAGATTGGGCGTCCGCATGCGGGCCAGCACGTCCTTCGACTGCGTGCGGGCAACCTCATAGCGCTCGGCGACGAGCTGGTCGCTGACGACCGACGCGTCATAGACGAGGTTGGTGATAAGCGCCCGCTGATCATCGAGCGAGAATTCGGGACTGCCGAAGCTCGACTTCATCTTCGCAATGCCGGGCATGGCGAAATAGACGGGCAGTTCCTCGATACAGCCCGGCGCCATCATCACCAGCTTCTCGACGAAGCCCGGATGATCGAACGCCAGCTGCATCGCGATGCCGCCGCCCAGCGAATTGCCGACGCACACCGCCGAGGTCACCCCGGCCTGGGTCAGCGCGTCATGGACGGTGTCGGTGAACAGCTGCAGCGTATAGTCGATTCCTTCGGGCTTCGACGACGCACCATAGCCGATCAGGTCGGGCAGCAGCACGCGATAGCCTGCAGCCACGAACTCCGACGCATTCAGGCGAAAGTTGGAAGCACCGGAGGCCCCCGGCCCGCTGCCGTGCAGGAACACGACAGCGGGGCCGGAGCCGGCCTCCGCCATGCTGATCTCATAGTCTCCGCCGACCTTATAGGCCGTACGGACGAACTCGACTGTCATTGAAACCCCTCCAGTCGATTGGGAAAAAACTCAGAGGAACAGGAAGGACGGTGCCTGCCCGTTCAACGTGCCCACGAGGTCCGCCGCCATATTATTGGGGTCGTTCGCCACGTGCGCGCGCGCCGCATTGATGTCGAGCCAGGGCTGAATGATCGGGCTGGACATATAGATCGCCCGGCCACCCAGCAGCGGCATGAGCTCGTCCACCAGATCGGCGCAGCGCCGGACGACGGTCGAAGACTGGTAGCGATAAAGAGCACGCTCGGACATTTCGAGCGGCTCGCCGCGATCGGCCTTCGCCATCATCTTGTCGAAGCTGGCCTCCAGCGTGGCCTCCATCTCGAGCAGCTGCGCATGCGCCTTGGCGATTGCGGCCATCAGGATGGGGTCGGTCTTCGACGCCTTGCCGGTGTTGGTCGATACGCGATCATTGGCGATCTTGATCGCCGCGTCGATCGCGGCGCGTGTACCGCCGAGTGCAGCCGAGGAGACCGAACGCACGAAGATCTGCGCCCAGGGCAGGCTGAACAGCGGCGCGCCATTCTCCTTCTGGCCGGGATTGGTGCAGAGGAAACCGTCCGCCGCGCGGTGGGTGCGATAGTCGGGAATGAAGGCCCGCTCGATCACGACATCGTGGCTACCGGTGCCCTGGAGGCCGAAGGTGTCCCATGTTTCCTCGATCCGGTAATCCTTGCGGGGGACCAGGAAGGTGCGCATGTCGGGCGCATCGCCCTCGTTCTTCGGCGGCACCAGCGAGCCGAGCAGCACCCAGTCGCAATGCTGCGATCCCGAAGAGAAACCCCAGCGGCCCGACAGATAGAAGCCGCCCTCGGCGTGCTCGACCTTGCCGACCGGCTGATAGGAGGAGGAAACCAGCACGCTGGTGTCCTCGCCCCAGACTTCGGCCTGCGCCTTGTCCGAAAAGAGCGCCAGCTCATAGGGATGACAGCCGACCACGCCATAGACCCAGCCGGTCGACATGCAGCCCTGCGCAATCTCCTTCAGCACCGAGAAGAAGACGTTGGGATGCATTTCATAGCCGCCCCAGCGCTTGGGCTGGAGGATGCGGAAGAAGCCGGCCTCCTTCATCTCGGCGATGGTTTCGTCGGGGATCCTGTGGGCGGCTGTCGCCTGCTTCGCGCGCGAGCGTAGCACGGGAATCATTGCACGCGCCCGCTCGACCAGATCTTCCGCGCTCGGGATCGCGACTTCCTCACTCTTAAGCATCGTCGCCATGTTCGTTTCCTGACCAGCCTCTCCGCATCCGATCCTTCATCAGATTCGTAATCCTAGCTATCGATTTCTACGCAAAGCGTCAACTATCGGAGCCAAGTTCTGCGATTGCCGATCTAGCAAAGCATGCAATCACGTGTTACGCATATGGTAGAAGGAGCGGGTTGACACCCGCCATATACGTAGTGGGAGGGTCGTTTTGAAACGCGCGCATAGGCTGTATGCAGCCTCTCTGGCTGTGCTGTCCACAGCGGGATTTTCGCCGCTTTCGGCGCAATCCGCCACCGACGACTCCGGCATCGGCGACATCGTCGTAACCGCCACTCGCATGGGCGAGACCCGGCTGCAGTCGACCCCGATCGCGGTGACGGTATTGGGCGGCGAAGCGCTCGATTCGCGCGGCGTGCGAGACGTTCAGGACCTGAAAGCCTATGTCCCGTCGCTCCAGGTCTCCGACCTGTCGGGCTACACGCAGCTGTTTATACGTGGCATCGGGTCGAACATCGTGTTCATCGGCTCGGACCCGAGCACGACGATCCACAGCGACGGCATCTACCTCGCCCGGCCGCTCAGCTACCTCACCGACTTCCTCGACGTCGAGCGGGTCGAGGTGCTGCGCGGGCCGCAGGGCACGCTCTATGGCCGCAACTCGGTCGGCGGCACGATCAACGTCGTATCGCGCAAGCCCTCCTCGACGCTGCAGGCGCAGGCGCAGTTCGGCTATGGCACCTATGACCGCTATGCAGCACAGGGCTATATCAGCGGCCCGATCGCGGGCGAGGTCCTTGCCAGCCTCGCGGTCGACGTCTCCGGCCATGACGCCTTTCGCGAAAATATCTCGACCGGCAATGACGTCGAAGATCTCAAATCGCGTGGTGTGCGGGCGCAGCTTCTTGCACCGATCGGCGAGGGCGCGTGGATAATACGCGGCGACTGGTAGCGCCAGCCGGGCGCGATGGCCGGCTATCCCAAGCTGATCAGG
>JAIYAJ010000467.1 GCA_027489105.1 Zymomonas sp. | reverse complement strand
TCGACTTATCATATCCAAGATCGAGCGTGTCGTAGCTGCGACCATTGGGCAGCGTTTCGCGGAAGCGGGGCAGCGCGCAATAAAGCTTGCCATCGGGCCCGACCGTACGAAAGCCTGCGACTGCCGGGTCGCTGCAGCTGACATTGGCGTCGACCGCAATCATCGCCGGGCTTTCGGGCACCCGCTTCACGGGAACGCCGTTGAGCACGACCACGCCGCCGCGCACCTCGAGACGGTCGCCGGGCAGGCCGATGACGCGCTTGATGAAGTCGGTGTCCGACTGCGGCGGCTTGAGAATCACGATATCGCCACGTTCGGGCAGACGCCCGAACAGCCGCCCCTTGATGAAGGGCAGGACATGGAAGCTGGGCGAGACATAGGACCAGCCATAGGGATATTTCGTCACCACAAGACGGTCGCCGGTGATCAGCGTCGGCATCATCGATTCGGACGGAATGTAAAAGGGCTTGGCGATGAAGCTGTGAAAGCCCAGCACCGCGAGGATCAGCCAGAAGATGCCGCGAATCTCGGCCCACCAGTCGGTACCCTCCTTCTTCGGCGCGGCCGGAGCCTCCACCGTGGGAACGGGAACGTCGCTGGCATTGTCCATGGGGTCACTCGGTCGATCGCTCACGCGATCTCCTCCTCACAAGGGGCGGGCATAGAGGATGACGAACGCCTGCGCCCAGGGATGATCGTCCGTCATCGTAAGGTGAACGTCCACGGCGTGGCCCGGCGGCGTCAACGCGTCAAGCCTTGCCTTGGCGCCGCCGGTCAAAACCAGCGTCGGCGCGCCGCTCGGCAGATTGGCGACGCCGATGTCCTTCATGAACACCCCCGCCTTGAAGCCGGTGCCGACTGCTTTGGAGAAGGCTTCCTTGGCCGCGAATCGCTTCGCATAGGTCGCGGCGCGGGTCAGGAGGCGGCGCTCGGCCTTGGCGCGTTCGGTATCGGTGAAGACCCGATTGACGAACCGCTCGCCGAACCGGTCCAGCGAGCCCTGGATGCGCTCGATGTTGCAGAGATCGGATCCGATCCCGACGATCACCGCGCCTCGTCCATCAACTGACGCATGCGCTGGACGACGGGGCCAAGCCCCTCGAAGATCGCCTCTCCGATCAGGAAATGGCCGATGTTGAGCTCAGCGATGTGGGGGATGGCGGCGATCGGCGTTACATTGTCGAAGGTCAGCCCGTGGCCGGCATGGGGCTCGATGCCGTTCTTGACCGCCAGCGCCGCCGCCTCGGTGATGCGACGCAGCTCCACCGCGCGCTCCTCGCCCTCGCTATGGGCGTAGCGTCCGGTGTGGAACTCGACGACCTGCGCTCCCAGCGAGGCCGCAGCGTCGAGCTGCCGGGCGTCGGGCTCGATGAACAGGCTGACGCGGATGCCTGCGGCACGGAGTTCCGAGATCAGCGGTTTCAGATGATTATGCTGGCCAGCGGCGTCGAGCCCGCCTTCGGTCGTGACCTCCTCGCGGCGTTCGGGAACGATGCAGGCGGCATGCGGGCGGTGGCGCAGCGCGATCGCCACCATCTCTTCGGTCGCCGCCATTTCGAGGTTGAGGGGCAGGGCGATGCCGCCGATCAGCCCCGCAATGTCCTCGTCCATGATGTGGCGACGGTCCTCACGCAGATGCGCGGTGATTCCGTCGGCCCCGGCCGCGCTGGCGATCTGGGCCGCACGGATCGGATCGGGATGAAGCCCGCCACGCGCATTGCGGATGGTGGCGACATGATCGATGTTGACGCCCAGGCGCAGCCGGTTCAACGCGGCCATGTCAGGCGGCCACCGCGGCGCGGCTGCCAGGCTTCACCGCAGGGATGGCGGCAAGCTCGGGCGGCAGTGCATCCGCCGAATAGGTGGGCACGTCGAGCCTGATCAGCGGGAAGAAGGGCACGCCCAGGTCGGCAGTACCGTTCGAGCGGTCGACCAGCGACGCGGCGGCGATGACCTCGCCCCCCGCCTCGGCGACAGCCTTGATGGCTTCCCTTGAGGACAGTCCCGTGGTCACGACATCCTCCATCAGCAGCACCTTCTGGCCGGGCTCGAGCCGGAAGCCGCGACGCAGATGGAAGACCCCGTCGGGCCGCTCGACGAACATCGCATCGAGCCCCAGCGCGCGTCCCATCTCATGTCCTGCGATCACGCCGCCCATCGCCGGCGCGACGACGGCACCCAGCTGGATCTTGATTTTATCGGGGATTTTCAGAGACAAAGCCTCTGCAAGGCGCGCCGCGCGTGCGGGGTTCATAAGCACCCGCGCGCATTGGAGATAGCGCGGGCTACGCAGTCCCGACGACAGGATGAAGTGGCCTTCGAGGAGCGCCTCGGCGGCCCGAAATTCGGCCAGCACCTGTTCGTCGTTCATTGTCGGGATCCTGTCTTGTGCTGCGAGCGCGCAACAATGCGTCCAGATAGTGAGATGACATTATCGCTTCAACTGCTTGCATTCGGAGCCAAGCGGTGCTTGAGGCTGCGGGGAGCCGTGCCTATAAGGCACCGGAATTCGTAGGGCCCGACAACAGGATGGCACGCAAATGTCGTGCTTCACGGGGGTGAAATGAAGACGTTGAAGACTATCATGATGGCGCTCTCGCTGGCTTCGACGCCGGCGGCGCTGTACGCGCAGGAGGCAGCTCCGGCGGTGGCGACCACCGCCGAGGCGGCAGCGCCTGCCGCTGCGGCTCCGGCCGCCCCGGCTTTCCAGCATCGTGCGCCGGAAGCCGATATCGGCCAGCCGATCCCCGGCGGTTTCAAGCTTCAGCCCCAGGTGACGAAGGTCGGCGAAGACGCACAATGGCTGCATGACAGCCTGCTGATGCCGATCATCACGATCATCACGATCTTCGTTCTCCTGCTCCTGGTCTATGCGGTGATTCGTTTCCGCGCGAAGGCCAATCCGGTGCCGTCCAGGACGTCGCACAACACCATGATCGAGATCGTCTGGACGCTCGTCCCGGTTCTGATCCTGCTGGTGATCGCGGTTCCGTCGATCCGCCTGGTGGCCGCGCAATATGCCCAGCCCAAGGCCGACCTCACCATCAAGGCGATCGGCAACCAGTGGTACTGGACCTACCAGTATCCGGATAATGGCGACTTCGAGCTCGTCTCGAACATGCTGCCCGACGCCGAAGCCAAGAAGCGTGGCGAGCCGCGCATGCTGGCCGTCGACGAGCGTGTCGTCGTTCCGGTCAATTCGGTCGTGAAGATGATCGTCACGTCGAATGACGTCATCCACAGCTGGGCGGTTCCCGCCTTCTGGACCAAGATGGACGCCGTTCCCGGCCGTCTGAACGAAACCTGGTTCAAGGCCGATCGCGAAGGCCTCTATTACGGCCAGTGTTCGGAGCTCTGCGGTGCCCGCCACGGCTATATGCCGATCGCGGTCGAGGTGGTCTCCAAGGAGAAGTTCGCGGAGTGGGTCCGCTCCAAGGGCGGTTCGCTGCCGGGTGAGAAGGTCGCCGAGGCGACCGTCCCGGCGGTCCCCGCCGCTGCCGAGCCGGCCGCGCCCGCCACCGAAGCCGCTCCGGCGGCTCCGGCGACGTCCCAGCCTGCAACCGCGCAGAACTAAGGCACGATCCGATGACTGACATCACCGCAAACGCATCGCATTTCCAGGCGCATGACGATCATGCGCACCATGATGCCGATCACAAGCCGGCGTTCTTCCAGCGCTGGTTCATGTCCACCAACCACAAGGACATCGGTACGCTCTACCTGATCTTCGCGATCTTCGCCGGCATCGTCGGTGGCGCGATCTCGGGTCTGATGCGCGCCGAGCTCGCGCACCCCGGCATCCAGTTCCTGCCGATCTGGACGCAAATGATGGGCGGCGCGCCGGATATGGACACCGCGCTCCACATGTGGAACGTGCTGATCACCGCGCACGGCCTGATCATGGTCTTCTTCATGGTCATGCCCGCGATCATCGGCGGCTTCGGCAACTGGTTCGTTCCGATCATGATCGGCGCGCCGGACATGGCCTTCCCGCGCATGAACAACATCAGCTTCTGGCTGCTGGTGCCGGCCTTCCTGATGCTGGCGAGCAGCCTGTTCATCGGCGGCGGCGCGGG